>JBGOVO010000369.1:0-3911 GCA_041478145.1 Methylomirabilia bacterium
ACGCTGCTGAGCGCCGCGATCGGCCCCTGCAAGGCCCTGCTCGACCGTGCCCGCACCGTGGGCATGCTGGTCGTCCACACCCGCGAGGGTCACCGGCCGGACCTGGCCGACGCCCCGCGCGCCAAGGTGGAGCGCGGGGCCCCGAGCCGGCGCATCGGCGACCCCGGCCCGATGGGCCGCATCCTGATCCGGGGCGAGGTCGGCCACGACATCGTGCCCGCGCTCTACCCGCAAGAGGGCGAGCCGGTGGTGGACAAGCCCGGCAAGGGCGCGTTCTACGCCACCGATCTGCACGGGATCCTGCAGAACCGCGACATCGAGACGCTCATCGTGTGCGGCGTGACCACCGAGGTCTGCGTGCACACGACGGTGCGGGAGGCGAACGACCGCGGCTACCGGTGCATCGTGCCCGGCGACTGCTGCGGCTCGTACTTTCCGGAGTTCCACGCCATCGGCCTCCGCATGATCTCGGCCCAGGGCGGCATCTTCGGATGGGTGACGGATTCGACGCGGGTGCTGGCGGCCCTGGGAGACGCCCAATGATATCGGCGACGACGACCACGACGATGACGAAGACACCGGCCTGGTGGACGCCCGGAGACTGGAACGCCTTCTTCGGGTTCGGGACCAACATCCTGGTGAACCTCCTGGTGCTCACCGGGCTGCTGCGCTTCGTGCTCAAGATGCCGGACGCGATCGTGTTCGGCCGCATCCTGCCCGCCACCGGGCTCATGCTCTGCCTGAGCACGCTCTACTACGCGTGGCTCGCCTATCGCCTCGCCAAGCAGACCGGCCGCGACGACGTGTGCGCGCTGCCCTCCGGCATCAGCGTGCCGCACATGTTCGTGGTCACCTTCGTGATCATGCTGCCGATCGCGATCAAGGCCGGCGACCCGATCAAGGGCTGGGAGGCCGGTCTCACCTGGGTCTTCGTGCAGAGCTTCGTGCTGATGGCGGGCGGCTTCATCGGCCCGGTCATCCGACGCATCACCCCGCGCGCCGCGCTGCTCGGCACCCTCGCGGGCGTCTCCATCGCCTTCATCTCGATGCGGCCGGCGATGGAGATGTTCATGACGCCGGTGATCGGCATCCTGTGCTTCGCGGTGATCCTGGCGAGCTGGTTCGGCGGCGTGCGCTACCTCAACGGCGTGCCCGCGGGCCTGGTCGCGATCGCGGTGGGCACCGCGGTGGCGTGGGTCTCGACCGCCTTCGGGTACGGCTGGGGCGGCATGAGCGTGGAGAAGCTGTCCGCGTCGGTCTCCAGCTTCGGCTTCTCGCTGCCGCTGCCCGCGGTGGGCCACGTCTTCGGAGGGTTCGAGTACCTCGGGGTGATCCTGGTCACCGCGATCCCCTTCGGCATCTACGACCTGGTCGAGGCCCTCGACAACGTGGAGAGCGCCGCGGTGGCGGGGGACAGCTTCCCGACCACGCGCGTGCTCACCGCCGACGGGGTGGTGAGCCTGATCGGCTGCCTGATGGGCAACCCCTTCATCAACGCGGTCTACATCGGCCACCCGGGCTGGAAGGCGATGGGCGGGCGCATCGGCTACTCGGCGGCCACCGGCGTCGTGGTCATCATCCTGGCGTGGTTCGGCATCATCTCGGTGATGTCGGCGCTGATCCCGGTCATCGCGATCTCGCCGATCCTGCTCTACATCGGCATGCTGATCGGGGCCCAGGCCTTCCAGGAGACGCCCAAGGCGCATGCCCCCGCGATCGTGCTGGCGCTCACGCCCAACCTGGCCGCGTGGGGCAAGCTCCTGATCGACAACTCGCTCGGCGCGGCGGGCACCAGCGCGGCCGCGCTCGGCCACGACAAGCTGGCCCAGGTCGGCGTGCTCTACGACGGCCTCGCGATCCTCGGCGGCGGCGCCATCCTGGGCGGCCTCGTGCTGGGCGCGATGGCCGCGTTCATCGTGGACCGCGACTTCACGAAGGCGGCCGGCTTCGCGGGCGTGGGCGCGGCGCTGACGTTCTTCGGCTTCATGCACGGCGAGGCGATCGGGATCGCCCGCACCCCGATGGTGGCCCTCGCCTACCTGCTGGTGGGGGCCTGGCTCTTCGGCTGCGCGAAGTACTCGACGGTGACGAAGCCGGCACCGGTCCACCACGACCTGCACACCGCGGTGGCCGCCGACTAGCGCGCCGCGCGATCCCTTCTACGCGCCTAGCTCGGCCAAACCTGCCGGGCGATTTCGCCCACGCGCCGGAGCTTGGCCTCCTGCTGCTCCGGCGTGAGGGGATTCCCCGCCTCCCCCGAGGCGAAGCCGCACTGGGGGCTCACGGCCAGGCGCTCGAGCGGGACATAGCGCGTCGCCTCGCGGATGCGCGTTGCTACCGCGCCCGCGTCCTCGAGGGCGCCCTGCTTGGTGGTCAGGAGCCCGAGTGCCACCGTCGCCTCCGGCCGCACGTGGCGCAGCGGGCCGAAGTCGCCCGCGCGCGGCGTGTCGTACTCGAGCAGCAGCCGGTCGTAGCGGGTGAGCCGCGGGAAGACCTGGCCGGCGATGGCCTCGTAGCCGCCGTTGGCGAGCCATCGCCCGCCCGGCGCATTGCCCCGGCAGATGTGGATGGCGCGCGTGACGCCGCCGACGCCCTCGAACACCGTGTCGTCGATCTCCGCGTCGGCGACCAGCTCGGCGGCCATGTCGTGGCCCCAGGCCTCGAAGGCGGCGCGGTTCTCCCGGTCCACGTGCCACTGGGCGTAGTTGGGCGCGTCCATCTGGATGTAGTCGCCGCCCAGGGCGATGATCTTCGGCACCACGTGCTCGCGCAGGTAGCGCGCGACGTCGCGCAGGAGGTCTTCCGGGGTCGGGTAGGCCGCGCGCGAGTAGTCGGGGTGCCAGAAGATGCGGTGCCAGCTCGGGGAGGGGATCGTGAACTTGGTGCGGGCCCGGGCATGGGCCTTCAGGAAGGCGTACTCGTCGCTGACCACGTCCCGCGCGACGCGCAGCGCCTTCGTGACGAAGGGCCGCGTGGGATTGGTCCACACCTGGGCGCGCCGGCCGTCCGGCTCCTTCCAGAGCGACCACCAGCCCGGTTCGGCGGGCAGGAACTCGAAGCCGGCGAGCGGGGCGCGGGCGGCCGCCTCTTCCCGGAGGGGAATCGTGATGACCCACGACGAGCGCCGCAGCTCGCCGTCCGTGATGACGTCGAGGCCCGCGCCCTCCTGCAGCGCGATGGCCTCGAGGACGGCGCGGTCCTCGGCGGCGCGCACCGCCTCGGGCCCGACGCGGCCCTCGCGCGCGCCCTGCCGGGCCTCCCGGAGATAGGCCGGGCGAAGGAGGCTGCCCACCACGTCCGACCGCGGTATCATGGCGAGCCACATCTTGCCACACCGGATCGGCTCCCGCTGCCGGGCCGGCCGTTGTACCATGAAGGGGCCCGCCGGGTGAGGCCGTCGCCCTCCCGCCTCCCCGCGACGCAAGTTGACGGACGTGGCGATTCTCCTCTAATGTCAGGACCGAAAGGGCCTTCCGCTATGAGCGTACCCGTTGAGTAGGCGATCTCACCGCCGGCGCCATTCCGGCAATCGACCGCCCCAGGGGCAGGGCCAAGGGCCACGGGGCCCGATGCCCCCGCGCCCCGCCCCCCGGCCCGCCACCCCGTCCCTCTTCGAAGGCCTCACCGCCGTCCAGCCCTACGAGAAGTTCAAGCTCGAGACCACGCCGGACGAGCTGTCCATGCGCGCGATGGACATGATCGCGCCGATCGGCCGGGGCCAGCGCGGGCTCATCGTGGCCCCGCCGCGGACCGGCAAGACGATCCTGCTCCAGCAGATCGCCAAGGCCGTCCTGGCCAACCACCCCGAGGTGGTGGTGATGGTGCTCCTAGTGGACGAGAGGCCCGAAGAGGTCACCGATTTCAAGATGCAGATCGGCAAGCAGGCCGAGATCGTCGCCTCCAGCAACGAC
>JBGOVO010000223.1:0-6489 GCA_041478145.1 Methylomirabilia bacterium
CATGATCGGCTGGTACGGCACCGCCATGCTCTGCTACGTGACGCCCAAGGAGCACCTGGGGCTGCCGGACAAGCAGGACGTCAAGGACGGCGTCATCGCGTACAAGATCGCCGCCCACGCCGCCGACCTCGCCAAGGGCCATCCGCGGGCCCGGGACTGGGACGACGCGCTCTCGCGCGCCCGCTTCGAGTTCCGGTGGGAGGACCAGTTCAATCTCTCGCTCGATCCCGAGACCGCGCGCGCCTTCCACGACGAGACGCTGCCCGCCGAGGGCGCGAAGGTCGCGCATTTCTGCTCGATGTGCGGCCCGCACTTCTGCTCGATGAAGATCACCCAGGACGTGCGCGACTACGCGGCCAAGCACGGGATCGGCGACGAGACGGCGGCGGTCGTCCAGGGCCTGCGGGAGAAAGCGGCCGAGTTCACGAAGGCGGGCGGCCAGCTCTACGTGAAGCAGTAGCGCGCCTCGCACCCCCCTCACCCCTGCCCTCTCCCCCCTCTGGGGGGAGAGGGGGAGCTCAAGCGCCATGGCGGGATTCGCCGACTACGAGCAATACGATGCCCTCGGGCTGGCCGACCTGGTCAGGCGGGGCAAGGTGACGCCCATCCAGCTGCTCGAGGCCGCGATCGAGCGCGTGGAGGCGCGTAATCCGAAGGTCAACGCGGTGATCATGCCGCTCTACGACTACGGCCGGCGCGCGATCGGCGCCGGGCTCCCCGACGGGCCGTTCCGCGGCGTGCCGTTCCTGCTGAAAGATCTCGGCGCCCCGCTCGCCGGGGTCACCATGACCCGCGGCAGTCGCTTCTTCGCCGACACCCCGCCCTCCACGTTCGACAGCGAGAACGTGGCCCGGCTCAAGAAGGCCGGCCTCGTGATCTTCGGGCGCACCAATAGCTGCGAGGTCGGCCTCTCGCTCACCTGCGAGCCCCAGCTCTACGGGCCCACCCGCAACCCGTGGGACCTCACCCGGATCTCCTCCGGCTCGAGCGGCGGGGCCGCCGCCGCGGTGGGCGCCCGCATGCTGCCGATGGCGCACGCCAGCGACGGCTTCGGCTCGATCCGCGCTCCCGCCGCGAGCTGCGGGCTGGTCGGGCTCAAGCCCACGCGCGGCCGCAACACCTTCGCGCCCGTCACCGGCGAGGGGCTCGGCGGCTGCTCCACCGAGCACGCGGTGACCCTCACCGTGCGGGACAGCGCGGCGCTGCTCGACGCCACGCGCGGCCCGGGAGCCGGCGATCCCTACACCGCCCCGCCGCCCGCGCGGCCGTACCTCGAAGAGGTCTCGGCGCGGGCGCGCCCCCTGCGCATCGCCTACACCACGGTCACCCCCAACGGGGCCGCGGTGGATCCCGAGAGCCTCGCCACGCTCCACGACACCGTGAAGCTCTGCGCCGCGCTCGGGCATCAGGTCGAGGAGGCCAACCCGGAGGTGGAGCGGGGCGCGATCATCCCGACCTTCATCACCCTGGCCGCGGTGAATACGGTGGTGAACCTGTCCACCCACCCGACCGCGGGCCGGCCCGCGGTCGAGGGCGAGGTGGAGACGGTCACGTGGAACACCGCCAAGATCGGCGAGCGGACCAGCTCGGCGCACTACGTGCGGGCCACCCAGACCGCGCACCGGCTGGGCCGGCAGATGGCCGCGTTCCACTCGAAGTACGACGTGCTGCTGACGCCGGGGCTCGGCCAGCTTCCGGTCAAGCTCGGCTGGATCGACATGATGATGAACGACGTGGAGGAATACTGGCGGCGGGTGTTCACCTTCTCGCCCTTCACGGTCTGGTTCAACCTGACCGGCCAGCCCGCCATGATGCTCCCGCTCGGGCAGGCCGTGAGCGGGCTGCCGGTGGCGGTCCAGCTCGTCGCCCGCTACGGCGACGAGGCCACGCTCTTCCGCCTGGGCGCCCAGCTCGAGACGGCGCGCCCCTGGTTCGCCCGCCGGCCCGCCAGCGCCTCGTAGGTCCGGTCCGCGGCGGACCGGGCCCCGCTCGCCTAGCGTGGGAGCGCGGTCAGGAGCGGATCGAGGTTCTTCGGGTCGGGCTTGAGCGTGCCGACGCCGTGGCTGCGCACGGCCGCCACCACCGCGTCGTTGACCGGCGTGGGGACGCCGAGACGCCGTCCCTGCTGGCTCACGTAGCCGTTCAGATAGTCGATCTCGGTGCGCCGCCCCTTCATCACGTCCTGGAGCATCGACGGGCGGCCGCCGCTCAGGAACCGCACGCTCGCCGCCATGTCGGCCTCGACCGCGTCGACCCCCTGGCCCTTGGCCGCATCCACGAAGCGCTGCGCCTCGATGCCGTAGATCGGCTCGACCTCGTGCCCGGAGGCGCGGCCGACCTGGATCACCTCCGCGGCCACGTGGATGGCGATCCGGCGCGGTACCGGCGCGGTGCGCACCTCGGCCGAGCCCAGCCCGCTCAGCCCCGCCAGCGGGTTGGCCATGCAGTTGATCGCCAGCTTGGACCAGCGCTCACCCCAGAGGTTGGTGGTGAGCTTGGTCGGCGCCACGTCGCTCATGATCCGGACCAGCTCGCGGGCCCGGGGCGTGTCCCGGCCGTCCTGCTCGCCGATCTTGAAGCCGATCGCGCCCGAGTCGGTGCGCATCGCGTGGCCCGGCTCGTACATGCCGGCCCCGATGGTGATCACGCAGCCGAGACACCGCGACGTGCCGACCACGGTGGCCACGCGCTCGTCGTTGACTCCGTTCTGGAAGTCCACCACCACCCCGTCGGGCTGCTTGAGATAGGCCAGGGCCATCTGGGCCGCCCACTCGGTGTCGTAGGACTTCACCGAGACGAAGACCGTGTCGAACGACGTCGCGACCCCCTGCAGCTCGTGGATGTGGAGCGCCCTCACCGGGATCTTGTGGTCCCCGCAGGTGCCGCTCAGGCGGAGCCCGTTGCGCTTCATGGCCTCGACGTGCTCGGGCCACTGGTCGATCAACGTCACGTCGTGCCCCGCCTTGGTGAGAAGCCCGCCCACCACGCAGCCGATCGCCCCCGCCCCGATGATCCCGATCCTCATGTCGGTTGACTCCTTCGCCTGGAATAGCGGAAACACGTCGTGATGTGGTCGTTGACCATGCCGGTGGCCTGCATGAAGGCGTAGCAGATGGTGGGACCGACGAAGCGGAACCCGCGCGCGACCAGCGCGCGGCTCATCGCGCGCGACTCCGCGGTCTCGGCCGGCACCTGCTCGAGCGACGTCCACGCGTTGCGGATGGGCCGGCCGTCCACGAACTGCCACAGGTAGGCGCCGAGACCGCCGTGCTCGTCCTGCACCGCGAGGACCTGCCGGGCGTTGGTCACGGCGGCCTCGATCTTCTGCCGGTGCCGGACGATCCCGGCGTCGCGCATCAGCGCCGCCCGCTTGCGGCCGTCGAAGCGGGCGACCTTGGCGGGATCGAAGCGGGCGAACGCCTTCCGGTAGTTGTCCCGCTTCTTCAGAATCGTGGACCAGGAGAGCCCGGCCTGGGCGCCCTCCAGGATCAGCATCTCGAACAGGTGGCGGTCGTCGCGGGAGGGGACGCCCCACTCGGCGTCGTGGTAGGCGATCTCGAGCGGGCCCCCGTTGGCCCAGCCGCAGCGGGTCGGCATTGGCATCTTACACCGCGTCGGGGTCGATGCCGTGTTCCTTGAGCTTCTTGCGCAGCGTGTTGCGGTTGATGCCGAGGAGCTGGGCCGCGCGGACCTGGTTGCCCTTGGTCTCGCGCATCACCGCGCGCAGGAGCGGCTTCTCCACCAGCCCCACCATGAGCCCGTGGAGATTGGCGGAGGCGTGACCGCGCAGGCCGCGCACGCACTCGTGCATCTTGCGCTCGATGATCTCCTCGAGCGAGGCGTCGGTGCCCACCGCGGCCGCCGCCGAGACGGGCCCGATGGGCAGGTGGTCGGGGAGGATCACCCCGGCGGAGGCCATGACCATGGCCCGCTGCATGACGTTCTCCAGCTCGCGCACGTTTCCCGGCCAGTCGTAGCCCACCAGGCGGTCCATCGCGTCGGAGGCGACGACGCGCTCGCCGAGGGTCTCGGCGTACTTGGCCAGGAAGTGCTCGGCGAGCAGCGGGATGTCGCCGCGGCGGTCCCGGAGCGCGGGCAGCGACAGGGTGACGACATTCAAGCGGTAGAACAGGTCTTCCCGGAAGCGCTCGGTCTTCATCATGGCCTCGAGATCGCGGTGGGTGGCCGCGAGCACCCGCACGTCCATGCGGATCAGCTCGTGCCCGCCCACCCGCTCGAAGGCCCGCTCCTGCAGCGCGCGCAGCAGCTTCACCTGCAGCTCGGCCGGCATGTCCCCGATCTCGTCGAAGAAGACGGAGCCGCCGTGCGCCAGCTCGAGCTTGCCGAGGCGGCGCTCCTTGGCGTCGGTGAAGGCCCCCTTCTCGTGGCCGAACAGCTCCGACTCGAGCAGGGTGGCGGGAATGGCCGCCGCCGAGATACCCATGAACGGCCGCCCCGCGCGCCGGCTGTAGTGGTGCAGCGCCCGCGCCACCACTTCCTTGCCGGTGCCGGACTCCCCGCGCAGCAGCACGCTCACGTCGCTGGCCGCGACGCGACCGATGGCCTTGTAGACCTCCTGCATGGTCGGATGCCGGCCCACCAGCGCGCCGAACTCCCAGACCTCCCGGAGACCGGAGCGGAGCGCGGTGACCTCCTGGGTGAGCCGGCGCGCGGTGAGCGCGCGCTCGGCGAGGAGCAGCGCCTCGTCCAGATCGAAGGGCTTGGCCAGGTAGTCGTAGGCCCCGTCCTGCATGGCGGCAACCGCCGTCTCCATCGTGCCGTGGGCGGTCATGATGACGACCTGCGCGTCCGGCCGCTTCCCCCGCACCTGCTTGAGCAGCGACAGGCCGTCGATGCCCGGCATGCGCACGTCGAGCAGGATCATGTCGAAGGGCCCGCCCTCGACTTCCTTGAGGGCGGCGCCGCCGTCCTTGACCGCGGTCACCTCGTAGCCCGCGCCGCGGAAGCCCTTCTCGAGGACCCAGCGCAGGCTGTCCTCGTCGTCCGCGATCAGGATCCGTCCCTCAGGCATGGCTCATCGGGCGATCGGCAGGAAGCACGAGACGGTGGTGCCCTTGCCGGATTCGCTCCAGATCTGGATGGCGCCGTGGTGCTCCTCGACGATGCGGTGACAGAGGGCCAGGCCCAGCCCCAGCCCCTTGTCCTTGGTGGTGAAGAACGGCGTGAAGAGCCGGCCACGCGTGGCCTCGGGAATCCCCTCGCCGTCGTCCACGACCTGGATCTCGGCCATGCTGCGCTGGCCGTGACCCAGGTCCACCTTGGCGAAGAGGGGGTTCATGCTGAGGCGCGTGACGAGCGTCAGCCGCCCCCCGCCCGCCATCGCCTCCACCGCGTTGCGCACGAGGTTGTGGAAGACCTGCAGGATCCGGTCCTCGTCGGCCAGGATCGGAGGCAGGCTCGGGTCGTAGCGCCGGACGATCTGCACCCCGCGCTGGCCGGCCATCTCCTCCGAGAGCAGGGCCACGCGCTCGAGGAGCTGGTGGACGTTCAGCGGCACCGGACGCAGCGACACCGGGCGGCCGATGTCGAGCAGCATCTCGATGATGCGATTGACCCGGTCCACCTCCTTGAGCAGCACGGCGGTGTACTCGCCCAGGCGGGCGTCGTCGCCCAGCTCGCGGCGCATGAGCTGGACCGCGCCGCGGATGGCCCCGAGCGGGTTGCGGATCTCGTGGGCCAGCCCCATCGCGATCTGGCCGGCCGCGGCCAGCGTCTCGCCGCGCCGCACCTCGGATTCGAGCTGGTGCAGCCGGGTCATGTCGCGGATGACGGCCACCGCGGCCTCGACGGCTCCGCTGCGCCCGGCGAGGGGGGCGGTGACCACACTCACGTGCACGGGCCGACCGTCGCCCCCCTCGATCACCGCCTCCGACTCCGACCGGCTCTCGCCGGTGGCCAGGGTGTCGCTCAGGTGCCGGACGAGCGAGGTATCGGGCGGAAAGATCTCCTTGAGCGCGCGGCCGACGGTGCGGCGCGCGGAGCGTCCCAGCAGGGACTCCGCGGCGGGATTCCAGAGCATCACCCGGAGCCCGTCGTCCACGCCCACCACCGCATCGGGGAGCCCGGCGAGGAGCGACTCGTAGTCGAGGCGCGGCATCGCGGGCGCGCTCAGCGCGATCCCGCGCTCATGCGAGCGCCAGATCGGGGACGGCGTTGAGCGAGAGCGAGGCGCGCTCGCCCGCCTCGAGGCGATCGTGGCCGGCCGCGGCGATCATGGCCGCGTTGTCGGTGCAGAGCGGTCGCGAGGGCACGTGCAGGATCCACCCGCGCCCGCGGCACTCGCCATCGAGCGCCTCCCGCAGCGCGGTGTTGGCGGCCACCCCGCCGGTGAGCACGACCCGCCGCACCCCGAAGCGGAGCGCCGCCCTCGTGGTCTTGCGCACGAGCATCTTGACCGCGGTGGCCTGGAACGACGCGGCGACGTCGGCCACCCGCGCCGGATCGAGCGGGCCGGTGCGGCGGACGTGG
>JBGOVO010000148.1:0-8601 GCA_041478145.1 Methylomirabilia bacterium
AGAGCAGCACGAGGGAGCACACCAGGAGCCCGACGACGAGGGCGGTCAAGAAACAGCCGAGCAGGAACAGGGCGAGGCTCACCGGCCCTCCGCCGATGAAGTTGAAGCCGAACGCCCAGGCGCCGATCCACGCCATCAGCGCGAAGACGATGATCCCCCGGACGACCCCGACGAGCCAGGATCCGAGCGCCAGGTGGTAGATCCGCACGGGCGCCAGGAACTGATGCTTCATCGACTTGGACCAGATATCGAACAGCACCGCATAGGCCACGTCGAGCTGGCAGACCTGCACGGCGGACAGCGACACGGTGCCCACCAGGATGAACGCCGTCATCTGCGGCGTCAGGTCGAGGAAGCGCGTGAGGAGCCCGTGCGAGAGCATGGCGACCCCTGGCCAGAAGGTCAGCTCGAACAGGAAGAAGACGTTGCGCTGCGCCATGATGATATTGCGGTGCGCGAAGGCCCACGTGCTCATCCATTCAACGCGCGCGGCCTCAGCGAGCGAGCTCAACGAAGACCTCCTCGAGATCAGGCTCCTTCACCTGGCACTCGCGGACGAGCACGCCCTGCTCGACGAGCCAGCGCAGGATCTCGGGCAGCCGCTTCTCCGAGGAGTCCACCGTGCACTCGATCCGGTCGCCGCGGGGCTGCACCTGGAGCACGCCCGCCAGCTCGGCGAGGCCGGCGGGCGCCGAAGGATCCAGGCGCAATGCGATCACGTCGCCGATGCGGATCTGGCGCTTCAGCTCGTCGGCCGACCCCTCGGCCAGGATGCGCCCCCCCTTGATGAAGGCGATGCGGTCGCACAGCTCCTCGGCCTCGCGCATGTAGTGGGTGGTGAGGATGATCGTGGTGCCCCGCTGCCGGCGCAGCTCGGCGATCTGGGCGCGGATGCGGATGGACACGTCCGGGTCCAGCCCGAGCGTCGGCTCGTCGAGGAAGAGCACCTCGGGATCGTTGAGGAGCGCCTTGGCCAGGGCCAGTCGCTGCTTGAGCCCGGTGGAGAGCTCGTTGTACTCCGTCTTGAGATGCGCGGTCAGCTCGAAGCGCTCGAGCAGACCGTCCACCCGGGTCCGCAGCGCGCGCCCGTGCAGGCCGTAGAGGCGCCCGTAGAAGGAGAGCACCTCGCCCGGGCGCAGGCTCCACACGAACGAGGCGTTACCGCTCGCCATGTTCAGCCGCCGGCGGATCACGAACGCCTCGCGAACCACGTCGTGTCCGAGGATCGTGGCCGAGCCGCTGTCGGGCAGGAGCAGCGTGGCCAGGATGGACAGGAGCGTGGTCTTGCCCGCGCCGTTGGGTCCGAGCAGGCCGAAGATGGCCCCGCGCGGGACCTGGAGGCTCGCGCCGCGGAGGGCGGCGGTCTCCCGGCGGCGGAGCCATCCGCTGCGGAAGGTCTTGGTGAGGTCGCGGGCCTCTACGGCGAGGGGTGAAGCCGGCATGGCCCGCTCATCCTATCACGGCCTTACGAGGCCGGCCGCTCGCGCGGCCGCGTTGCCGAGGCGGGATCGATCTGATAGAACCTCACCGTGGAGCCGACGGAGAGCGAGACGTGTCCGACATGACGCCGGACGACGAGCGCGCGGAGGTCGAGGAGGCCAACGCGCGCTTCTATCGCGTCTTCGAGAGCCAGGACCTCCGGCAGATGGAGGCGCTCTGGGCCCACGGCGATCACGTGCGCTGCGTACATCCGGGCTGGTGCCTGCTCAGCGGCTGGGAGGCGGTGCGCCACTCGTGGGCGGCCATCTTCAAGAACAGCCACGAGATGCGCTTCAGCATCTCGGACGCCCACGCGTACGTCGAGGGCGGGCTCGGCTGGGTCACCTGCACCGAGAACATCCTGTCCGAGGCCCGCGGGACCATTTCGGTCACTTCCGTGCTCGCGACCAACATCTTCGAGCGAAGCGGCGCCGAGTGGCTGATGATCCATCATCACGCCTCCCATATCCTCACCGGCGATCCGTCCGCGGAGACCTGATCGCGCGAATGCCAGAATCGAGGAGGATCGTCATGGACGCCGTGAAGGACTCGAGCCACCTCTACGAGGTCGAGCGCCGCGCCCGTCACGCGGAGCGCCCGGGCTTCCGCATCACCGAGCTGCAGATCGGACCGCGCCAGCAGGTCCCGTGGCACTACCACACCCGGATCCAGGACACGTTCTACGTGCTGGAGGGCCGCCTGCGGCTCTTTCTCCGCGATCCGAAGGAGGAGGTTCGCCTCGAGCCCGGAGGGACCTACGCGGTTCGTCCCGGCCGCCCCCACCTCGTGACCAACGGCGGCGAAGGGTCGGCCGTGTTCCTGGTCCTGCAGGGCCTCGGCGAGTACGACTACGTCCCGCTGACCTGAGACCGCGGGGCTCGCCCTCGGGGCCCCGCTAGAGCCGGCGCAGGAGCAGGTGCGGGCCGGCCTGGGCGGCCACCGCGTAGCGCCGCACGATCCGGCCGGCCACGATCGTCACCGCCCCCCCGTCCCGCACGAGCGTGACGTCGGGCAGGTTCCGCCACGGATAGGTATCGAGGTTGACGAGCACATAGTCGCTCTTCTCGATGCCGACGGGAAAGACGAAGACGAGCGGGCGCAGGCTGAGATGCGGGACGTACGGGTCCTGCGCGGACACCGCGGCGCCCGCGGGAACCTTCGCGAGCACGCGGTAGGCCGCTCGCTGCTCGGGGGCGGGCCAGAAGCGCGCGATCGCCAGGTTGTTCACGGTGCGCGAGGCCAGCGCGAGGCTCGCGACCATGGCCACCACCAGCACCGCCACCGGCCAGTGCCCCGGCCGGCGCCGCTCGAGCCTCGCGTAGCCGCCGACCGCAGCCAGGATCAGGAACGGGAGCACGAAGGCCTGGTACTGGGCGCGGAAGCTATAGAGCACCGGGTCCGCGCTCAGGAGGTTCTGGGCGAGAGCGGGCAGGACGCCCAGCAGATCCCACCCGCCGAGCAGCGGCAGGAACGCGAGCGGCACCAGCAGCGCGGCGAGGTACATCGCGCGCCCGCCGGTGAGCAGCGTGCCCAGGGTGCGCAGCGGATGGCCGACCGCGCCCGCGACGATCTCGGGGAGCGAGCCGCCCAGATGCGCGTAGCGGCCCAGATGCGCGTAGGGCTCGCCGCGATACGCGGGGATGATCCAGCGGACGTCGGCGGCCAGCAGCGCGAGCGCGGCGGCGGCGGTGACCGCGCCGGCGGCCCAGCGACGCCGCGCGAGCGCCATCCAGGCCCCGAGCCCGATCACGGGCAGCGCGGCGTCCTCGCGGCAGAGGAGCGCGAGCGCGGCAGGGAGCAGCGCCAGCCAGGGCCGACCGCGCTCGACCGCCCAGAAGGCGGCCAGGAGCAGCGGGATGGCGAGGGCGGCCGCGTGGAAGTCGCGCACGTTGATCCCGTGCAGGGACGGATTGACCAGGTACAGGAGCGCGAAGGCCGCGGCGGGACGCTCGTCGCCGAGCCGGGCCCGCGCGAGCCCGAACACCGCGATGGCCCCGAGAGCCAGCGCCACCGACTGCGCGACCAGCAAGACCACCGGGCCGGGCGCGATCCAGA
The DNA here is from genome assembly GCA_041478145.1 of Methylomirabilia bacterium. Lineage (GTDB taxonomy): Bacteria > Methylomirabilota > Methylomirabilia > Rokubacteriales > CSP1-6 > CAMLFJ01. Next base: position 3,535 of record JBGOVO010000148.1, read on the forward strand.
AGGCGGGCACGAAGAGGTACATGATCGGCGAGAGGTGATCGCCCCAGGCGTGCATCTCGGGCAGGCTCACGTACGGTCCGGCCCCGCGCGCCAGATTCCAGACGAGCTGCACGTAGTAGCCGAGGTCGAGGGCGTGGGTGGCGAAGGTGAAGTGGCGCGTGACGGTCACGAACGAGAACACGATCGCGTAGGCCGCCACCCCGACGGCGACCACGCGGCGGGGCGGCCAGGCCGGCACCGGACGCGGGACCACCAGCACGCGGAGCGCCAGGAGGCCCAGCACGAGCAGGAAGAGATGCTCCGGCCGCCACAGCCAGTGCTCCCGCCTGCCGGACCAGAGGAGGAGGGCCAGCCCGAGCCCCGCCGCCGCCAGGGTGGCCGCGGCGTCGAGCAGCCGGCCGAGGATCACCGGGGCTCGGCCGGCGGAAGCGAGCCCGGGCCGAGGCGGCTGTAGCGGCGCGCGATGGAGCCGAGGCGTTTCGACCGCTTGATCCCGGAGCGGTGCAGCAGGTAGCGCGCCACCACCCAGAGGATCTTGAGGCCGTACACGCAGGAGGCGCCGAAGCTCGCGGAGGAGGCCTCCGCGAAATAGCGGACCGGCACCGGGATCTCGGCGATGCGGAAGCCTCCCGCCACGACCTGCGCGACGATCTCCTGGTCGAACACGAAGCCGTCGGAGTTCATGCGGAAGTTCACGGCTTCGAGGAGGCCCCGGCCGAACGCGCGGTAGCCGGTGTGGTACTCGGAGAGCCGGAGGCCGAAGGCGGCGTTCTCCACCCCGGTGAGGAAGCGATTGGCCAGGTACTTCCACCACGGCATGCCCTGCTGGATCGCGGAGCCGCCGCCCGCGAGCCGCGAGCCCAGCACCAGATCGGCCTCCCCGCGGGCGATGGGCGCGATGATCTGGGGCACGAGCGTGGGGTCGTACTGGTAGTCGGGGTGGACCATCACCACGATGTCGGCCCCCGCCTTGAGGGCCTCGGTATAGCAGGTCTTCTGATTGGCGCCGTAGCCGTAGTTCCGGTCGTGGACGAAGATCTCGAGGCCGAGGCCGCGCGCGACCTCGAGCGTGGCGTCGGTGGAGCCGTCGTCCACCAGGATCACCAGGTTGACCGCGTCCTTCGGCAGCTCCTCGTACGTCATGCGGAGGGTCCGGCCCGCGTTGTACGCGGGCATCACGACCACGACTTTGGGCGCCGCCTTGGAGGGCACCGCCGTGGGAGACGAGGTCACGGGGGGCTCGGCCATCTAGACCTCGGCGGCGGCCCGGCAGACGGCGACGAACTGGTAGGCGAGGCCGCCCGGCCAGCCCCGCGCCGCCCGCGCGCTCAGGCGGTGGACGTGATGCAGCCAGCCGCCGTGCCAGCGCTCGGGCACCACCAGCGGCAGCGGCACCGGGGTCACCGCCAGCTCGGACACCGCCAGGCCGGCGTCGCGCAGGAACGCCACCAGCGTCCGGCGGGTGAAGAAGCGCAGATGGGTGCGATCGAGGATGCCGCGGTCGGCGTAGTCGAAGCGCCCAGTCAGGAGCGAGAGCCGGATCCAGAGATGCGCGACGTTGGGCACCGAGACGATCACGGTGCCGCCGGGCGCGAGCGTGCGGTCGAGGGCCACCAGGACCGCCCGCGGGTCGCTCAGGTGCTCGAGCACGTCGCCGTAGACGATGGCGTCGAAGGGCCCGGACAGCAGCGGGGGCGCCGCTTCCAGATCGGCGACGACGACCTCCTTGCAGCGGCCGCGCGCGCGGGCGGCCAGCGTGGGGTCGCGCTCGAGCGCGGTGACGCTCCAGCCCTGGCTGGTGAGCCGCTCGGAGAGGAAGCCGTCGGCGGCGCCCACGTCGAGAGCCCGCCGGCCCCGGCCGTCGCCGAGCCGGGCCAGGATCACGGAGTGGCTCGAGTGCGGGTCGTCCTTGAGCCGGTACGAGGAGCCGCTCATGCTAGCCATCTCGGCGGTAGCCCGGAATCAGGATAGCACTCGGCCGGCTCAGGGCCGGTTGGAATAGAGGCGCCGGCCCCCGCCTTCGAGGAGCAGGTGCACCTGGTCCGGGGGCAGCTCGCGCACCACGCTCTTGGGCGGCGCCGCGGTGGAGAGCAGGAGCACGCGGCGCTCGCCCTGCCACGCGCGCGCCAGCGCGGCGCCGTCCCAGAAGATGTCGCGCGCTTCCGGAAACGTCGCGCCGAAGGCCAGGTTCGATTGCAGGCCGTTGACGATCCGCACCCGGCGGTCGAGGCGCAGGAGCGCGGAGGCGCTGTTCTCGAGCGCGCCCTCGTGGGCCAGCACGTCGGTAGGACCGACGCGCAACTGGATGGCGTCGGTCATCACCCGGACCGAGCGGCTCTTGGCGAAGAGGGTGAGCCCCTCCACCGAGAGCGGGAGGAACGCGATCATGCCCGCGAGCATCGCGCCCACTCCCAGCAGCGGAAGGCGGCGCCACGCGGCCACCGCGAGCGCGGCGGTGACGAGGGCGAAGATCGCGCTGATGCGGCCGAAGAGCGGCCGGAACTGGGCGAGGAAGGCGGTCGCCACCGGCTGCCCCTGCGCCGCCATGTTCCGCGCCGACACATCGGCGGCCGCCACCGCCCCCGAGGACACGCTCAAGCTCTCGCGCCACACGAGCAGGGACACGACGGTGAGGGCGGCGACCACCACGAGCGCGGGAAGGAGGAGGCTCCAGGAGCGCGGGGCGCCCGCGGGACGCTCGATGGCCTCGTCCCAGAGCTTGGCGACCAGGAGCGCCATGGCCGGGAAGGCGGGGAGGCCGTAGTGCGGCAGCTTGAAGGGCGAGAGCGCGAAGACTCCCACGATGCCGATCGCCCACACCGCCAGCAGCATCCAGAGACGCGCCTCCGGGGTGTTCCGTGGACGCTTCAGGATCCGCCAGGCCGCGAGGGGCAGCGCCAGCACCCAGGGGAAGAAGCCGACCGCGGTGACCGCGAGGAACTCGAGGGTCGACAGCGGCAGGTCCTCGTCGGGAAAGACGCGCTGGCGCGCGACGTTCAGGAGGTGGTTGTCGACGATCGTGTACCAGAGGAAGCCGCGATGCTGCAGCTCCGCCAGCAGATACCAGGGCGCGGCCAGGGCCACCAGCAGGACGATCCCCCGCACCGGCACCCACTGCCGCCACGATCGGCCCTCCCGCGCGAGCCAGAGGAAGAGCGCCACGATGGCGAGCGGGCCGAGAGCCCCGAGGAAGTCCTTGGCCAGCCCCGCGAGGCCGAGGGCTCCGTAGAAGAGCAGGAGCGGCCACCGGCCGTGTCCGAGATACGCGAGGATGAAGCCATACAGCCCGAGCAGAATGCACGCCACGAAGACGAGATCGGGCTTCACCATGCGGCCGAAGAGGAAGACCTCCAGGTTGGCCGCCACCATCAGCCCGGCCATGAGCCCGACGCGCGCCGAGGCCAGGCGCGTGCCGATCAGCGCGGTGAGCGCGGCCACCGCCACCGCGGCCAGCGCCGACCAGAGCCGCGCCGCCATCTCGGTGGGGCCGAGCCAGGCGAAGGCGGCCGACATCAGCCAGTAGAGCAGCGGCGGCTTGTCGAAGTACGGCACCCCGTTCAGATGCGGGGTGATCCAGTCGCCGCCGCGCAGCATCTCCCACGCGATCTGGGCGTGGATGCCTTCGGGCGGATCGAGGAAGGGGGCGGCGCCGAGGCGCGCCGTGAAGAGGGCGGCCGCGATAATCGCGACGGCCAGTGGGGCGGTCAGCAGATCCGACCGTCGCGGCGGCGCCTCACCGCTCGACCCGGACCACCGCGTCCTTGGGGAGGCGGTCCAGGAGAGTGCCGATCGCCGCGTCGAGGTAGCCCCGGTCCTTGGACTCGAGCGTCACCTTCACCTTGTACTCGGGATTGGAGAACTCGGGGTAGGAGCCCAGCAGCAGATCGGGGTGGCCGGCGAGCAGGGCGTTCAGGTGATCGGCGAGCGTGCCCTCCGCCATGCTCACGTACACGCAGCACAGGTGGAAGGGGGCGTCGCGGAAGCGCTCCTTGAGCGCGTCGAACTTCTGGCGGAAGATCTCGGGCACGCCGGGCAGGATGTAGATGTTGCGGACCATCACGGCGGGAAAGACCAGCTCGCCGTCGGCGGTCAGCTCGGCCCCCTCCGGCACTTCGGCCATCTTGAGCCGCGCCTCGTTGAGCCGGCCCTTGTAGTAGTTCTCCAGCAGTCGGATCAGGCGGGGCTCCCGCACCACCGGCACGCCCAGCGCCCGGGCCACGCCTTCGATGGTCACGTCGTCGTGAGTGGGGCCGACCCCGCCGGAGGTGAACACCACGTCGTACTCGGCGCTGAAGGCCCGCACCTCGGCGGCGATGAGGTCGACCTCGTCGGGGATGACCGTGATGCGGCGGACTTCCACGCCGAGGGCGCGGAGCTCGCGGCAGAGGTAGGCGGCGTTGGCGTCCGTGATCTTGCCCGACAGGATCTCGTTACCGATCAACAGGATACCGGCCGTCTTCGCCATTGGCGCTCCACATGGTAGCACGGAGTTCTGACGGGACTCCGGAGGCGGTCGAATCCCCCATCGCGTCGACGTCAGCTAGGCGCCGCCCTCATCGCGCCCGTCCACGCCGCGGTCGAAGGTCCACGTGATCGGGCCGCGCTGGCGGCGAAGCCCCTCGCGGCACTCCTTGGTGCCCAGCTCGTCCACCCCGTGACCCTCGGGCACGAGCGCGACGCCGTAGGTCTCCCGCGCAGACTCGGGAGACACCTTGCCATCCAGCACGTCGGCAAGCACCAGCCCCGGGTCGCGCTCCAGCGGGTCGCCGTAGCCGGCGCCGCCCGCGATGTACTCCCAGAGCTGGTCGCCCGGATGGAGGTCGATCATCTGCTTGGACGGCAGCTCTTCTCGCCGCCCGTCGCGGCGGACGATGAAGGCGCGGCCGGAGCGGCCGGGCATGCCCCCGTGAAGCCCCCAGGGGGCGGAGGCGAAGCGCTCTCCTCGGTGCGAGATCATGATGTCGGTGCTCGTGGCCTCGAACACCTTCACGAGCCCGAGACCCCCGCGGAACTGTCCGGGCCCACCCGAGTCCGTCCAGAGTCCGGCCCGGGGAATGCGCACCGGGA
>JBGOVO010000138.1:0-9106 GCA_041478145.1 Methylomirabilia bacterium
ACCTCGATGTGGGCGGGGTCGGAGAGATTCTCGATCCCGAGCAGCCGCTCGCAGTAGGCCATGCCCTGGTCGGTGAGCGAGACGGTGCGCGCCTTCTCGTCCACGATGAAGTCGCCCTCGACCGTCTCCTCGATCTCGGAGAGCTTGCCCTCCACGATGGTGGCGGCCCGCTTGAGCCTCGGGATCACCCGGTTGACCTTCTCGTAGAGCGGGGCCCGGCTCTCCGCGCTGCGGTCGCGCCCGGAGATGATGAGCGGTGTGCGCGCCTCGTCGATCAGGATGGAGTCCACCTCGTCCACGATCGCGTAGTGGTGCTCCCGCTGGACGATGTCGTCGAGGCTGAACTGCATGTTGTCGCGCAGGTAGTCGAAGCCGAACTCGTTGTTGGTCCCGTAGGTGATATCGGCCGCGTAGGCTTCCTTCCGGGTGACCGGGCGGAGGGCGGCGAGCCGGACGTCGGGCGAGGAGAAGTCGGGATCGTAGAGGTACTGCAGCTCGTGCTGGATCACGCCGACGCTGAGGCCCAGCGCGTGATAGATCGGGCCCATCCACTGGGCGTCGCGCCGGGCCAGGTAGTCGTTGACGGTGACCACGTGGGTGCCGAGGCCGGGCAGCGCGTTGAGATACGCGGGCAGCGTGGCCACCAGGGTCTTGCCCTCGCCGGTGGCCATCTCGGCGATCTTGCCCGAGTGGAGCACCATGCCGCCCATCATCTGCACGTCGAAATGCCGCATGCGAACCGTGCGGCGGGCCGCCTCGCGCACCGCCGCGAAGGCCTCCGGGAGGAGGTCGTCCACCTCGGCCCCGTCGCTCAGGCGCTGGCGGAGCTCGGTGGTCCGGGCGCGCAGCGCCTCGTCCGAGAGCGCCTGCAGACCGGGCTCGAGTGTGCCCATCGCTTCCACCACCGGGCGCATGCGCTTGACGTCGCGCTCGTGCTTGGTGCCGAAGATCGAGCGGAAGATGGCGTTGAGCATGTCAGGCCCTCATCTTACACCAGCCCCCGACCGGCGCCGACGAGTCGGGCTCACTCCGCCTCCCTCAGCAGCTCCCGGGCATGGCGGCGCGAGGCCTCGGTGACGCGCTCGCCGCCCAGCATGCGCGCCAGCTCGTCGACCCGGGCGGCGGCCCCGAGCGTGGTCACGGTGGTGCGGGTGGCGCCGCGGGCCACCCGCTTCTCCACCAGGAGGTGGTGGCCCGCGTACGCCGCGATCGGCGCCAGGTGGGTCACGCAGAGCACTTGCCGCCCCGCCGCGCTCGCGCGCAGCTTCTGGCCCACCACGTCGGCCACGCGGCCGCCGATCCCGGCGTCGACCTCGTCGAAGACCAGCACCGGCACGTCGTCGGCGGCGGCCAGGACGGTCTTCGCGGCGAGCATCACCCGCGACAGCTCCCCGCCCGAGACGACCTTGGCGAGGGGCCGCAGGTCCTCGCCGGGGTTGGCGGAGAGCAGCAGCTCGGCGGTCTCGGCCCCCCGCGGCCCCGCCCGCCAGCCCTCCGCGCCCGACCCGAGCTCGCCGGGGCCGGCGGGCTCGCGGCGCAGGGCCACCCGGAAGCGCCCGTGCTCCATCCCGAGGCCGCGGATCTCCTTCTGGATGAGCCGCTCGAGCCGCTCCGCCCCGCGCGTCCGCGCCTGCGAGAGCGCCGCCGCCTCGGCTCCCGCCGCCGCCGCCGCGTCGGTCACCGCGCGCTCCATCTCTTCCGCGATAGCGTCGTGGCGCGTGATCCGGTCCAGCGCGGCCGCCACCTCTTGCCGGTGGGCCAGGATGGCGGCCACCGAGTCCCCGTACTTGCGCTTGAGCTTGACGATGGCGTCGAGCCGCGCGTCGATCTGCTCGAGCCGCTCCGGGTCGAAGACGGCGCGGTCGCGGAGCGCCCGCGCGCGCCCCACCACGTCCTCGAGATAGGCCTGGGCGCCCTCGATCGCCTCGATGGGAGCCGCCGCGTCGGGCTCGTAGCGGGAGATGTCCCGCAGGAGCGCCCCCGCGCGCGCGAGCCGCGTGGCCGCGGACTGGGGGTCTTCGTAGAGCAGGCCGACCGTCTCCTGCAGCCCCGCCACGATCCGCTCGGCGTGCTGAAGCCTCGACCGCTCGGCGCGGAGGTCGTCCTCCTCCCCGTCCCGCAGCTTGACGCCGTCGATCTCGGAGAGCTGGAACCGGTAGAGATCTTCCTGCCGGGCGCCTTCACGCATCTCGCCCCGCAGGCGCTGGAGCGCGTCGCGCGCCTCTTCCCAGCGCCGCACCAGCGCGCCCACCCGCTCGCGGCGGTCCTCCGCGTCGGCGAAGCGGTCCAGGAGCAGGAGCTGGCGCGACGGCTCCATCAGCCGCTGGTGCTCGTGCTGGCCGTGCAGCTCCACCAGCGCCTCCCCGAGCCGCTCGAGCAGCCCCACGGTGGCGGCGCCGTCGTTGACGAAGGCGCGGTGGCGGCCGGAGCGCGCCAGCTCCCGCTTGATCACCAGCTCACCGTCACCCGCGCGATGCCCGGCCTCGTCGAGCAGGGCGGCCACCGCGCCGGCCGGATCGATCTCGAAGACCGCCTCGACCACCGCGCTGTCGGCGCCGGTGCGGATCCAGTCCGGCTGGGCCCGCGCCCCGGTGATGAGGAGGAGCGCGTCCACCACGATGGACTTGCCGGCGCCGGTCTCGCCGGTGAGCACGTTGAGGCCGGGGGTGAAGGGCACCACCGCCTCCTCGACCACGGCCAGGTTGCGAATGGACAGCTCGCGCAGCATCGTCTCGGCCATGCTACGGCCAATGGCGAGCGGCGCTCAACTGTATCCTATCGCTCGCCCCACTTGAGCTTGGTGCGCAGGACCGAGAAGAAGTGCTTCTGGGGGAACCGGAGCAGCCGGGTGCGGGCCTGCGCTCGGCGCACCTCCACCGTGTCGTTGACCTTGAGGGCGAAGCCCACCTGTCCGTCCAGGGTGAGCATGACGTCCTGATCGCTGAGCAGGGTGACGGCGATGCGCTGGGTGGCGGGCAGCACGATGGGGCGGTTGGTGAGGGTGTGCGAGCAGATCGGCGTCAGCACCACCGCGTCCATGGTCGGGAACACGATGGGCCCGCCCGCCGAGAGGCAGTACGCGGTCGAGCCCGTGGGGGTCGAGAGGATGAGCCCGTCGGCGCGGTAGCCGGTGGCGAAGTCGCCGTCCACCGCGACCTCGAGCCGGATGATCCGGCTCATCGCCGACTTGGTGATGACGACGTCGTTGAGCGCTGCGTACTCGCCGAGCCGCTCGCCCTGCCGCAAGACGCTGGCCTCGAGCAGCATCCGGTCCTCGATCACGAGCTGGCCGGCCTGGTAGGCCTCGAGCGCCGGGAACAGCTCGTCCACCGTGAGGGCGGTGAGGAACCCCAGCCCGCCCAGGTTGACGCCCAGGATCGGCACGCCCAGATCGCCCACCAGGCGCGCCACGCTGAGCAGCGTCCCGTCGCCACCCAGCACGAGCAGGAGATCGGACTGGGCCGGCAGCTCCGGCCTCCCGGTCATCGGCACCGACGCCTGGGGGCAGAGCCCCGCCGTCTCCTTCTCCAGCACCGGCTGGATCCCGCGGGCCGCGCACCACTCGAGAAGCTGCGGCACAACCGTGCGGGCTTCCTGCCGGTCGGTCTTGGCGACGATACCCAGCCGCTTCACGCCGGGGGCACCTCCTCCGCGCTGACCCGGGTGATCAGCGCGTCCAGCTCGGGCATGGTGCGTCCCTTCTTCGTGAGGAGCAGGAAGAACTCGCGGTTGCCCTTGGGCCCCTTGAGGGGCGAGGCGGTGACCCCGCGCACGTGCCAACCGTGCAGGACGGCGAAGCGCGCTACCCGCGCGATCACCGCGCGGTGGTGGGAGCCGTCCCGCACCACGCCTCCCTTGCCCACCTGGCCCTTGCCCACCTCGAACTGCGGCTTGACCAGCACCACCGCCTCGCCCTGCAAGGTGAGCACGCCGTAGACGGACGGCAGCACCTTCTCGAGCGAGATGAAGGAGACGTCCACGGTGGCCAGGTCGGGCGACTCCGGAAACGAGTCCACCGGTAGGTTCCGCGCGTTCGTCTTCTCCATGACCACCACGCGCCCGTCGGCGCGCAGCTTGGCGTCGAGCTGTCCATGGCCCACGTCGACCGCGTAGACCTTCACGGCCCCCTGCTCCAGCAGGCAATGCGTGAAGCCGCCGGTGGAGGCCCCCACGTCGATGGCGACCCGGCCCCGCGGCGTGATGGCAAAGACCGCGAGCGCGTGAGCCAGCTTGTCGCCCCCGCGGCTCACGAAGCGCGGGCGGGCGGCCAGCTCGAGCCGGGCGCCCGGCGCGACCAGGGCCCCCGCCTTGTCGACGCGCTGGCCGTCGACCAGCACGTCGCCGGCCAGGATGAGCCGCGCCGCCTTCTCGCGCGATTCGACCAGGCCGCGCTCCACCAGGGCCACGTCCAGCCTGATCTTGGTCTTTGCGCGCGACTCGCCGCCTGCCTTGTCGGTCACGGCCGTTGCCTTGCCGCGGATCACCGCAGCGGGCTTTCGTTGGGCGGGTGCAGGCTTCGACAGGCCGCGCTTTCTGGGGAACCTCTTCACGCCAGCTCCTTTGTCCAGCCCGCCATCCGGCCGCGGAACTCCTCGGCCAGCGCCCGGGCTCGTTCGGCGCCCTCGCCTTTCGCCACGACATGACAGCGAGGACAGGTCAGAAGGTACGACTGAAAGGCGGGGCCGTCGGGGGAGATGGCCACGAACGGCGTGACCATGTGGGCGGTCGGGGGCCGGAGGCGTGTCCCGAACCCTCCAGCCATGCTGGCCGCTTTCATGCGGGCTCCTGAGCCCCCAGGGACCGTGCCGGAAATTTCAACGGTCACAATTATATAGCCGAACCCCCTCGCCCGCCCAATTCAGGCGGCGCGTGGTCTGAGCAGGAAGAGCAGCGCCATCCCGGCCAAGAAACCCCCGATGTGGGCGAAGAAGGCCACCCCGCCGCTGGCGCCGAAGCTGCCGAGCCCGTTGAGCACCTGCACGACGATCCAGAAGCCCAGCACGACCACCGCCGGGACCTGAACCAGGCGAAAGAAGAACCCCAGAATGATGAGCGTCGTGACATAGGCGTGGGGGAACAGGAGCAGATAGGCCCCGAGCACACCGGAGACCGCTCCGCTGGCGCCCACCATGGGCACGGGCGAGCTAGGGCCCACCGCGGTCTGGGCCAGGGCGGCGGCGATTCCCGAGAGGAGGTAGAAGGTGAGGAACCGGCCGTGGCCGAGCGTGTCCTCGACGTTGTTGCCGAAGATCCACAGGTAGAGCATGTTGCCGCCGATGTGGAAGAGGCCGCCGTGCATGAACATCGAGCTGAAGATCGTCAGGATCGGCGAGGGCAGGTCCGCGGCCGCGCGGCAGGCGCCGGTGAGCCGGCAGGGCACGAGCCCGAACTCCGCGACGAAGGCCTGCCCGGCCCGCGTGCCGTCCGGGCCGCCCCCCTCCAGCGAGAACTGGTAGACGAAGACGAGCGCGTTGAGAATGATCAGCCCCACCGTGACGACGGGCGTCGTGCGGGTCGGGTTGTCGTCCTTGAGGGGGAACACGAAGACCTACGGCGCGCTCGGCCCGAGCGTGACGATGGTGGGCGCGGTGAGGTAGGTTTGCGCGACGCGCTGCACGTCCTCCACGCCGACGGCCTCCACCGCCCGCACATAGCGATCGGCGAAATCGGGGCCGACCCCCAGCGCTTCGAAGAAGGCGTCGTACCAGACCAGCCGCGCGTTGGTGCGGCGGTCGAGGGCGAACTGGCCGAGCAGATAGGCCTTGGCGCGCGTCAGCTCCCCGGGGCTCAACGGCTCCCGCCGGATTCGGTCGAGCTCCCCGAGCATCGCGGCTTCCGCCCGCGCCTGATTGGCGGGCGCGGTGCCGAGCTGGGTATAGAGGACGCCCGGACCCAGTCGCGAGGGATAGGCGGCTCCGGTCGAGTAGGCGAGGCCCTGCTTGTCGCGCACCTCGGTGAAGAGGCGCCCGGCCATGCCGCCGCCCAGGGCGGTGGCCAGCACCTTCAGGGCCGCGTAGTCGGTATGCGAGGTGGGCGGAGCGAGGAAGGCGACCAGAACCTGTGCCTGCGCGGCCGGCCTGACGAGCACCGTCCGGTCGGCGCGCGCCGCGGCGGCCGGCAGCGCGGGATCGGGCTCCCCGTCTCCGGCGGGCGCGCCGGCAAACAGGCGCGTCACCTCGGCGAGCACCTCCCGCGCGGCGACGTCCCCGCTCACGGCCAGGATCATGCGCGGCGCGCGGTAGAAGCGGCCGTGATGCGCGAGCAGGCCCGCGCGGTCGATCCGCTCGAGCGCGGCCGCCCGCCCGAGCACCGGCCGGCCGTAGGGATGGTCGCCGTAGACGCGGCTCATGACCGTGTCGATCGCGAGCGGGAACGGCTGATCCTGGCGGTTGCGGAGTGCGGTCAGCATGGCCCGCCGCTCGCCGTCGATCTCGCCGGGGGTCAGCGTGGGCCGGAGCGCCACGTCGGCGACCAGCTCGAGCATCTTCTTCCAGTTCCGGGCCAGGGCCGTGGCCCTGAGCTCGGAGAAGTCCATGTCGGCCGAGGCGGTGATGCCGCCGCCCAGGCCCTCGGCGGTCTCGGCGATCTCGAGGGCCGAGCGCGTCGTCGTTCCCTTCAGCAGCACCTGCTGGAGGAGATGGCTGATGCCCGCATTGTCTTCGGTCTCCCAGCGCGAGCCCGCGCGGACGAACAGCGTGGCGGCCACGACCGGGGTGGCCGCGTTCTCTCGCACCAGTACGGTGAGGCCGCTGGGCAGCCGCTCGCGCAGCGCCGACGGCTGCGCGGCCGCGACGCCGACCGCGGCCCAGAGCACGGCGGCGCCGACCGCAGCGGCCGCGACGCGGCGCCGGCTCATTGCGCCCGGCTCCTCGGAACGAAGGCAAGGCGCGCGTACGACGCGGTCAGGTACCGGCGCGCCGCCTCCTGCACCTGCGCCCGCGTCACCGCCCGCACCCGGTCCACGTAGCCGCGCTCGGCCTCGAGGTTCCACGTGGTCTCGGCCCGGCCGTACGCGAGCGCCAGGCCCTCCACCGTCTCGCGGGAGAATTCGCGCTCGGCTTCCGAGGACGTGATCGCGCGCGCCAGCTCCTCCGCGGTGACGCCGTCGACCTTGATGCGCTGGATCTCGGCCATGATGGCCCGCTCCACCGCCTCCTGGTCTCCCCCTTCGAGGTGGGCCGTGATGCCGAGCGCGCCGGCGCCCTGGAGGGCGCCGTACCAGCCGCTGATGCTCGACACCAGTCGCGCGCGCTCGCGCAGCGCCTGGTTGAGCCGGGAGCTGCGCGAGCCGCCGAGGATGTGGCCCAGGACGTCCACCGCCGCCATGTCGGCGTGGCCGAGCGGCGGGGCGAGCCACGCCAGCCCGAGCTGCGTCTGGCGCTCCGGCCGCTCCACCGATCGCGAGCGGACGCCGTCGAGTGGAGCGGGCGGCGCGACGGGCTGGCGCGCGTAGCCGGCGGCGGGTCGGGAGCCGAAGGCGGCGATCGCGGCCGCCCGCACTTCGGTCGGGTCGACGGGCCCGACCACGACGAGCGTCATGTTGTTCGGCACGTAGTGGCGGGTGTAGTAGCCGCGGAGCGTTTCCTGGGTGGCGCCCCGCAGATCCGCGGCGTCGCCCAGCACCGGTCGCCCGTAGGGGTGGCCCTGATAGAGAAGCGTGTAGAGCTGGTGCCCCAGCGAGGAGCGCGGGTTGTCCTCGTTGAGCCGCACCTCCTCGAATACCACTTCACGCTCGCGCGCGAGCTCGGCCGGATCGAAGACGGAGTTGAGCACCATGTCCGCGATCACGTTGATGCCGGCCCGGACCCGGGCCGCGGGCAGCAACAGGTAGTAGAAGGTGTAGTCGTTGGACGTGCCCGCATTGGTGCGTCCGCCCACCCCCTCGACTTCCGTTTCGACGAAGCCGCGCGGCCTCGTCGTGGTGCCCTTGAACAGCATGTGCTCCGCGAAGTGCGAGAAGCCGCGCTCACCCGTCGCCTCGTCACGGCCGCCGACACCGGTCCAGAGGTGGATGGCGACGGTGCCCGCGGCGCGGTGCTCCTGAACGATGAGCCGCATGCCATTGGGGAGCACTTCCCGGATGGGCGAGGGCAGCCCGTGTCGTTGTCCGGGAGTGAACGCGTGGGTGGCGCATCCACCGACTCCGATCAAGGTCACCGCGAGCGCGCAGACGTAGACGCGTCTGCTGAGGGACGGGGCCATTACGGCTCCACGGTACCAGAGCACCTGGTGGCCCTCAAGGGTCTCTCGCCCCAGACAGATTGCCGGGTCGCGCGCCGACGGGATACCGGGCAGAACGCCCTCGTCGGCCCGGTATCCGTATCGGCTGTATCAGTGCAAGATAGTGAAATACTTGGTGTCTGGACTCATGTTCTCGAGTGGCACTCACCCTGCATCCTTAGGGTGCGAGTCGGGGCCCCAGGGGGCCAGATGCGAGAAAAAGGGAATCGGGCAGGAAAACGCAGTGAGAAAACGCAGTCAGAAAGGACGGAAGCGATGAGAAAGCTGCTTGCCACGGTGTTGAGTGTAGTGACGATGGTCTCCCTCTCGGCCACGGCCGGGATGGCGCAGACCTCCTGCCCCCCCGAGGTGGCGTCGGCGAAGGCCATGTTGACGCAAACCGCAAAGAGCCAGGACGTTCAGGCGCCCCGCTCGTTGGCTGGTGCCCGGTCGCAGGACGTGCAGGCCCCGCGTAGCCAGGACATCCAGGCGCCTCGGAGCCAGGACATTCAGGCTCCGCGCTCGCTCGCCGGTGCGCGGTCGCAGGATGTGCAGGCGCCGCGGAGTCAGGACGTGCAGGCTCCTCGCGGTCAGGATGTGCAGGCCCCGCGCAGCCAGAACATCCAGGCTCCGCGTAGCCAGGACGTGCAGGCGCCGCGGAGTCAGGACGTGCAGGCTCCTCGCGGTCAGGACGTGCAGGCTCCTCGCAGCCAGGACATCCAGGCTCCCCGCTCGCTAGCGGGCGCCCGGTCCCAGGACGTGCAGGCGCCGCGGAGTCAGGACGTGCAGGCTCCTCGCAGCCAGGATGTGCAGGCCCCGCGTAGCCAGAACATCCAGGCGCCGCGGAGTCAGGACGTGCAAGCTCCTCGCAGCCAGGATGTGCAGG
>JBGOVO010000274.1:0-5587 GCA_041478145.1 Methylomirabilia bacterium
ACCGCACACCTTTCCAAGAAAGGGTGCGGTCCAGTGATCGAGCCTCGCGCCGCGTTCCCTTCGCTGGAATTACCCAGTGCAGGTTCGAGGGGTCCCGGGCCGCACCCGGTTCTCAGGAAACCTCCCCCAGCGACGCGATCCGGATTATACCCCAGCGTCCAGCTGTCGCGCGAGCGCCTCCGGCTCCGTGACCGGGAGCTGGCAGACATAGTGCTGGCAGACGTAGGCGGTGGGGCGCCCGTTCACCGTTCCGCGCTCGGTCAGGAGCGGCAGCCCCGCCGCGGCGGGCGCGCCCTCGGCCGCTCCCACTACCACCCGGTTCGGCTGATAGCGGCCGAACACGGTGTCGATCAGCGGCGCCAGGGCCCGCTCCTCGCCCGGCCGCCACACCAGGGCCACCTCCGCCACCGGCCCCAGGTGGAAGTCGAGCGCGGAGAGATAGCGGCCGAAGCCGGACGGATACCGCTGCATCAGATCCGCCATGGGGCGGAGCGCCTTCAGCGCGATCGTCTCGTAGCGCGCCTCGCCCAGGACCACCGCGAGCCTCAGCAGCCACTCGATGGCCACCGAGGTGCCGCTCGGCACCGCGTTGTCGAAGATGTTCCGCGGCCGGACCACGAGGCTTTCCTGATCGTGGCCGGTGTCGAAGAAGGCCTCGCGCTCCGCGCTCCAGAAGAGGCGCAGGGCTTCCTCGGCCAGCCGTCGCGACTCGTCGAGCCAGCCGGGGTCGAACGTCGCCTCGTACAGGGCGAGCAGGCCCGCCCCCAGCATCGAGTAGTCCTCGAGGTAGCCGGTGATGCGGGCCCGACCGTCCTTCCAGGAGCGGAGCAGCCGTCCGTCGCGCACCATCCGGGAGGTCAGGAAGTCCGCGTTGCGGACGGCGACGGCCAGATAGTCGGCGCGGCCGAGCACCACCGCCGCTTCCGAGAAGGCCGACAGCATGAGCCCGTTCCACGAGGCCAGCACCTTGTCGTCGAGTCCCGGGTGCACTCGCTTCTCCCGCGCCGCGAGGAGGATCGCGCGGGCCCGCGCGATCGTGGCCGTCAGCTCGTCCGGGGTCGTGCCGAGCGTCTCGGCCACCGCGGCCGGGTCGCGTGGGACGAACAGGATGCTGTGGCCCTCGAAGTTCGGCCCGTCGTCCACACCCCAGTAGGCGAGAGCCGCCCGCGCGAGGGTCGGATCGCCCAGGGCGGTGCGGATCTCATCGGGCGACCAGACGAAGAACTTGCCCTCGACGCCCTCGGAGTCGGCGTCCTGGGCCGAGTAGAACCCGCCGGCCGGGTGGGTCATCTCGCGCAGCACGTAGTCGAGCGTCTCCTCGGTGATGCGGCGGTACTCCCCGTCGCCCGTCGCGAGCCAGCCGTGGAGGTAGAGCGACGCGAGCTGGGCATTGTCGTACAGCATCTTCTCGAAGTGGGGCACCAGCCACTGACCGTCCACCGAGTAGCGGTGGAAGCCGCCGCCGAGCTGATCGTAGATGCCGCCCCGGGCCATGCGGGTCAGCGTGTGGCGCAGCATCTCGAGCGCGCGCGGGTCCCCGGTTCGCTTCCCGACGCGCAGCACGGCCTCCCAGGTCATGGGCTGCGGGAATTTCGGCGCCTGGCCGAGGCCGCCGTCGCGCTCGTCGAACTCGGCCCCGAGACCGAGATAGCCTTTGATGAGCACGTCGCGGCTCAGGAGGCTGGTGGCCCCACTCAGCCGTCCCGACTGCCCCATGGTCTCGACGAGCTGACGGCCGGATTCGAGCACCTCGCTCCGTCGCGAGTGGTAGGCGTCGGCGATCGACTGGAGGAGCCGCGGAAAGGCGGGCATCCCGTGCCGGTCCACCGGGGGAAAGTACGTCCCGCCGTAGAATGGCACGGCGTCGGGAGTCATGAAGACGGTCATCGGCCAGCCGCCGCGGCCGGTCATGGACTGCACGGCCTGCATGTAGATCTGGTCCACGTCCGGGCGCTCCTCGCGGTCCACCTTGATGGACACGAAGAGGCGGTTCATGAGCGCGGCGATCTCGTCGTTCTCGAACGACTCGCGCTCCATGACGTGGCACCAGTGGCAGGCCGAGTAGCCCACCGAGAGCAGCACCGGCTTGTCCTCGCGGCGGGCCAGGTCGAAGGCCTCGGGGCCCCAGGGATACCAGTCCACCGGGTTGTGGGCGTGCTGCAGCAGATAGGGGCTGGTCTCGGAGGCGAGACGGTTGGTGGGACGGGAGGAGGACACGGCCGCGCGCCCGGTCAGGGCTGGGCCGGCACGAAGGGCAGGTCCACGACGCGGGCCGGCTGCTCGCCGCTCGGGTCCGCTACCGTGACCGCGCTGCCCGGCGCGAAGTGCTCGCGGCGCACGTAGCCGAGGGCGATCGGCCGGCCGAGCGCGATGGAGCGCACCGCCGAGGTCACGCGGCCGACCTCCTTGCCCTCGGCCATGACGTGCGCCCCCGCGTCGGGGACGCGCTCGCCCTCCACGACCAGGCCGCTCAGCGCCCGGTTGACGTGGCCGCGATACTTCACCCGCGCGACCGTCTCCTGGCCGATATAGCAGCCCTTGGTGTAGCTCACCAGCGACTCGAGGCGCGTCTCGGGCAGGATCACCGAGTCGTCCACGTCCTGGGGATACCAGGGCTGTCCGGCCTCCACGCGCAGCACTTCGAGCGTGTCCGCTCCCGCCGCCACCGCCCCCGCCGCCACGAAGGCGCTCTGGAGCGCCGCCCTCTGCGCGTCGGGCGCCCAGCAGTGGAAGCCCGGGCCGGGGCCCTCGGCGCGATTGATCACGCGGATCGCGATGCCGCTCACCGAGACTTCGGCGTGGCCGTACGGTGCCAGGTCGAGCGGGGCGCCGGCCAGGCCCTCGAGGAGCGCGCGCGCGCCGGGTCCCTGCAGCGAGAGGATCGCGAAGGCGTCGTCCACCGCCTCGAAGTACGCCTTCTCGGAGATGAGGAACCGGTCGAGGGTCTGGAGCGTCTTCTCGGTCATGCTCGCCGGCAGCTCGATCAGCACCCGATCCGCGGTCACGTAGACGACGAGCAGGGCCATGACCTTGCCGTGGGCGTCGAGGAAGGCCGCCGGCGCGCCCTGGCCGGGCGCCAGCCCCTTGACGTCGTTGGTGAGCATGCCCTGGAGGAAGGCCTGCCGGTCGCGCCCGGTCACGCTCACCTTGCCCAGCACGGAGCGGTCGAAGAAGGCCACCGCCTCCCGGGCGGCGCGGTACTCGGCGAGGAGGTCGGACATGGCTCATTGTTGACACGCCACGGGCGCCTGTCAACTTGCGGGGTCCGGTCGACTCGTGGACAATGGCGGCCGTGTCGCCCACCGCGCTCCCCGATCCCACCATCCGATCGCGCTTCCGTCGCCGCCTGCTCGCCTGGTACCGGCGCCACCGCCGCGACCTGCCGTGGCGTCGCACCGACGATCCCTACCGCATTCTCGTCTCGGAGGTCATGCTGCAGCAGACGCAGGTGGAGCGGGTCGTGCCCAAGTACCACGAGTTCCTCGACCGCTACCCGACGCTCGAGGCCCTCGCCGGCTCGGCGCCGGACGAGGTCAAGCGCTTGTGGTACCCGCTCGGCTACAACGTCCGGCCGCTCAACCTGCACGGCATCGCGCGCGAGACGGTCGCCCGCTACGGCGGCCGCCTTCCCGACGACGTCACGTCGCTCCGGGGCATGCGCGGCATCGGCCGCTACACGGCGGGGGCCGTGCTCTGCTTCGCCTACGGCCGGGCCGTGCCGATCGTGGATACGAACGTCCGCCGCGTGCTGGGCCGCGTCTTCCTCGGCCCGCGCCGGCTCGGGCGGCTGCGAGGCCAGAAGACGATGTGGGACCTGGCCGGCGCGCTGGTGCCGCCCCGGACGGCCTACGACTACAACCAGGCGCTGATGGACTTCGGCGCCACCTGGTGCACGGCGCGCGCGCCGCGCTGCCCGCCCTGCCCCATGAAGCGCTTCTGCGCGAGCTATCGCGCCTCACGACGGCGCCCCCGACGGTCCAATGGCCACGCTCGACGGTAAGGTGGCGATCGTCACCGGGGGCGGCAGCGGCATCGGCCGCGCGGTCGCCCGACTGTTCGCGCGCGAGGGCGCGCGGGTCGCGGTGTTCGGCCGGCGGCTCGAGCCGCTGCAGGAGGTGGCGTCCGCCATCGGAGCCGAAGGCGGCCGCGCCCGCGCCGTCGCGGGCGACGTCGGCGTCGAGGACGACGTGGCGCGGCTGGTGGCCGAGACGCGGCGCGAGCTGGGCGGGGTCGACATCGCGGTCAACTCCGCGGCGGTGCGCCTGCGCTCCCCGCTCGTCGACATCGCGGCGCGGGACTTCGCCGAGGTCCTGCGCATCAACCTGGTGGGTGCGTTCATCCTCACCAAGGAAGTCGCGGGGCCCATGCGGGAGCGCGGCGGCGGCAGCATCGTCCACATCGGCTCCGCGCTCGGCAGCGTCGCCGCGCCCGACTTCTCCCCCTACGTCGCCTCCAAGGGCGGCCTCAACGCGCTGGCCCGCGCCGCTGCGGTCGAGCTGGTCCAGGACGAGATCCGCGTGAACGTGGTCGCCCCCGGCACCATCGACACGCCCATCGGCCAGGGAGTGCCCGAGTTCCGCCGGCACCTGCTGAAGCACCGCATCCCGATCGGTCGCGCCGGCCACGTGGACGACATCGCGTCGGCCTGCCTATACCTCGCGTCGGATGCGGCCAAGTACGTCACGGGCTCCATCCTGGCGGTGGACGGCGGGTGGACCGCTTCGTGACCTCGCCCCTCGACTCCAAGCCCCTCGACTCGACCCCCCTCGACTCGACCCCCCTCACCCTCCCCTCTCCCCAGGGGGGAGAGGGTAAAGTCGAGGTGGTGGCGGCGGTGATCGAGCGGGAGGGCCGGATTCTCATCGCGCGGCGGCCTGCGGCCCTCCACCTGGGGGGTCTGTGGGAGTTTCCGGGCGGCAAGCAGAAGGAAGGCGAGAGCGCGCGGGAGGCCCTCGAGCGGGAGATCCGGGAAGAGCTCGGCGCCGACGTGACCGTGGGCGCGCTCCTCGAGACGGTGGATTGGAGCTATCCGGAGAAGCGCGTGCGCCTCTCCTTCTTCCGCTGCTCGATCGCGGGCGAGCCCCGCCCGCTCGAGGGCCAGGAGATCGCCTGGGTGCAACCGCCCGATCTGGGCCGCTATGAGTTCCCGCCGGCCGACGCCGCGCTGATCGAGCGGCTCCGCCTCGGCTGACCGCCGGGACGAGCAGCTTGACGCAGCCCGGCCCGGACGCATACGATGCGGCTCTCCTGTCCTCTCACACCACTTGCCCGCGGAGGATGCAAAGCATGAGTAGACGGCTGACTGCCATCGTGCTGGCGCTCTTGACCCTGGCCGTGCTCGCCACGCCGGCCCTCGCCCAGAAGCCGGTGAAGATCGGCGTGCTGACCCCGCTCTCGCCACCCGGCGACGCGTCCGCGGGCCAGTTCATCGTGCGCGGCGCCAAGATGGCCGCCGACGACATCAACGCCAAGGGCATCCTGGGCGGCCGCAAGATCGAGCTGGTGATCGAGGACGACTCCGGCACGCCCGAGAAGGGCGGGGCCGGCTTCCGCAAGCTGGCGACCCAGGACGGGGTGGTCGCGGTGC
>JBGOVO010000449.1:0-2822 GCA_041478145.1 Methylomirabilia bacterium
CCGACGAAGGGCATCTTCGACGCCATCACGGTGAGGAACAGCACGTTGGCGTCGAGCGGCAGGCTCGCCATGTACTTGACCGCGTTCGCCACCGCCTGCACGTCCATGGTCGGCTCGATCGCGGTGGTGCCGTTGGGCTGCGGCACGCCCTTGGCCATGCGCGCGGTCATGTCGGTGGCCGCGTTGCCGACGTCGACCTGGCCGCACGCGATGTCGTACTTGCGGCCGTCGAGCGAGGTGGCTTTGGTGAGGCCGGTGACCGCGTGCTTGGTCGCGGTGTAGGGCGAGGAATTCGGCCGCGGCGCGTGCGCGGAGATCGAGCCGTTGTTGATGATGCGCCCGCCGCGCGGGTCCTGCGCCTTCATGATCTTGAAGGCCTCCTGCGTGCACAGGAAGACGCCGGTCAGGTTGGCGTTGACCACCGTCATCCACTGCTCGTAGGTGAGGTCCTCGAGGAGGATCGGGGGCGCCCCGGTGCCCGCATTGTTGAACAGGAGGTCGAGCCGGCCGAAGGTGTCCTTGGTCCGGGCGAAGAGCGCCTTGATCGACTCGGGATTGCTCACGTCGGTGGGGACCACGAGCGTCTTGCCCCCGGTGGCCTTGCCCTCGTTGGCCGCCGCCTCCAGCATCTCCTTGCGGCGCCCCGCGAAGACGACCGACCAGCCGTCCTTCATGAGGGCCAGCGCGCTGGCCTTGCCGATTCCGGTTCCCGCACCCGTGACGATGGCGATCTTCGACGATGAAGTCATGTCGGCCTCCCGAAGCCGAACCTTAGCCCGTGAGACCGCGGCAGTCAATGCGGTACTATCGGGCGATGGCCCGGCTGACCGACCACATCACCTACGCGGACGCCCAGCGGCTCTGCTCGCCGGCCCGGCTGTGGGAGCTCTTCGACGGCGATCGGGAGCGCCTCAACATCGGCCACGAGTGCGTCGACCGCCATCCCGCCGAGCGGCCGGCGGTGCGTATCGTCCGCGCCGACGGCCGCGACGAGGTCGTCACCTTCGGCGCGCTCGCCGCGTGGTCCTCCCGCTTCGCGCACTACCTGACCGCGCGCGGCATCGGGCGCGGCGATCGCGTCGGCATCATGCTCGAGCCGTCGCTGCCGTTCTACGCGGGCCTCTTCGGCGCGGTGAAGCGCGGGGCCATCGCGGTGCCGCTCTTCACGCTGTTCGGCCCCGACGGGCTGCGCCTCCGCATCGACGACTGCACGCCGCGCCTCCTGCTCGTCTCGCCCGGCCAGGCCGAGATCGCGCGCGACGTGCCGGGAGTGGTTACCGTGGTTGCAGACAGCGGCTTTCTCGACGCGCTCGCCCGGTACCCCGACCGCTACCGCCCCGACACGCCTGCCGATGCGGTCGCCGTCTTCCAGTACACCTCCGGCACCACCCGCGAGCTGCCCGCCGCGGTGCGCCACTCGCACCGCAGCATCGTCACCCTGATGATCGCGGCGCTCTACGGCACCGGGATCCGCCCCGGCGACGAGTTCTTCTGCCCCTCCTCGCCCGCGTGGGGCCACGGGCTCTGGCACGGCACGCTCGGGCCGCTCGCCCTCGGCGTGACCACCGGCGCCTTCGCGGGGAAGTTCGACGCCGACCGCCTGCTGCGCGCGCTCGCGGAGCACGGGATCACGAACCTGTCGGCGGCGGCCACCCACTACCGGATGATGAAGAGCGCGGGGACGGCGCCCCGCTACCGCTACGCGATCCGCAAGCTCTCCTTCACCGGTGAGCCCATCGACGAGGCCACCCGGGCCTTCATCGAGGCCACCTTCGGCGTGCCCGTGTGCAGCATGTACGGCACCACCGAGGTCGGCGTGATCCTCGCCGGCTATCCGGGCGCGCCCGACTTCCGGGTGAAGCCGGGCTCGCTCGGCAAGCCGGTGCCCGGGGTGCAGGTGGAGGTGCAGCGGCCGGACGGGGCCCAGTGCGCCCCCGCCGAGGCGGGTGAGATCAAGGTCTGGCGCCGGGACGCGTGGTTCCCCACCAAGGACCGCGGCTGGATGGATGCCGAGGGCTACTTCTATCACGCGGGCCGGGCCGACGACGTCATCATCTCCGCCGGCTGGACGATCAGCGCGGTGGAGGTGGAGGGCGCGCTGCTCAAGCACGCCGACGTCCGCGAGGCCGCGGTCATCGGGGTGCCCGATTCGCTCCGCGGGCACGTGGTCAAGGCCTTCATCGTGAGCCCGCGCCGCGGCGATCCCGCCTTCGCGCGCGAGCTGCAGGACTGGACGCGCACCCGGCTCGCCCAGCACGAGTACCCGCGCCGGGTCGAGTTCGTCACCGAATTGCCCAAGACGCCGGCCGGCAAGGTGAACCGCAAGGTCCTCCGCGAGCGCGAAGCCGGCGCGGGCGTTCCCACGTCCTAGGAGAGAGGCGATGCCGCCCGAGACCGACCAGCTCTTCCCCAAGATCACCCAGCGCGGGCTCGACGAGCTGCGGCAGCGCATCGGGGTGCCGATCACCGACACCCTCGAGCCGTGGTGCCACGAGGCCACGCGCGACAACATCCGCCACTACGCCCACGGCATCGGCGACGACAACCCGCTCTGGTGCGATCCGGCGTACGCGGCGCGCACGCGCCATGGCGGCCTCATCGCGCCGCCGAGCTTCCTCTTCGCGACGAGCCGCATCATCTCGGGCTACGTGGGCGGGCTCGCCGGCGTGCACGCCATGTGGGCGGGCGCCGACTGGACCTGGTACCAGCCGGTGCGGCGCAACGACGAGATCACGACCCAGGCGTGGCTGAAGGACCTGATCGAGCACGAGACGCGCTTCGCGGGCCGCGCGGTACAGCAGATCTATCACGTCACGTTCCGC
>JBGOVO010000174.1:0-7709 GCA_041478145.1 Methylomirabilia bacterium
AGAGCAGCTTGAAGGCCTTGAGCTGGCCGGTCGAGGTCACGTGGGGCCCGCGGCAGAGGTCGAGGAAGTCGCCCTGCCGGTAGATCGAGACCGTCGGCGCGGCGAGCCCGCGCAGGATCTCGACCTTGAACGGCTCGCCCCGCTCCTCGAAGAAGGCGATGGCCCGCTCGCGCGCCATCTCCTCGCGCGTGAACGGGTAGTCCGCCTTCACGATCTCGCGCATCACCTGCTCGATGCGCTCGAGATCCTCGGGCGTGAACGGAGTCGCCTTCAGGAAGTCGTAGTAGAAGCCGTCCTCGATGGCGGGGCCGATGGCGACCTTCACCTCGGGAAAGAGCCGCTTCACCGCCTGGGCCATCACGTGCGAGGTGGAGTGGCGGAGCGTGGGCAGGGGCTCCGGGAGGCAGTCGAACTCCCCCGCGAAGCTCAGATGCCGCGACTCCTCAGGCTCGGCCATGACTCCTCACGATGTCGTCCCCTGGAAAAAGCAAAGCATCACAGGGCTGCGCCCGGTGATGCTCGCAACTCCCTCACTCGCCTACGCTCGACCTGCTGGCGATGCGCACCCCCCTGGGATTACCGAAACAGAATGGTAGGCTCGGGCGGTTTCGAACCGCCGACCTCTACCGTGTCAAGGTAGCGCTCTCCCACTGAGCTACGAGCCTACGTGCCGAAAGCATTGAATACACTACCGGAGGGGCCGATTCCCGTCAAGGGGAGCGGCCCGCGGCCAACCCCTCGAGCACTGTCTCGATGAGGCCTGGACCGTCCTCGGGCGCCAGGAGCACCCGGGCGCCGGCCAGCATCGCGTAGCCGTCCTTGCCGCGGGCCAGGTAGTCGGGCACGGCGAGCCGGTAGAGACCCGCCGGATCGAGCGGCCGCCCCCCCACCTCGACCGCGCCGACGCGCCGGCCGGGTGGTTGGGCGGCATCGACCTCGTACCGGAGGCCGGCGGTCTGGAGGAAATGCCCGGAGGGGCGGGGCAGCTCGTCGACCGAGCGCTCGAGGGCCGCGCGGAGCACCACGCCGGTCACCTCCAGGAGGGTCACGGTGTTGCTGAACGGGAGCAGCTCCCGGATGTCGCGCTTGGCAATCGGGCCCGCCGGGATCACCCGGTTACCGCGGATGGCCCCGCTGTTGAGCAATCCGACCTCGCCGCCCACGCGCTCCCGCATGAGCGCGGCGAAGAAGCGGCCGAGCGGGGTCTCCTCGCGGCGGATGAGCGCTTCGCGCGCGTCGAGCGGCACGGGGGTGCGTCCCACCTCCGCCGCGAGCTCCCTGGCGAGCAGGCGGCTCTGACGCGCCACGAGCTCCACCACGTCCGGGGCTTCGGCGAGGCTCGCATCCACCGGGAGCAGCCGGTGGCGCCGGGCGATCACGGCGCCGCAGCGGACCTCGTACTCGACCTGGCCCACGTTCACCGCATCCGCGCCGGCTTTGATGATCACGGCCCGCCCGTACTCGTGGAGCATGGGATCGTGGTCGTGCCCGCCCAGGATGGCGTCGATCGGGAGCGCGTCGACCAGCTCCCGGTCCTGGCGCAGCGGCAGGTGGGTCACCGCCACGCGCAGGTCGACCGCGCCGAGCGCGGCCACCGCCGCGCGGGCCGCGTCGAGGGGCTCGCCGAACCGCAGGCCGGGGCCGCCGTTGGAGGTCTTGGCCGCGTCGGGTGTGGTGAGGCCGATCACCCCGACGCGCACGCCGTCGAAGTCGCGGCGCAGCCAGGGCCGCGCGCCGCCGAACGGCTGGCCGGTGACGCGGTCGAGCACGTTGGCGGACAGCCACGGGAAGCGTGACTCGCTCATGCGCTGGGCCAGCACCGCGGGCCCGAAGTCGAACTCGTGATTGCCGAAGGTGGCCAGATCGAGGCCGACCGCGTTCCAGCCCTCGATCATCTGGGCCCCACGGCGCAGCGTCGACAGGAGCGACGGGGAGAGCGTGTCACCGGCCAGCACGAAGAGCGTGTTCGGGGTCTGCCGCCTCAGCTCGCGCACGAGGCTGGCGACGCGGGCAAGCCCGCCCCGGCCGTCGACGGGCTCGAGCACGTACACGTCGTTGACGAGCAGCAGCTGGACGCGCACCGGAGGCCGGTCCGCGCACCGCGTCTCCGCGCATCCCGCGCAGAGCAGCAGCAGGAGCAGCCATCCCACCCGCGACCGAGGGCGCAGAGCGTCTACCGGAGGAACTGGTTCACGAAGCCGCTCACGATCTGGTAGCGGAACTGGCCGTTGATCGCGAGGGTGCGCTTGGCGATGTCGTCGGGCACCGGCGGGAACGGCTGCGCCAGCTTCACCGCGGTGAGCGCGGCGTCGTCGAGGATCTGCGTGCCGGAGGAATGGCGCAGCTCGATGAACTCCAGGCGGCCGTCCTTGGCGATGTGGAACTCGATGAGCAGCTCACCCTCGATCCCGCGCTCGCCGGCCGGACGCGGGTAGACCCACTTCGCCTTGATCCGCTCGCGCACCTTGTTGAAGTAGTCCTGATACTTCGGCTCCGGGGTGTCGAGCGGGATCGCTTCGCCTTCGACGCCGCCGCGCCCGCCGCCCTGCAGGCCGCCGCCCCCCCCGGGCTGGCGCCAGATGCTGGCGGGCGGCCGCGCGACGGCGACCCGAGGCGGGTTCGGCTGCGATGGCGAGGCGGGCGCGCCCGGCGCCGTCTCCGACGGCGCGGGCTCGGGCGCCGGCGCCCGTGGCTCCGTTGTCTTCACCATCGCGTCGGGTGCCGGCGGCTCGGCCTTCGCGACCGCCGGCGACGCCGGCGCGGGCGGAGTCGGACGCGGCGCCGGCGTCCTCGGAAGCTCCACGGCCCGCGGCTGAGCCGGCGCAGGCTTGGGCACCGGGCGCTCGCGGACCTCGGGCGGCGCCACCGGGCGCGACGGGTTGCCGAGCGGGGCCTTGTCCTCGGGCCGCTCCGGCGCGATGTCGACCAAGAGCGGCTCGCCACGCTTGACATAGGCGGGGGACTGCAAGAATCCGGGGAATACGAAGAACGGGACGACCAGGAACAGGTGAAAGAGCACCGACGTCACGACGGCCAGGACCAGCGTGCGTTGAGCCCGATCCTTGGGAAGCTGGATCCGCCACTTCACGCGGTCAATTATGGCACGCTGCCCGCCCGGCCGCCGGACGGGCCGGGAAGCGCCTACCCCCACTCTTTTCTGACGAAATCCGTCCGTCTAGTGACACCCGTGGACCGAGGGCGGGGCCTGTCCTTATCAGGCGGACCCATTTCGTAACCATTCCAAGTCTTTACGCGGAGACAACACTTGGCACGGCACTGGAACGTACCACGCGCGCAACGCCATGAGACTCCTGACTAAAGCTCTCGTGATCTCGGCCGGGCTCCTGGCACTCCCGAGCATCGGCCAGGCCCAGCCAACCCCGCTCCCCTTCGGGGTCCTGAACCAGCAGAGTCCCGCCCTCACCGCGGAACGCTGGAACCCGATCCTGGCCTACGTCAGCACCACGAGCGGGGTGCCGCTCCAGCTCAAGATGGGTCGGACGGTGCAGGAGACCGACACCATGATGGGCCGCGGCGACTTCGACTTCGTGTTCACCAATCACAACTTCCAGTCCGACTTCGACGCCGTCCCCTTCAAGGTGCTCGCCCGCTGGGCGGGCGAGCCGATCCGGGCGGTCATCGCGGTGCCCGCCGACAGCCCCATCCGGCACCTGCACGAGCTCGATGGCAAGCGGGTGTCCTTCCCCTCCACCGATGCCTTCGCGGCCTACGCGGTGCCGCTGGTGGCGCTCAAGCGGGCGGGGGTTCGCGTCGAGGAAGTGTTCGGGGGCAACCAGGAGGGCACCCTCGCGCAGCTCAAGGCCAAGCGGGTGGAAGCCGCCGCGGTCAACTCGCGCTTCCTCGCCCAGTACGCGGAGCGCGAGCGCGTGCAGTTCCGGGAGATCTACGTCTCCGAGGGCTTCCCCGATCTGGCCGTGATCGCCCATCCCCGCGTCCCCGCCCCCACGGTGGAGCGCGTGCGGCGCGCGCTGCTCGGCATGGCCGGCGACCCCGGCGCGGCGGGCATGCTGACCCTCGCGAAGTTCAAGGGCTTCGAGCCGGCGGCCGACCGGGACTACGACGGCGTCCGCCGCGTCTACCGCCTGATCGGCCAGTGAAATCGAGTCTCCGCACCCTGCTGCTGGGCCTCAGCAGCGTCGCGATCGTCACCGTGACCCTCGGGGGCCTCGTCGTCAACCTGAGCGAGCGCAGCACTGCGGCCCGCGTGCGCCTGAGCGAGCAGACGGAGCGGCTCGCGACGGCGGCGGGGCCGCTGCTCCTGGACTCGCTCGTGGTCGGCGATCTCGCGCGGGCCGAGCAGACGCTGCGGAACCTGAACGCGGAGTCGGTGTGGAGCCGGGTGGCCCTCTACGAGAGCGACGGCCGCCGGCTCATCTTCGACGCCTCCCCCGAGAACCCCCGGCGGTCCGACGCCCCGCGCTGGCTCAAGCGCCTCGTGCCGCTCACCCTCGAGCAGCACCGCGTCGCGATCGTGGCGGCGCCCGTCGTCTACGGCGTGCTCGCGGTGACGCCGTCGGTGGAGAGCCTCGAGAACGAGCTGTGGAGCGAGATCCGCACCATGCTCGCGGTGACCGGCGTGCTGCTGGTGACCCTCCTCGGGCTGACCCATGTGATCCTCACCGTCGGCCTGCGCCCGGTCCGCGCCCTCGCCGAGAGCGCGACCCGGCTCGGCCATGGAGACCTGACGGCCCGGATGCCCGAGACCAAGCTCAGCGAGATGCGGCCCACCGTGCGCGCGTTCAACTCGATGGCGGCCAGCCTCGAGCAGGCACTGCACGAGGCGCGCACCCGCGAGGGGCGCCTGGAAAGCCTCGTCGAGATCAGCGGCGAGCTCTCGCGGATGCAGGAGATCGACACCCTGCTCGGCCGCATCGCGGACGCCTGCGGCCGCCTCGTCAACACCGACTGGGTGGGCTTTCGCCTCGTGGACGGAGACGAGCTGGTCGTGGCGGGCACGCGGGACGTCGGCAAGGACATGCTCGTGAGACCGCGCCTGAAGATCGGGGAGAGTCTCGCCGGGCAGGTGGCCGCCACCGGCCGGCCTCTTCTCCTCCGCGACCCGGCCAACCACCCGAGCATGCTCCCCGATCACGCGGAGCGCATGCGGCGGCTCGGATACCGCGGGCTCCTGACGGTGCCGGCCAAGATCGGCGATCGCGTGGTCGGCGTGCTCAGCTTCCTCACCACCCGCGAGCAGGGCTTCTCGACGGAGGACATGGCCATCGCCACCGCCTTCGCCGCGCAGGCCGCGATCGCACTGGAGAACAGCCGTCTGCTCCATGAGTCCCGGCGCGCCTACGACGAGCTGGCGCAGACGCAGGGTCAGCTCGAGCAGGCCCAGAAGATGGACGCCATCGGCCGGCTCGCGGGCGGCGTCGCGCACGACTTCAACAATCTCCTGACCGTCATCCTCGGGCGCACCGACATCCTGATGCACCCGCTGAAGCCCGAGGATCCGCTGCGCCGCGGCATCGAGCTCATCCAGCGCACCGCCCGCCGCGCCGCCGACCTGACCCGGCAGCTCCTCGCCTTCAGCCGCAAGCAGGTGCTCGAGGCGGTCGTCCTCGATCTCAACGCGGTGACCACCGACATGAAGGACCTGCTGGGCCGCCTGATCGGCGAGGACATCGCGCTCGTGACCACGCCGTCGCCGGATCTCGGTCGCGTCAAGGCCGATCGTGGACAGATCGAGCAGGTGATCATGAACCTGGCCGTCAACGCGCGCGACGCCATGCCCCAGGGCGGCCACCTGATCCTCGAGACGGAGAACGTGGACCTGGACGCCGAGTACGTCAGGCGGCACGTCGGCGCGCGGCCCGGTCCCCACGTCATGCTGGCGGTGTCCGACAGCGGCGTCGGCATCCCGCGCGAGATCCAGCCCCACATCTTCGAGCCGTTCTTCACGACCAAGGAGCAGGGGAAGGGCACCGGCCTGGGCCTGGCCACCGTCTACGGGATCGTCAAGCAGAGCGGCGGCTACCTCGAGGTGGACAGCGAGCCGGGTCGCGGCACCACGTTCCGGATCTACCTGCCGCGGGTCGACGCGACGGCCCCCGCCGCGGAGCGGAGCACCCGCCCCGCCGCGGCCGACGGGGGGACCGAGACCATCCTGCTCGTGGAGGACGAGGAGGGGGTGCGCGAGCTGGCGCGAGACATCCTCCGGGCCAGCGGCTACACCGTGATCGAAGCGCGCAACGGCGCCGAGGCCCTCCTGCTCTGCGAGCGGCACCAGGGGCCGCTCGATCTCCTGCTCACGGACGTGGTCATGCCGCGCATGAGCGGCCGCGAGCTGGCCGAGCGGCTGGCGCCGCTGCGGCCCGACCTGAGCGTGCTGTACATGTCGGGCTACACGGACGACGCGGTCATCCGCCACGGCGTCCTGGGCGCCGGCACCGCGTTCCTGCAGAAGCCCTTCACGCCCAGCGCTCTCATCAGCCGCGTCCGCGAGACGCTCGACCTGGCCGGGCGCCCCGCCGCGCCCGTCGCCTAGGCCGCTACAGTCCCCTCCCCACCGCCTCCGCCACCGGCCGCAGCTCGCGCATGAGCTGCGCGAACTTCGACGGCTTGAGCGACTGGGGCCCGTCCGAGAGCGCCTCCTCCGGCCGCGGGTGCACCTCGATGATGAGCCCGTCGGCGCCGCAGGCCACCGCGCCCTTGGCCATCGGCGCCACCAGATCCCAGTGCCCGGTGCCGTGCGAGGGATCCACCACCACCGGCAGGTGGCAGAGCTTCTTCAGCACCGGCACCGCGTTGAGATCGAGCGTGAAGCGGGTCGCGGTCTCGAAGGTGCGGATGCCGCGCTCGCAGAGGATCACGTTGGGGTTGCCCGCCGAGAGGATGTACTCGGCCGAGAGCAGGAACTCCTGGATGCTGGTCGCCATGCCGCGCTTGAGCAGGACCGGCTTGCCGACCTCGCCCACCCGGCGCAGCAGCGTGAAGTTCTGGATGTTGCGGGCGCCGATCTGGAGAATGTCCGCGTACTCCGCGACCACCTCCACGCTCTCCGTCTCGAGCACCTCGGTGACCACCGGCAGGCCGGTGCGCTTGCGGGCCTCGGCCAGGTAGCGGAGCCCCTCCTCCTTGAGCCCCTGGAAGGCGTAGGGCGAGGTGCGCGGCTTGTAGGCGCCGCCCCGGAGGATGCGCGCGCCAGCGGACTTGACCGCGTCGGCCACCTCCAGCACCTGCGACTCGGACTCGACGGAGCACGGCCCCGCCATGACGATCACGTCGCGGGCGCCCACGGTGACGCCGTTGACGCGCACTTCGGTCGACTCGCGCCGGACCTCGCGGCTCGCCAGCTTGAACGGCTGCTGGACCGGCATGACGGACTCGACCGTCTCGAGCGCTTCCAGGAGCCGCAGGTCGGGGCGGCCGCGCTCCTCCCCGACCGCGGCCACGATGGTCTTGAACTCGCCCCGGATCACGTGGGGGCCGTAGCCCATCTCGGTGATGCGGCGGCACACGTCGTCGACGTCGGCGTCGCTGATGTCGGACTTGAGCACGATGATCATAGGGTCCTCCCCAGCACCTGGGCCAGCGGGCGCAGCTCGGCCATGAGCTGCGCGAACTTGCTGGGCTTGAGCGATTGCGGGCCGTCGGACAGGGCCTCGGCCGGATTGTTGTGCACCTCGATGATGAGCCCATCGGCGCCGGCCGCGAGCCCGGCCTTGGCCATGGCCGACACGTAC
>JBGOVO010000085.1:0-12040 GCA_041478145.1 Methylomirabilia bacterium
AGAACGCTTCCTGCCCGACGCGGCGCCGGGCCCGCTCGGCCACCGTCATGTTGAGCGAGTTGGGCACGCGCTGGCTGGCCAGGGCCAGGCCCTCGACGGCGGCCGCGCCGCCGATGCGCCGGAACTCCTCGCGCATCACCGGCCCGTACTCCAGCCAGTGGCCGTCGGCGTCGATGACCGGATGGGTGAGGCGGGCGTGAAGCGTGCGGGCGTCCAGGTGGCCGTTGTGCGTCATGTCGAGGCCTCCAGCAAGAGGGTCGGGTGGTCGGTCGCTCGGGGGCATGTTACTCCAATTCCGCGGGGCGCTTCCAGCGCGACGGGCTGGGTGTAACCTGTCGAGGGAGGGACGTAGATATGACCGACGAGAGTGGGCTCAGGCTGACACGGCGCGCGGTGCTCCGGGCGGGCGTGGGGATGCTGACCGCCCTCCTGCCGGTGAGAGCCGACGCGCAGCCGAAGATCGCGCAGAAGCTCGTGCAGTATCAGGAGAAGCCGAAGGGGCCGCAGGAGTGCGACAACTGTCTGCACTTCGTCGCGCCCAGCAGCTGCAAGATGGTGGAAGGGAAGATCAACCCGAAAGGCTGGTGCCAGCTCTACGCCCCGAAGCCGAAGTAGCTGGAGCGCCGCCCTCAGCCGCCGAGACGGTAGACCCGGGCGGCCGTGTCGTGGAAGAGCTTGGCCTTCTCCGCCGCCGAGTACTTCGAGGTCAGCCGCTTGAACGAGTTCCACAGCACCGTGTAGCTGCAGCTCACCGCGTCCACCGGGAAGTTCGACTCGAACATGCAGCGGTCCACGCCGAACTTCTCGATGGTGTACTCGTAGTACGGCCGCGTCGCGTCCGCCAGCTCCTGGCTCCCGGGCGGCCGGGGCCGCTCGTGCCAGCCGAACCCGTTGACCTCCATGTTGATCCCGCCCAGCTTGGCGACGACGTTGGGGCAGGTGGCGAGCTCACTGAGGCAGCCGCGCCACTCCGCGTAGACCTCGCGGGCCCGGCCCGCGTAGGACCCGACGCCGACCGGCCCGCCGAAGTGGTCGAGGATGATCGTGGTGTCGGGGAAGGCGCGCGCCAGCGCGGTGACGTCGGGGATCTGGCGGTGATAGCACCAGGCCTCGAACGTGAGCCGCCGCGGCGCGAGCAGGGCGAAGCCGGCCCGGAAATCGTCGCGCAGGAATAGCCCCTGCGGGGGCCGGGTGCGGTGGTTGGGCACGGCCTCGTCGGGGTCCCAGGCCGCACCCAGGCGGATGCCGCGGAACCGGCCGCCGCCGGCGGCGATCTGCGCGTCGAGCACCGGGGCCGCGGCGGCGCCCAGGCGCAGGGCGGCGGTCCCCACGATCCCGGCGGCCACGCGCGTCTTGCCGTAGAGCCCGGAGGCGCTCATCGCGGCGATGCCGTTCACGAACTCGGTCTCGCCGACCGGACGCAGGGCCTCGGGACCGTCGGTCTTCCACATGGCCCCGCACTCGATGAACACGGTGGACACGACGTTGTGGCCACCGCGGACATCGGTCAGGATCTCATCGAGCAGGTAGCGCGGGGCGACGCGGGCGGTCTCCAGGTCCCACAGGTGATGGTGCGGGTCGCAGATCGGCAGGTCGGGGTCCAGCGGCTCCTCGACGGTCAAGGCAAGCCAGTCGTGGTTCTTCGTCTGTACCGTCACGGGCGGTCTGTCGACCTCCTCGAGCCCGCACCATACGGCGAGCCGTCATGGGTGTCAACGCGGGCACTTGCACACCTTTCCTTGCCGAGCCTAGACTCCTGCCGCCGTGATACTCACGATCTCCACCTCTGGAACGGCAGGGACCGATGGCTGAGGCCCCGCGGGACCCGCAGAACATCTACGACGACCCGGGGTTCTTCGCCGGCTATTCGACCCTCGAGCGATTCGGGGCCGGGTGGGAGCGGGCCGTGGAGCATGTCGATCTGCTGGCGCTCCTGCCCGACGTGAACGGTCGGCGAGCGCTGGATCTCGGCTGCGGGGCCGGGCAGCTCGCGCGCCATCTCGCCACGACCGGAGCGGCCGAGGTGGTGGGCGTCGACGTGTCGGAGCGGATGCTGGCCCTGGCGCGAGCCGAATGGGCCCATCCGCGGGTGACCTACCGCCGGGCGGCGGTCGAGGAGGTCGCGTTCCCGCCCGCGCGGTTCGACCTCGTCGTGAGCTCGCTCGTCTTGCACTACGTCGACGACTACCCGGGCTTGGTGCGGCGCATCGCGGAGTGGCTGACGCCGGGCGGCGTCCTCGTCTATTCGACCGAGCACCCCATCTTCACGGCGCGCCTGCCGGGCGACGGCTGGGTGCTCGACGAGGCGGGCCGGCGCACGCGCTGGGCCCTGGACCGCTACGCCGACGAGGGCGTCCGGGAAGAGAACTGGTTCGTCCCCGGCGTGCGGAAGGTCCACCGCACGCTGGCCACGCTGATCAACGGCCTCCTGGATGCCGGGCTGGTGATCGAGCGCGTCGTCGAGCCGATGCCCAGCGAGCAGTGGCTCCACGACCACCCGCAGGCGCGCGATGAGCGACGCCGGCCCGTGTTCTTGCTGGTCCGCGCTCGCAAACCCTGACCGATCGGCGGCCGCCCTGCCGGCCGCGTCATTGCGTTGGCCGGCTCCATCCCTTAGGGTACTAGGCGGTCTGAACGAGGAGCGACGCCCTGGCCCCCACGGTTGTCCTGCGCACCGAGAAGCTCACGCGGAGCTTCGGCCGGCTGCTGGCCGTGGACGCGGTCGATTTCGAGGTGCCGGCGGGTGAGCTGCGGGCGGTGATCGGACCCAACGGCGCCGGCAAGAGCACGTTCTTCAAGCTGATCGCGGGGGAGCTGCCGCCGACGTCGGGGCGCGTGCTCTTCAACGGGGAGGACGTGACCGGCGAGCCCCAGTTCGCCCGCTCGCAGCGCGGTATCGCCAAGTCCTATCAGATCACGACGATCTTTCCCCATCTCACCGTCTTCGAGAACGTGCGGGTGGCCGCCCAGTGCCGGCAGACCGTGATGAACTGCTGGACGCGGGCCGACCGGCTGCCGTCGGTGGCGGAGACGACGTGGGAGATCCTCCGCGCGGTCGAGCTGGACGCCAAGGCCGATCTCCTGGCGACGCACCTGGGTCACGGGCTGCAGCGGCACCTCGAGATCGCCATCGCGCTGGCCTGCCATCCCACGCTCCTGCTGCTCGACGAGCCCACCGCGGGCATGAGCCCGGAGGAGACGGAGCGCACCATCGCCCTGATCAAGCGCATCGCGGCCGGCCGCACCGTGATCCTCGTCGAGCACAAGATGAAGGTCGTCATGACGATCTCCGACCGCATCACGGTCCTGCACCAGGGGGCGATCCTCGCCGAGGGTCGCCCCGAGGAGATCCGCACCGACGCGCGCGTGCAGGAGGTGTACCTCGGCCGGCGGCCGCGCGCCCACGCCGCCGCGCCGGCCTGAGCCGATCCCGCCATGCTGCGCGTCGAGGACGTCCACAGCTACTACGGACCGAGCCATGTCGTCCAGGGCGTGCGCCTCTCCGTCGAGCGTGGGGAGACGGTCGCGCTGGTGGGGCGGAACGGGGCGGGGAAGACCACGCTGCTGAAGACCATCATGGGCATCGTGCCGGCGCGCCAGGGGCGGGTGCTCCTCGACGGCGCGGACGTCACGCGACTGGCCACGCACGAGATCGCGCGGCGGGGCATCACCCTCGTCCCCGAGGACCGGCGCATCTTCCCCCGGCTGACGGTGGCCGAGAACCTGCGGGTGGCCGAGCTCGCGCGCGGGGCCGGCGGTGACGCCGCGCTGGACCGCGTGTTCGAGTACTTCCCGCGCCTGCGCGAGCGGCTCGATCAGGCGGGGCAGGATCTCTCGGGCGGCGAGCAGCAGATGCTGGCCCTGGCGCGGGGCTTCCTGACCCGGCCGGCGCTGATGCTGATCGACGAGCTGTCGGGGGGTCTGATGCCGATGCTCGTCGAGGCGCTGATGACGATCCTCCAGCGGATCAACGCGGCCGGCGTCACCATCCTGCTGGTGGAGCAGGACCTGGACGTGGCGCTCGCCCTGGCATCGCGGTGCTACGTGCTCGACCAGGGCCGCATCCAGTTCGAAGGCGCCGCCGACGCCCTGCGGGGCAATCACGACGTCCAGGCGCGCTTTCTCGGGGCCACCTGACATCGACTCTCAACGGAGGAGGATCAGATGAACCGACGGCGATTCATCACGACGGCGGCGGCGGCGGGACTCGGCGCCGGCCTGTTCCCGGGACGGCTGCGGGCGGCCGAGCCCATCAAGATCGGGGTGCTGCTGCCGTTCTCCAAGGCGTTCGCGGTACTGGGCGAGAACACCCTGGCCGGGTTCATGATCGGGGCCAAGGAAGCCGGTCCCGAGATCGCCGGGCGCCCGTACACGATCGTCAAGGAAGACGACACCGCCGATCCCAGCGTGGGCGTCAGCAAGGTGCGCAAGCTCATCGAGAAGGACGACGTGGACGTGATCGTGGGCACCATCCACAGCGGCGTCGCCGCGGCGATCCGCAACCACATCGTGGACGCCAAGCGCCTCTGGCTCAACCCCATCGCCACGAACGACCTCCTGGCCGAGCAGGGCTGCAGCCGCTACCACTTCCGCTTCTCGAACAGCGCCTGGCAGTCGGCCGCCCCGCTCGGGCCGTGGGCCAAGGCCAAGCTCGGCGACCGCGCGTACATCTGCGTGTTCAACTTCGCCTTCGGCCAGCAGTCGGCCGCCCATTTCAAGAAGGCCTTCACCGCGGTGGGCGGGACCGTGGTCGGCGAGTCGTTCCCGCCGTTCAACACCACCAACTACGCGCCGTACTTCCCGGCCATCAAGGACGCCAAGCCCCAGTTCGTCTTCGCCAACTTCGCGGGCGCGGACGCGGTGGCCTTCATCAAGCAGTACGCCGACTTCGGCCTGAAGGGCCCGATCAAGACCCTCGGGCCGGCGAACCTGGTCTCGGAGGACGTGCTGAGCGCGCAGGGCGACACCGCGGTCGGCGTCTACTCCAACTCCTACTACACGCCAAGCTACGATATCCCCAAGAACCGGTGGTTCGTGAAGGCGTGCAAGGACGCGGGCAAGGAGGCCGACCACTTCCTGTGCGCCGGCTACGACACCGCCCAGGCCCTCTTCGGCGCGCTGCGCGAGACGAAGGGCGACGTCGCCAACAAGGAGCGGCTGATCCAGATCATCGCCGACATGAAGATCGACAGCCCGCGCGGGCCGCTCCGGTTCGACCCCAAGAATCACAACCCGATCTCGGACATCCACATCCGCACCGTGCAGGCCAACCCGCTGCGCCACGTGGTGGTCGACGTCTTGAAGGACGTGCGCCATCCGGACGGCGGCTGCGTGCTCTAGGCGCTCATGTCGCTCGACGCGGTGCTGACCCAGCTCCTCATGGGGCTGACGGTGGGGGTGAACCTCGTCCTGGTCGCCACCGGGCTCACGCTCGTGTTCGGCATGATGGGCGTGATCAACTTCGCGCACAGCGCGCTCTTCATGCTGGGCGCCTACGTGGGGCTGGTCACCGCGACCCGGCTCGGCAGCTTCTGGCTGGGCCTCCTGATCGCGCCGGCGGTCATCGGCCTGCTCGGCGCGGCGACGGAGCGCTGGCTGCTGCGGCCGCTGCGCGAGCGCTATCCGCTGTCCCACCTGCTCCCGCTGCTCCTCACCTTCGGGCTGTCGCTCTTCTTCGAGGGCTCGGCGAAGGTCATCTGGGGGGCGGATATCGTCTCGCTCGACAAGCCCGGGCTGCTCGGGGGGGCGGTCTCGCTCGGGCGCATCACGTTCCCCACCTACTGGCTCTTCGCCCTGGTCGCGGCCGCGGTGCTCGCGGTGGCGGTGTGGCTCGTCGTGGAGCGCACCTCGCTCGGGCTCTCCATCCGCGCGGCCACCCAGGACCCCATGATGGCGGCGGTCCTCGGGGTCAATGTCCAGCGGCTCAATACCATCGTCTTCGCCCTCGGCTCCGGTCTCGCCGCCGCCGCGGGGGTGATCCTCGGCACCATGACGAGCCTCTCGCCCCAGATGGGTGCGGGCATCGTGCTCGATGCCTTCATCGCCATCGTCATCGGCGGGCTCGGCAGCTTCACCGGGGCGATCGTCGGATCGCTCCTGCTGGGCCAGGTCCAGTCCTTCGGGGTGGCGCTCCTGCCCGCCTTCCACACCCCGCTCGTCTTCCTGGTCATGGCGGTGGTGCTGGTGCTGCGGCCGAGCGGCCTGTTCGGCGCGGCGGAGCGCCGGTGAGCCGTCTGCCCGTTCTCCTGGTGGCGGCGGTGCTGATCCTGGCGCCCCTCGGCGTCGGCCGCGTCTACTCCGCGTACTACCTGAACCTGCTCACGTGGATCCTGATCTTCGCGCTCTTCGCCGCCGCCCTCGACCTGGCCCTCGGCTACGGCGGCCTGGTGTCATTCGGCCACGCCGGGTTCTTCGGCGCGGGCGCCTACGGGGCCGCGCTGGCCCTCCGGCACGTGTCCTTCTCGCTCTGGGCGGCGCTCCTCGTGGGCATCGCGGCCGCCGCGCTCCTGGCGATCGTGGTCGGCTACTTCGCCGTCCACTCGCGCGGCGTGTACATGGCCATGCTCACCTTCGCCTTCGCCCAGCTCCTGTACGAGGTGGCCATCAAGTGGGTGGCCGTGACCGGGGGCAGCGACGGCCTGCCCGGTCTCGGCCGGCCGCGGGTCGGAATCGGCGCGGTGGCCCTCGACCTCTCGGACAAGCGGCAGATGTACTGGCTGGTGCTCGCCTTCGTCCTGCTGGGCTATGCGCTGGCCCGACGGCTCGTGGCGTCGCCCTTCGGCCACGCGCTGATCGCGGTGCGCGAGAGCGAGGAGCGGGCCCGCGCCATCGGCATCGACGTCACCCGCCACCGGCGCGTGGCGCTGGTCTTCTCGGGCGCCCTGGCCGGGCTCGCCGGCGCGCTCTTCGCGATCTTCCAGAACTTCGTGTCGCCCGAGCTGCTCTTCTTCGCCCTCTCGGGCGAGGTGGTGGTGATCGCGCTGCTGGGCGGGCTCGGCACGCTGTACGGCTCGCTGGTGGGCGCGATCATCGCCATCGGGCTGCGCGAGGTGCTCTCGACCTACACCGACAACTGGCTCGTGCTCCTGGGGGCGCTGTACGTGGTCTGCGTGATGTGCTTCCCGCAGGGACTCACGCGCCTGTTCGTCCGCGCGACATAGGGGTGACCGAATGGGGGGAATGGAAGAAACGCTCAAGATCAACGGCAAGGCGGTGCAGGTCTTCACCGGTGGGGCCGGCGCCCCGCTGCTCTATCTGCACGGCGCCGGCGTGTACTGGTGGATGCCGGTG
Organism: Methylomirabilia bacterium; assembly: GCA_041478145.1. GTDB lineage: Bacteria > Methylomirabilota > Methylomirabilia > Rokubacteriales > CSP1-6 > CAMLFJ01. Next base: position 7,291 of record JBGOVO010000085.1, read on the forward strand.
CACGATCTGCTCGCGGGACGGCATCGCGTCTACCTGCCGGTGCATCCGGGGTACGGAGCGTCGCCGGGCATCGAGGACATCGAATCGATGGAAGACCTGGTGTTCCATACGATCGACGTGCTCGATGCGCTCCGGCTCGAGCGGGTCGACGTGGTCGGGCTGTCGCTGGGAGGCTGGCTGGCCGCGGAGCTGGCGCTGCGGCATCCGGCCCGGGTAGGCCGGCTCGTGCTCGTCGACGCCGCGGGGACGCGCGTGCCGGGAACTCCGCGCGAGGACCTGTTCATGGCGGCGCCGGCGCGGGCGCGGCAGCTCCTGTTCGCGGATCCCGCCTCCGCGCTGGCCCGGCAGATCGTGCCCGATGCGCCGCCGCCCGAGCGCCTCGAGGCCGCCCTGCGCGGGCGCGAGGCGGCGGCGCGGCTCCTCTGGAACCCGCACGTGCAGTACCGCAAGCTCACGAGCCGGCTCGGGCGGATCAAGGCGCCGACGCTCGTGGTCTGGGGCGCGCAGGACCGGCTGCTGCCCCGCGCGCTCGGCGAAGCGTACCAGCGCGGCATTCCCGGCGCGACGCTCACCACCATCGACGGCTGCGGCCACCTGCCGCCCGTCGAGCAGCCCGAGCGCTTCGCCCGTATCGTGCTCGACTTCCTTCAGCCCTGAGCGCCCGAGGAGACGGCCATGCAATTCGTCTGCTTTCACCTGATGCCGTGGCCCCATCTGCCCGCGGACTTCGAGCAGCGCCACGAGTCGGCGTGGCTCGACCTGCCCAACTCGCTCTATGACCCGGTCCGCGGGCACACCCTCTACAACGAGTACCTCGACCAGCTCGTGGCGGCGGAGCGGCTCGGGTTCGACGTCATCGGGGTCAACGAGCATCACCAGAACGCCTACGGCCTCATGCCCTCGCCGAACATCATGGCCGCCTCGCTGATCCAGCGCACGAGCCGCATCAAGGTGCTGGTGCTCGGCAATGCGCTCCCCCTCTACGATCATCCCCAGCGGGTGGCCGAGGAGCTGGCCATGCTCGACGTGCTCTCGGGCGGCCGGCTCATCAGCGGCATGGTGGTCGGGCTCGGCGTCGAGGCCTACACGTACGAGATCAACCCGACGTTCATCCGGGAGCGCTATCGCGAAGCCCACGAGCTGATCGTGCGCGCCTGGACCGAGCCCGGCCCCTTCCACTTCGAGGGCAAGCACTACGACTTCCGCTGGGTCAACGTCTGGCCGCGGCCGATCCAGCGGCCGCACCCGCCCATCTGGATCCCCGGCTCCGGGAGCATGGAGACCATCCGCTTCGTGGCCGAGCGTCGCTACCCGTGGATCGCGCTGCCCTACTCCCAGTTCGAGGTGATGAAGGAGCACTTCGACATGCTGCGCGAGTACGCGGCGACCCACTGCGGCTACGAGGTGCCGCCCGAGCAGATCGGCTGGCCCGCGATGATCTACGTGGGCGAGACCGACAAGCAGGCGCGCGAGGAGTTCGAGCCGCACTTCTGGTACCTGGCCAAGAAGGGGCTCCGCCTGCCGCGCGAGTACATGTTTCCGCCGGGTCACACCTCGGTCGAATCCCAGCTCCGGCCGAGCCACCTCAAGCGCAAGTTCATCTCGCTCCTCTCGTCGTGGAAGGAGGCCGAGGAGGGCACCTACGCCATCGTGGGCAGCGCGGAGACGGTGCGCCAGAAGCTCCGCGAGGGCTTCAAGGCGGCGGGCTGCGGCATCCTGCAGGGCATCTTCCAGGTGGGCAGCATGCCGCACGACATGACGCTACGGAGCATGGAGCGGTTCGCGCGGGACGTCATGCCCGCGCTGCGCGCCGAATTCCCGTGAGGCGCTAGTCCTTGCCCGTGACCAGGTAGCCGCGGGGGTCCATGCACTTCGCAAACTGCAGGCGGCCCACGTAGCCCGCCCCGATCGAGTCGTTGCACCCCTTCAGGTCCGTGGCGATGACCTCCGGGGCCTGCCGGGGCTGGGCCTTCGACCGCACTTCGACCCATCCCGCGACCGTGTTGTAGATCACCGCATAGCCGCGACTGATCATGCAGGCATCCTTCATCCGCCCGGAGTGCTCGAGCGGGCGCGAGTAGGCGTGGCAGTCGGCCCGGTCCTTCGACTCCGCGGTGGGGGCTCCCGTCGCACAGCCCCCCAGCAGGGTGAGGATCGCGCACCAAAGAATGGGTTGCTTCATGATCTCGCCCCTCCCGGGTGGCTGGCCAGGAGTCTAGCAGATGTGCCTACGGCTTGGCCTCCCGCGGCCACTTCATCGCACGTCCTCCTTCGAGTGGGGTGGTCGACCGTCCTTGCTCGGTCTACGCCGGCGGGAGCCCTGCCGGATCTATCGGCGCCCTTGACAGGGACTCCTCGGGTGCCTAGGCTCCGCGGAAGGATCCGGTATGTGGTGGGTTTCGGTGTCGATGGCCATGCTGGCGGCGGCGAGCCTGCTGTGGGTCCCGCCCGCGGTCGGCCAGCCCGCCGGCCCGGCGGTCCTGGGCGGACCCGAGCTGCTGGCCGCCCTGCGGGGCGGCGGCTTCATCCTGTATTTTCGCCACGCGGACACGGACCACCGCCAGAACGACACGCGGATGCGGAGCGTGGAGGACTGCGCGAGCCAGCGGAACCTGACCGACCGCGGTCGCGAGCACGCGCGGGCCCTCGGTCAGGCGGTGCGCAGCCTCGCGATCCCGATCGATCGCGTGCTGGCCAGCCCGCTCTGCCGCACCGTCGAGACGGCCACCCTCGCCTTCGGCGCCGCCGAGCGCTCCGACGCCGCGCGGGACCCCGGGTCGGCGGCGCCCGGCAGTCCCGACCGTTTCCCCGCGCTGCGCGGCCTGCTGTCCACCGTGCCGCCGCCGGGCACGAACGTGGTCATCGTCGGCCACGCCTACCCGTTCTACAGTCTCGTCGGCGGGCAGCTCCTCGACGAGGGGCAGGCGGCATTGGTGCGGCCCGGTGGCACCGGCTTCCAGGTGGTGGCGCGCGTCGGCCTCCGGGAGTGGCGCGAGCTGCTGGAGCTTCAACGCTAGGCGGGTGAGTGGCCCGCTTGACACCCGCCGGAGCGTGCACTAGGTTGTAGCCCCGATTGGTGCCGGGATCCGGGGAGGCGCAGCGGGCGCCCCGTCCGACAGCCAACCCCAATGCTCCGACGGGAGACGGCCCTGCGGCCGCGTCTCCTCGACGGGAGCGCGTCGATGCAGCTCAAGACGCTCAACGGGGACGTGGCGAAGGTTGCCGTGCGCGGCGACGGCCACGCTCGAGCGCTGTCCGACGTGCTGGTCGGCGACGCGTCGGTGGCCTACGCGTTCGTCGCGCCCGCGTTCTTCCTCCTGCTCTTCCTGGTCGCGTACCCCTTCGCCCTCTCGGTCTGGTTCAGCCTGAGCGACGCGCGCGTGGGCGACGCGGGCGGCTTCATCGGCCTCGACAACTTCCGGCGGCTCCTCGGGAGCTCGATCTTTCTCCAGACCCTGCAGAACTCCATCGTGTTCACCGCGCTGGCGCTGGGGCTCAAGACCGTCTTCGGGATGGTGCTGGCCCTGCTGCTCTTCCGGATCACGCGGTTCAAGCGCCTCATCCGGGGCGCGGTGCTGCTGCCGTTCATCGTGCCGACCGCGCTGAGCACGCTCGTCTGGTGGTGGATGTTCGAGCCGCTCTACAGCGTCGTCAACTGGACCCTCAAGGCCCTGCACGTGGTGAACTACGACATTCCCTGGCTGCCGGACCCGTACCTCGCGATGTTCTCGGTGATCCTCGTCAACACCTGGCGGGGCCTGCCGTTCTTCGCGATCACCCTCCTCGCCGGGCTGGTGGCCATCCCGCGGGAGCTGTACGAGGCGGCCGAGTCGGACGGCGCCGGCCCCGTCGGGCGTTTCTGGCACGTCACGGTGCCTCTGGTCAAGCCGGTGCTCGCGGTGGTGATCCTCTTCTCGACGATCTTCACGCTGGCCGACTTCAACATCGTCTACGTCCTGACCAGGGGCGGCCCGATGAACATGACGCACCTCTTCGCCACCTACTCGTTCCAGCTCGGGTTGCAGAGCGGGCAGATCGGGCAGGGGGCCGCGGTGTCGCTGTTCCTCTTCCCCATCCTGCTGGCCGTGGTCTTCGTCCAGCTCCGGGTGGTCCGCAAGTCGACGACCTATGAGTAGCGTGCCGCGCTGGCTACGGCGGAGCCGGCCGGTGTTCACCCTCTACATGCCCACCCTGCCGTTCGTGTTCTTCGCGCTGTTCCCCCTCTACTTCATGTTCGTCACGTCCTTCAAGACGAACGCCGAGCTCTACGACGTCAACTCCATCCCGTTCTGGATCGGGCGCGGCGTCACCTTCGCGCACTACGAGCTGCTGTCGAAGGACACCTTCTTCTGGAGCTGGTTCGTGAACAGCCTGATGGTCAGCGTGGCCGCCAGCGTGATCTCGGTCGTCCTCGGCGTGCTCGCCGCCTACCCGCTGGCGCGCCTCAAGTTTCCCCTGGCGGAATCCTTCGGGGTGGCCATCTTCATCACCTACCTGGTGCCGCCGACGCTGCTGTTCCTGCCCCTGAGCACGGTGGTGAACCGGCTCGGCCTCTCCGATAGCCTGTGGGCGCTCGTCGTCACCTATCCGACCTTTCTCGTCCCGTTCTGCACCTGGCTCCTCATGGGCTACTTCCGGACGGTGCCGAAGGAGATCGAGGAGTGCGCGATGCTCGACGGGTGCAACCGGCTGCAGACCCTGATCAGGATCCTGCTGCCGGTGGCGGTGCCCGGCGTGATCTGCGCGGCCC
>JBGOVO010000313.1:0-4834 GCA_041478145.1 Methylomirabilia bacterium
AGCACGATCGAGCGCTTGTTGCGGTTGACCGCGAGGTAGAACGCCCCCATGCCGGGGTTCCGCATCGGGCCGAGCTGTCGCGTGGTGTCGCCCTCGGGGGGCTCGACCTTGACGACGTCGGCGCCGAGGTCGCCGAGCTGCTGGGCCGCCCACGGACCGAGCACGACCGTCGTGCAGTCCACGACGCGCACGCCGGAGAGCGGTCCGGACACGGCCGGGGGCCGGCTAGGCGCCGCCGGTGACGACGAGCGTCTGGCCGCTGACGAAGTCGCTGTCCGGGCCGCAGAAGAGGTAGATCGCGCCCGCCGCCTCCTCGGGCAGCCCGCCGCGGCCGAGCGGGATCATCTGGTTCATGGCCGCGATGCGCGCGCCCTGCACACCGACCTTCACCTGGCGGCCGGCGACGTCGATCGTCCCGGCCTCGCCTTCGGCGAGCGGTTTCGTCAGGCGCGTCTGGACGTAGCCGAAGGCCACGCAGTTCACGGTGACCGCGTAGCGGCCCCACTCCTTGGCGAGCGTGCGGGTCATGCCGGTCACCGCCGCCTTCGCGGAGGAGTAGTTGACCTGGCCCGCGTTGCCGCGCACCCCGGAGGTCGAGGAGACCTGGACGACTTTTCGAACGACTCGCTCACCGCGCGCCGACTCTACCTCGAACTGTGACCGGAGGTACGGGGCGAAGGCCCGGAGGATGCGGAAGGGGGCGGTCACGTGGACGTCGAGGATCGCGTACCACTGCTCGTCGGTCATCTTCTGGATCACGTTGTCCCACGTGTAGCCGGCGTTGTTCACGATGACGTGAAGGCCGCCGAGCTTCTGCACCGCGGTGTCCACGATGCGCTCGCCGAAGTCCTTGGCGGTCACGTCGCCGTTGCACGCCACCGCGCGGCCGCCGGCCCGCTCGATGAGGCCGATGGTTTCCTTGGCCGGCGCGTCGTCGAGATCGTTCACCACCACCGCCGCGCCGTCGCGCGCGAGCCGCAGCGCCACCTGCTGGCCGATACCGCGCCCCGAGCCCGTGACGATCGCGACCTTGCCGTCGAGCTGTCCCACGCCGTCACGCCTCCCCGTTGTCGCGCGGCTCACCGCCCAGGAGCGGGACCTTCGCCTTCGCGTAGGTGAGCTTTTGCTTCACCAGGCCGTTCTCGAAATGCAGGATGTCGAGGCCCCGCCAGCTCGCCGGCCCGCGACGGGTCTCCAGGCGGCAGACCCAGCGGATGAGCGCCTTGCCGGTCGCGGCGTCGGCGAACAGATCCTCGGTCTCGAACCGCATCTTGCCGAAATCGCCCCGGAACTGGGGCTCGAACGCGGCGCGGATGGCCGCCTTCCCGCAGCTCACCGTGCCGGTGAACTCCTCGTAGACGGCGTCCTCGGCCATCATCGCCATCACGCCGTCGAGATCGTCGCGGTTGAAGGCGTCGGTGAAGCGGATCGTCAGCTCTCGCAGCTTCGCGTGGTCCGGGCTCTGCTCGGCCATCGGTTGCCTCGCTCCGGGCGTGAGAGGGGAATGCGGGCCGGAGTATACACGATCGGCCGGCTGCGCGGGCCACCGCTTGGCAATGCTACAATCCGCGCGCATGGACGACATCGTGGTCGGTCGTCTCCGCGTCGGCGCGGTCGTCGAGACCGCCGGGCCGACGCGACCCACCTGGCTCTTTCCGTCGGCGACGCCGGAGGCGGTCGACCGCCACCGCAAATGGCTCGCCCCGCACTTCCTCGACGGCGAGGGTCGGCTGCTCCAGAGCGTCCACACCTTCGTCATCAAGGCGCCCGACCTGACCGTGCTCGTCGACACCTGCATCGGGAACGACAAGGACCGGGGGGGCCGGCGGCCGTTCCACATGCGGCGCACCGGCTTCCTCGACGAGCTGCGGGCGGCCGGCGTCTCCCCGGAGGCGGTCGACGTGGTGATCTGCACGCACCTGCACGTCGATCACGTGGGCTGGAACACCCGCCTGGACGACGGGCGGTGGGTCCCGACCTTCCCCCGCGCGCGCTATCTCGTCGCGCGACGGGAATGGGAGCACTGGACGTCCGAGGACGACGAGGGCGCGCGGCGCATCCTGGCCGACAGCGTCGCCCCCGTGCTGGACGCGGGCCTCGCCGAGCTCGTCGAGATGGACCACCAGGTGACCGACGAGATCCGCCTCGAGCCGACTCCCGGCCACACGCCCGGGCACGTCAGCGTGCGGCTCGCCTCGGGCGGCGCCGACGCGGTCATCACCGGCGATCTCATGCACCATCCGGTGCAGGTCGCGGAGCCCGAGTGGCAGAGCAGCTTCGACACCGATCCCGTCGAGGCGTGCCGGACCCGCCGCGCCTTCTGCGCGCGCTACGCCGACCGCCCGGTCACCGTGCTCGGCACCCACTTCCACCACCCGACGGCGGGGCGCATCGTGAGCCACGGCGACGTCTGGCGCTTCGCGGTGGGTGGGACCCGGTAGTCGAGCCCTCTGCCGCGGGCACCCTTGACAAGGCGGGGCCTGCGTACTAAGAAGACGGTTCAAGTTCAAAGTATGCCGACCCACTACCGGGGCAGCGCGCAGGAGAGGGCCGCGCTCGACGCCTACATCAAGCTGATGCGGGCCGCCGACTCGGTGACCGCGCGGCTCGAGCCGTTGATGCGGGCGGCCGATCTGACCGTCGGCCAGTTCGGGACCCTGGAGGCGCTCCTGCACCTGGGGCCCCTCTGTCAGCGGGACCTGGCCCGGAAGCTCCTGCGCAGCGGCGGGAACGTCACGGTCGTGGTCGGCAACCTGGCCCGGCGCGGCCTCGTGCGCCGCACGCGCGGGCCCCGCGATCGGCGATTCATCACGGTCACGCTCACCGGCAAGGGCCGCCGGTTGATCGGCGGGATCTTTCCTCGGCACGTACAGCACGTCGTGCGCGAGATGCGCGCGCTCGCCCCGCCGGACCAGGCGGAGCTGGGTCGGCTCTGCCGGCAGCTCGGGCTCGTCCGGCGTCGGGAGATCGGCGGAAAGGAGACTGGCAATGGCTTCTCATCGCACCCGCTTCGGCTCGCTCCAGCACTATGAGAAGGGCGGCGTCGAGGTCATCAAGGACGATCCGCGGAACTACGTCTTCTCCAACGTGTTCGAGGTCGCGTCCAAGGCGAAGCCCTACGAGAAGGTCGCGGTCGGCAAGAACATCGAGTACGTGATCGAGGCGATCCGGGCCGAGGGCACCTCCGGATGGCGGGTGGCCGCCCAGGACGAGTTCGCCCTCGTGATGGACGGTGAGGTCGAGGTGCGCCTGATCAAGCCCGACGATCCGTCCCTGGTGCCGGCGGGCAGCCACGGCTCGATTCCACTCGCCGGCGATCCCAGGGGGAAGAAGATGGGGCGCGTGCGCGCCCGCCGCGGGCACATGACGCTGCTGCCGGCCGGGGCGGCCTACCAGTTCCACGCGGGCCACCCGAGCGTGATCCTGCTCCAGACCATCGCGGGCCGCGACACGGTGGAGCGGTGGGCCCAGATCTGCCAGACCACGCCCCGGCCCCAGGCCTGAGCGGGCCCTCTCACGGAGGATGACGCGATGACGACCGACACGCTTCCGGAACTCGGCAGCATCGAGCCCAACCAGCACGGCTACCGGGACTTCACGCTGGGGAAGTTCATCTTCAGCCGGGATCAGTACTTCGTGCACATCCGCTGGCCCAACGGCACCCACATGCTCGCGGCCGACGCCTTCCTCCGCGCCGTCCAGCGCGACGTCGCGTGGGGGTTCTTCTACGGCATCGTCAATTTCGACACCGTGATCGGGACGGTGAACCACTACGGCACCGTCGACCTCTTCGCGGGCCGGTTCAACGCCCAGTACCGGCAGGCCGGGCTCGACTACTCGGAGAACTTCAAGACGGACGCGATCAGCCGCCTCTTCGAGGCGATCCTGGCCGACTGGACGAACGCGACCTTCGACCCCTTCGCGTCCCCCGAGGAGACGGGCAGCGCCTTCGGGCCCAAGAACGGGAGCAACAAGCGCGCGATCACCCGGCACCGGGTGACCGCCAAGCGGATGATCGGGGCGCCCGGCGACGAGCCGGTCCGCACCGACGACAACGGCTTCCCGATCAATCGCCATTTCACCGACGTGCCGCAGGACGCCCCCGAGGTGCACGCGGAGCCGGGGTTCGAGCACGAGGTCGTCTCGGTGAACCTCTTCGCCTATCTCTCGCGCTCCGACGTGACGTGGAATCCCTCGGTGGTGTCGGTGTGCAAGAACAGCCTCTACTGCCCGACCACCGAGGAGTACATCCTGCCGATCATCCACGGCAACGACCGCGTGGAGTGGTTCGTGCAGCTCACCGACGAGATCCAGTGGGAGGTGGAGGACCGGGACACCGGCGCGGTGCGGGCCCGCGTCACCATGAAGGCGGGCGACGTGGCCGCCATGCCCGCCGACATCCGCCACCGCGGCTTCTCGCCCAAGCGCTCGATGCTCCTGGTGTGGGAGAACGCCTCGCCGGAGCTCCCCGCGCTCTACGCCAGCGGCAAGATGCCGCCGGCCCCCGTGCAGTTCTAGCAAGATGCTCAAAAACCCGCAGGAGGACGACGATGTCCGATGAGATCAAGCGGCGTGGTCGGCGTGATTTCCTGCGAGTCGCCGCGGGCTCCGCCGCGGTGGTGGCGGTGAGCGGCATCCGGCCGGGCCGGGCGGCGGCCCAGCGCGGCACGCGCACCCTCAAGATCGGCTACGTGAGCCCGCAGACCGGCCCGCTCGCCGGCTTCGGCGAGACCGACGCCTTCGTGGTCGGCGGCATCCGCCAGGTGGTCAGGAGCGGGCTGACTCTTCGTGGACAAAGCTGGCCGGTGGACGTGCTCGTGCGCGACAGCCAATC
>JBGOVO010000016.1:0-23203 GCA_041478145.1 Methylomirabilia bacterium
CCGTTGAAGAAGCCGCCCTGGGAGATGATGAGGGAGTCGGTCTCGATGTTGCCGCTGACCCGGCCGGTGGTCGTGATCTCCACGTTGCCGGTCGCCACCATGTTGCCGTCGTAGCGGCCCTTGATCACTGCGTCCACCGTGCGCACGTCGGCGGTGACCACGCCGTGCTCACCGATGACGAGACGACCGCCCACCGTCAGCTCGCCGCCCACCGCGCACTCGATCTGGATGGAGTCCGCGATCTCGAACTTGCCTTCCATGCGGGCCTGCTGGCCCACGATCGTCAGCAGGGTCGTGGGCGCGGCGGAGGCCTCGTGCTCGGCCCGGGGCGCCGCCTCGGGTCGAGCCGGGCGGGCGGGGCGGGGCTTGGCACCGTTGCGTCCGAACATCGCGGCCTCCTGGCGATCGTGGCGTTGGAAAAGCGAATTACTGGCGAGCAATCGCCCTGCCACGCAGCCGATGGAGGCTTAACTACCTATTACTATTAATGAATGTGGCTGAGGGGAGGGCGCCGCCGAGGGGGGGGACTGCCGTCCCGTGACAGACGGTCTGTCAACGGGGGAACATTGCTACTGGGGCTGGATCAGCGTGGGGAGACCGCCGGGAGGCTGCAGGAGCCACCCCCCTTCCTTCTGCTTCAGCAGGAAGGTGGCCGGCTCACTGGCCGAGAGGATGTTCCAGCCGCTGCCGTCCGGGCGCGAGACGACGAACCGGGTCTCCCCGCCGGGGGTCTGGACGACATAGCCGCCCTTCTTGTCCGAGATGAGATAGAGCGGCGGCTCGCCGGGCGAGTAGATGACGTAGCCTTCGCCCCACGCCGCGAGATAGACGTCCGCGGGAAATTGGCCGGGCGCGATCGCCTTGAAGCGGGTGGCGGTCGCGGGCGGCTGCGCCGGGGGAAACGCCGCGTCGGCGCGCGGGTCGGTGGCCGCGCAACCGGTCAGCACGGTCCCGATGAAGAGGGCGAGCCCGACTCTACGCCTGACCGGCCCGTTCATGCAGATCCTCCTGCGTCGGCTCAGAAGCCGAAGCGACGGGCCGTCTCCGCGTGCCCCTTCCAGATCGCGGGCGGCATGCGCCCGCCGAACTGCTCGTAGAATTCGCCCAGCTCCTCGAGCGCCTGGCGCCACTCGTCACGATCGACGTGGAGCGCGGCCTCGAGGGTGCCCGGCCCGATCGACAGCCCCGAGCAATCGAGCGCGCCCGGGGCGGGCACGTGACCGATCGGCGTCTCCACCGCCTTGCCGCGGCCCTGGATGCGCTCGACGATCCACTTCAAAATGCGGACGTTCTCGCCGTAGCCCGGCCACAGGAAACGCCCCTCGGCGTCGCGGCGGAACCAGTTCACCCGAAAGATCTTCGGCGGATTCTTGAGCCGCGGGCCCATGGACAGCCAGTGACCGAAGTAGTCCGCCATGTTGTAGCCGCAGAACGGGATCATGGCCATCGGATCGCGCCGCACCACGCCGACCTGCCCGGTGATGGCCGCGGTGGTCTCCGTGCCCATCGCCGAGCCGAGGAACACGCCGTGGTCCCAGTCGAAGGCCTCGAACACGAGCGGCACCACTCGCGCGCGCCGCGAGCCGAAGATGAACCCGGAGAGCGGCACGCCCGCCGGGTCTTCCCAGTTGGGCGCGATGGACGGGCACTGCTGCGCGGGCACCGTGAAGCGCGAGTTCGGATGCGCGGCCGGTCCATCGCCGGGCTTCCACGGGCGGCCCTGCCAGTCGAGCATGCCGGGCGGCGCCTCCGGGCCCATCCCTTCCCACCACGGCTCATTGGACGGCGTCAGCGCCACGTTCGTGAAGATGGTGTTGGAGCGCACCATCGCGGCCCCGTTGGGGTTCGTCTTGGCGCTCGTGTTCGGCGCCACGCCGAAGAAGCCGCGCTCCGGATTCGTGGCGCGGAGCTGGCCGTTCTTGTCCACGTGGATCCAGGCGATGTCGTCACCCACCGTCCACACGCGATAGCCGGGGAGGCTCGACACCACCATCGCGAGGTTGGTCTTGCCGGAGGCGCTCGGCATGGCGGCGGCCAGGTAGGTGACGCGCCCCTCCGGGTCTTCCAGGCCCAGGATCAGCATGTGCTCGGCCATCCACCCTTCCTGCCGCGCCTGGCAGGAGGCGATGCGGAGGGCGTGGCACTTCTTGCCGAGCAGCGCGTTGCCGCCGTAGCCCGAGCCCACGCTCCAGATCAGCCGCTCGTCGGGGAAGTGCAGAATGAACCGCCGGTCCGGCGAGAGGTCCCCGAGGGAATGCAGGCCGCGGATGAAATCGTCGGCGTCGCGCATGTGCTCCAGCGCGACCGCGCCCACGCGGGTCATGATGTGCATGCTGGCCACCACGTACGCGCTGTCGGTGACCATGACGCCCACCCGGCTCATCGGCGAGCCGGCCGGGCCCATCAGGTACGGAATCACCCACATCGGCCGGCCGCGCATGCTGCCGCGAAAGAGTCCTCTCAGGCGCTCCTTGCCCTCCTCCGGGGCCATCCAGTTGTTGGTGGGCCCGGCGGCATCGCGCGTGCGGCTGCAGATGAACGTGAGCTGCTCGGTGCGCGCGACGTCGGAGGGGTGGCTGCGATGCAGGTAACAGTTCGGATACGTGCGGGAGTTGAGTGGCAGCAGGGTGCCGTCGCGCAGCATGTCGTCGACGAGGCGGTCGTACTCCCCCTTCGACCCGTCCGCCCATGCGATCCGAGCCGGCTCGGTCAGCCCGGCGACTTCATCCACCCACTTCTCGACCTGACTCGTGAGGCTCATGGATGATGCCCTCCCGGTGAACTCGGATGGAATCGCTCACGGGCCCCGGTGGGTCCGCGCCCCGGCTCGGAAGCGTACTGGTGAATTCTCCCCGCGCGCGAGACTCCTGTCAACGACCGGCCGGAGCCGATCAGGCGGGGTCCGGCCGAAGGCCGCGACGGGCCAGCGCGTCGCGCACCATCAGCGCGAGGTCCCGACGGGGGAACGGCTTGATCAGGTAGCCGAAGGCCCCGCGCCGCAGCGCTTCGTTCAGCGTGCTGAGGGAGGCGAACGCGGTAATCATCACGACCTCGATACGCTCGTCGAAGGCCTTGATCCGCTCGAGCACATCGAGCCCGCTCATACTCGGCAGCAGCCTGACGTCGAGGAGCACGAGATCGGGCCGAAAGCGGGGCAGCTCGTCCATCGCGGCCTCGCCGCTCGCCACACTCGAGATCCGGTACTCGCGATCGAGCAGGGCCTGCAGGCTCATCCGCACCCCTTCCTCGTCGTCGACCAGCAGCACGCGGGCCTTCTCGGTCTCGGTCATGGGCTTGGGGCTCGTCATAGGGAAGGTTCTGCGCAGCACCACCGAACCGATGGTGGCTGCAACCGGGGTGCCAAGGGAAGAAGCTAGAAAACGCTTGGAAAGCATCGCGCTTGACCGTTCTCTGGCGCGCGCCTCGCGCCAGCGAACGGACAAAAATTGGCGACGCGGTCCTCAACGCCGGGAGCCGTCCGGCCGCAACGGCTCGGACGCGCCGATCAGGAGCGCGGCGCTCCCGCGCTGGGGCGCAGGCGTTGCGCGATCTCATTGACGAGTTGGTTGAGACGCTCGGCCGCCTCCTCGCGCTCCTTCTGGTGCCGATCGTTCTCGGAACGCAGCTCGCTCATCGTCTGGCGGAGCTGCTCGGCCTGGCGCTCGGAGGTCTCGAGCCGGTTCCGGAGCTGCTCGTTCTCGTACGTCACGCCCCGCAGGCGCTCGTTCTCGCGCTCGGACACCTCCACGCGCTCGCGCAGGCGCCCGTGCTCGTGCAGCATCTCCAGCAACGAGGCCAACTGAGTCTGACCCGCCTCGAGCCAGCGCCGCACTTCATCCCCGTCGCGCGCCTGCTTCGACTCAACACTCATCATTCGGTCCTCTCCTTTCCTGCGATCGAGTGGAGTGTAATCCAGTCTGGGGAGCGATTTCTGGCCAATCACGAGCGACGCGCCACCGCCCCGGCCGGTGACGCTGACCTGGCGCCGATCGGCGCGTCGCCGCTCCAGCCGGTACGGCACGGTCGCGCCACGCCGCTCGCGGCGCCGCCGGTCGAGCAGCACCTCCACCTCGCCCGGCTCCCCCGCGAAGAGGCGCCGCACGCGCTCGACGAGGGTGGGGTGGTTGGGGCGCACGACGACGAGTAGCCGGTCGCGGGGCGGGCTACTCCAGAGCCAGACCGACATGCGACGGAACCGTCCAGCCAGCAGCATGGTCACTGTTTCCCGGGCTCGCGCGGCGGGGCCCCCTCCGGGCCCTTGGTCAGAAGCCGCAGCCGGTGGGTCCAGCAGAGGCCGTGCACTTCGCGGTCATCGCCCGGGATGTCGATCGTGACCAGGAGGTACGGCTTTCCCTCCTGCTGACAACGCGGGCAAATGACTTTCAAGGCGTCTGTTACGCGGCAAACTCGGTGCCACGAATTACGCACCGCCGCCGCCACGGGCGCGCGAAAATTGCACTCATGAGGCGAAGTTACGCCGCGGATCACCCTTCCCTGCTTCCCCTATCCGTCTCGCCTATTTAGCGCCGGCCTCGGTACACCACTCCCGCGCCGGCCCACTCCGCGTGGGGCAGCATCGGCTCGATACGCGCACAACGGGAGCCCGCTGATGGGAAGGCGCAGACCGTGCTTGGGCGCTGCGGCTCCCTGACTAGGCAAGAGGCTTCCCACCCCCGATCCGCAAGGACGGCTCCTTGACACGGTGGCGTCCGGGTCCTAGCATGCTGCCACCCCCAGAGGTGGTCGCGATGAGCGAGTTCCACGATGAGTATTCCGAGGCCCTCGACGGCGAGTTCCGCAAGCTCGAAGACGCCCTCCTGAGCGACGAGGTACGGCTGCTCGCGCCCAGCGAGCCCATCTGCCTGTCGCCCGACGCCTCGGTGGCGGAGGCCGTGACGCGCATGGTCGACAACCGTCGCGCGGGCGTGGTGATCGTGGATGGGAGCGGGCGGCTCATCGGCATCTTCACCGAGCGCGATCTGCTCACCCGGGTCGTGCGCCAGGGCCGCGAGCTGGCCCGGACCCCGCTCTCCGACGTGATGACCGCCGACCCGGAGGCCCTCGCCTCCAACGACCGCATCTGCTTCGCGATCAACCGCATGCACAATGCCGGCTACCGCACCGTGCCGCTCGTGGACGGGAACCACCACCCCATCGGCATCGTGACGGTCAACGACGTGGTGGGCTGGCTCGCGCGCGTCTTCCCGGAGGCCATCCTGAACCTGCGGCCCGGCGACCGGGTGAAGCGGCCGGCGCAGATGGACAGCGGCTAGGCCGACTCCAGTACCGATCCGGCCGGCCGCGGCGCTAGCCGCGCGGGGCGGGTGCGATCCTGCGGAAGACCAGCCGCGAGGGCGCGTTGCGGAACGGCCAGCCGGGCACGATCGCGGTGAAGCGGCCGGCGGCGCCGCCGGCCACCAGCAGCTTGAGGCTCTCCGGCGCCTGGAATTTCGGCACGAGCGCCTCGCTACGCGCGCCATCGGGGAACGCGGCCACCGCCTCGTCGGACAGGCCTTCCCCGCCGTCCCGGCCGGGTAGCAGATCGCGTACCGGCTTCTGGAGCCGCTCCCACAGGAACTGCCTCACCCGGCTCTTCGACCAGCCGTCGGCGGCCAGGGTCGTGACGTGCTCGGGCGAGAACACCAGCGCGGTGTCACCGAGGCCCACCGCCTTGTGGTGGGCTACGACCTCCATGCTGCGGACGATGGTGGCGAGCAGGTCCGGAGCGCGGCGGCTCCGGGTGTCGGCCACGATCTGCGGCGCCTCCGCCGCCAGCACCGCGACCGTGCTGTCCCGCGCGTCGAATCCGTGCTCGACGTGGAGCGGCTCCCACGGGCTCGCCTCTTCGTTCTCCCCGATGCAGTAGGTGTAGCGAGCCGGTCCGCCGAACGTGGACATGCTGATGACCCCAGGCCGGGCGCCGCCGATATTGACCCAGCAGAGGCGCACCGCGCGGCCGATGGTCGCGTTGGCCCGCCAGCCCGGCCCGAAGACGCCGGCGCCCGAGTTGATGTCGAGCGCCCCTCGGATCGGACCGTTCACCACCACCAGGGGCGCCACCGAGTCCGTCGTTCCCGAGACCCCGAGGAGGCAGAAGCGCTCGTCGCACATCGCCTCGACGGCCGCCAGCACCACCGGCAGGTACTCGGGACGGCAACCGGCCATCACGGCATTGATGGCGATCTTCTCGACCGTCGCCCGACCGAAGCGGGGCGGCATCTCCGCCACCAGCTCGTCGGGAGCGCGACCAGAGACGCCCACCGCCGCCGCCACGCGCGCCGCGGTGGGCGGCACGACCGGCAGACCGTCGGTCACTCCCCGGGCGAAGAGGACCTCGATGGGATCGGCGTCGCTACTCGCCATGACCGGGAAGCGGAGCCCGGGGCGCCGCGAGCGGCCCGCGACTACCGCGGGCGCGAGAACGGCGAGCGGTACTCGAGCCGCTCGCGAACCTTGTTGAGCAGCCGCTCGACCGTGAAGGGCTTGGCCAGGAAGGCGTCGACCGGGATGAGCACGCCCGCGTCGCTGATGACCTCGGCGGCGCGTCCCGACATGAAGATCATCTTGGTGTCGGGGCGCGCGGCGGCGAGCCGGTCGGCCAGCTCCTTGCCGTTGATCCCGGGCATCATGATGTCGGTGAGGAGCACGTGGATGATCCCCGGATGATCCTCCGCCGCCCGCAGCGCCTGCTCACCGTCCTCGGCCTCGATCACGCGGTACCCGGCGCCCAGCAGGATGTCGCGGGCGAGGGCCCGCACCTGCGCCTCGTCGTCAACCACCAGGATGGTCTCCATGCGCCGCTTATTCTACCCCCTCGCCCCCGCTTTTCTCACTCGCGTGGACGCGCGTGGACATACACCGGGCAAGCAACACGCGGCCCCCCACCCTGGTTCCGGTCCGTCGCCTTGACAGGCACGACGATCCGGCCCTAGAGTCAAGACGCCATGAGGAAATGGATCGGCGCGCTCAGCTTGGTGTGGCTACTCTGGTCGGACCTCTCCATCGTCAGCAAGGACAACCCGCTCGACACGCTCGTGCTGCGCTGGCTGGCCCACGTGCCTCGCTTCCAGACCGACCGCATCCTCGCGGGGCGCTACGCCACCGCCGAGGAATGCAAGACGGCGCTCGAGCGGCACATCGTCACGGTCAAGGCCATCAACGATAGCTGGTCCGCGGAACCGTTCGAGCGGGACGGCGACTCGGGAACCATCCACTACTACCCGAAGGGCATCGTCTTCGCGCGCGCCGCCCTGCGCTGCGCGGAGCAGTAGCGACCGCGCCCTCAGCGGGCGGGAGGCGTCGGCGCGGGAGGCGAGGGTGCCGGCGCCTCGGTCCGGACGGGCGGTCGGGGCTCGCGCGGGCCTCCCTCGAAGAGATCCATCAGCCACGGCACGGTGATCACGACCACGATGCCCAGCACGATCAGCATCAGGGTCGCGCGGAACCAGCCGGTAACGAAGATGCTGGGCGGACCTTCGTAGATCTCCGCTTCGCCCCGCAGCACCGCCAGCTCGGCCCGGAGCTGCTCCTGCTCCGCCTCGAGACTCTCCACGCGCGAGCGAAGCTGCCGCAGCGTACCGGCCACGTCACGCGACGAAGCGCGCGCCGGGCGGCGGCTCTCGGCAGAAGCGGCGCCCTGGACCGTTGCGGGCAGCCGGCGGTGCCGGGGCCGCTCGGCCGCCACGGACCCCCTGCTCTCCTCGCCGCTCAGCGCGAGATGACGACCCGAGAGCGACTGCACGACGATCTCGGAGCCGGGCGTCACGTCACCGCCTCCGCCCGGCGGCCGGCGCGCGGGAGGGCCGCCGCCCTGCTGGGCGACCGCCTCGGCCGGCCGGCCCATCGCCTGGAGCTCTTCCCGGGACAGGTTCTGGATCCGCGCGAGCAGGCTCTTCACCGCGCGCTCGGACACCTGCTGGGCGAGTACGAGACGGCCCTGCTCGCTGCCATCCTCGACGTAGGCCACCCAGTCCTTCAGGCTGCGGGTGCCGTGCCACGCGACCGTGAGGCCGCTGACCTGCATCCGCTTCCTTCCTTCGCTCTTCGCCAGCGGCTTTCGGGTGGCCTCCATCCGCTTCCTTTCCCGGCGCGTCCTATGGGCCCCGCCTCGGCAGCCCGGCGCGGAGCCCAAGAGTACGACGCGGGCCGAGGGCTGACAAGGGTCCTTCGAGACCCCCCGACCCGGAGTAATTTCTACACGAGTGTCATGTAAAACCTACACGATGTGACGCTTTCCACGCTCGGGACGCCTCTCACACCCCCGCCTATGGTAGGAGGCCAGTCTTCGGCAACCACTTCGCGCCGTCGATTCTGGCTCCCCCACTGGCACATCCGTTGCGTCTCGTCTCTGCCCCGAAAGGAGTCCGCATGCGGCTGACATCCCTGGTGGGCTTCCTGGCGGACGACCTAGCGGTGGATCTGGGGACCGCCAACACGCTCGTCTACGTCAGGGGACAGGGTATCGTCCTCAACGAGCCCTCGATCGTCGCCATGAAGGACGGCGCGGTGCTGGCGGCAGGCCATGAGGCCAAGGCCATGCTGGGCCGCGCCCCGGGTCACATCTCCGTCGTGCGCCCGCTCCGTCATGGCGTCATCGCCGACTTCGACTCCACCGAGAAGATGCTGCACTACTTCATCAGCAAGACGCGGCAGCGGCGGAGCCTCGTGCACCCGCGCGTCGTGGTGACGGTGCCCTCCGGCATCACCCAGGTGGAGAAGCGGGCGGTGCGCCAGTCGGCCAAACAGGCGGGTGCCCGCGAGGCGTATCTCATCGAGGAGCCCATCGCGGCGGCCCTCGGTGCCGGCCTCCCGGTGGCCGAGCCCGGCGCCAACATGATCGTGGACATCGGCGGCGGGACGACCGAGGTGGCGGTGATGTCGCTCTCGGGCATCGTCTACTGCAAGTCCGTGCGCATCGCGGGCGACGAGATGAACACCTCGGTGATCCAGCACATCCGGAAGAACTACAGCCTGCTCGTCGGCGAGCGCCACGCCGAGGACATCAAGCTGCAGCTGGGGTCGGCCTATCCCATCCCGGGCGAGCACCTCACGATGGAAGTGAAGGGCCGCGACCTGATCGTCGGCATCCCCAAGACCATCCTGGTGACCGGCGAGGAGATCCGCGAGTCACTGCGGGAGCCGATCATGGCGATCGTGAGCGCGGTGCACACCTGCCTCGAGCAGATCCCGCCCGAGCTCGCGGCCGACATCGTGGACAAGGGCATCGTGCTGTCGGGCGGCGGCGCGCTGCTGCGCGGGCTCGACGCCCTGCTCCACGAACAGACCGGCCTGCCGATCCGCGTGAGCGACGACCCGCTCACCTGCGTGGTCCGCGGGGCGGGGTCCTTGCTTGACAACCTCAAGCTTCTCTCCCGCGTCGCCCTGCCCTCGTAGCGCGCCCGCTCTGCCGTCCCGCTACGGCGGGGCGGGGGCACCCCCTCGCCGGAACACGCTGAGCCGCCACCCGCCCCTGCACTCTGGCGAGCCACGAGACGGAGAGCTTTGCGCTTCGCCTATCCACAGAAGACACGGTTCCAGCGAGGGGGTGCCCCCGCCCCGCCTTCGCTCCGCTTGGCGTACCCCGCCCGGCCACGGCGACGCTATCCCCTACTCTCAACCGAGGGTGGGGGGCGGGGGGCCCTCCGCGGAACCGTGTCTTCTGCGCGAGAGCGAAGCGGAGCGCGGTCCGTCTCGTGGCTCGCTCGAGTGGCCCCGGGCGCCCGCGACTCAGATACCGTGATGGCCGTCAAGGAGTGTTTTCACGGACGCGCCTCCGGGGCCACTACGTGCGGCACGAAGGGCCGGCGATGGATGCCGACGCTGTAGACGGCATGGAGGAGCTTCCGCGTCGCGGCGATGAGGGCCACCTTGGGCCGCTTGCCGCGCGCAATGAGCCCGTCGTAGTAGGCGCGCAGCCGCGGGTTCGTCCGGACGGCGCTGAGAACGGGCATCCACAGTTTGGCGCGCAGGCGGGCGGCTCCGATGGGGGTCAGCCCCGCGCGAACCGACGTGCGCTTGCCGGACTGGCGGAGGGCCGGGATCACGCCCACGTAACAGGCCAGCGCGGCCCCGCTGGAAAAGCCGCTGAAGTCGCCGACCGCGGCGACGAGGCGCGCCGCGGTCTGCACCCCGAGCCCGTCGGTCGTTGTCAGGAGGGTGCCGATCTGATGGCGGGCCAGCAGGCCGGCGATGTCCCGCTCGAGGGTCCGCAAGCGCCGGCGCAAGACGGCCAAGTCCTCGCAGCCATCCTGCACCTGGCGTCGGTAGGCTTCCCCGTGGTGCTGCCCGACGGACCGGGCCGCCGCCGCGATCAGCGTGGCCGGTCCCGATAGCGCACGAGCTCCCGCAACTCCTCGGTCGCCGGGTCGGGCAGGCGGCTGGCCGCGGGTCGCTTCTGCGCCGCGAAGCGCGCGATCCCCAGGGCATCGATGGCATCCGTCTTTGGCCGCTGCAGCTCCTCGTCGGCGAAGCGCCGCGTCCGCAGCGGATTCAGCAGGGCGACGGCGAACCCCTGCGCGGCCCGTGCGGCGAACAGATTCTTCCAGTAGTGCCCGGTGGCCTCCATCGCCACCAGTGTGTCCGCCGCCGGCCCTACCAGGCCGAGCAACTGCCGGTAGCCCGCCGCATCCTCGTGAAGCCGGTCGGCTTCAAGAGGACCGTACTCCGCTCATCGACACGATGCACCGCATCGGCGTCCTTTCCGACGGGCGGTGACGGGAGCCTCGGCCCCGGTGCTCACACTCACGCTTGTCCACCCGAGGACGCCCGCGGCGCCTCAGGATACCGTTCGAGTCTTGAGCACCGGGCGAGGGCGCCAATCTGAGTCCCGAGGACCGAGCCTCAAGCGTGTCACGGCGACCCTCTCCCGGATCCCGTCCGGGCCTGCCAGCACGTGTACCCTGGCGGCGGACATCGTACAAGCGTGCTCCGCGGAGGGCCCCCCAACCCCCGCCCGGCCAAGCTGCCTGGCGCATCAACGCTGAAGGCTCATCTCCGACACGATCAGCCGGAAATCGGGGCGCGGGCGGAAGGTCACGCGCTTCGACGTGCCGTAGACGATGACCTCCTGGAAGAGCTCGAGCCAGGGCTTCTCGTCGTCGATGATCTGAGTCGCTTCGGCGTAGAGGGCCTTGCGCTTCCTGGCGTCGAGCGTGTAGCGCGCCTGCTCCATCACCTCGTGGAAGCGATGGCCGGGCTGGCTGCCCGCCCAGTAGCGGCCTCCCAGCCCCGTCGGGTGCAGGATGCGCCAGAGGCTGCCGTCGGCGTCCAGCAGCGTGGACTGCACGTTGATCAGCAGCAGGCCGCCCGGGGGCAGCGCCCGCTCGTTGACCATGCGCTGGCGCGCCCCCATCTCCATCATCGCCGCCTTCGCGCGTATCCCGACCTTCGACCACATGTCCGCGATCACTTCCACGAGCTGCTTGTCGTTGACCATGGTGCCCATGCCCGCGTGCAGCGTCACGTCGATGCCGCCGGGGTTGCCGGCCTCGGCCAGCAGCGCTCGGGCCCGCGCCGGGTCGTAGGGGTAGGGCTTGAGCGCGGCATTGTAGCCGAAGTCGGTGTCGGCGAGCCCGCCCGCGAGCGGCTTGCCGAGGCCCGCAAACAGGCTCCGGATGATGGCGGGCACGTCCACGGCATAGTGCATGGCCTGGCGCACGCGCTTGTCGGAGAGCGGCGGCTGGGTGGCGTTGATGTTGAACTCCACGGTGCGCGTGGACGGAATGCTCAGCACGCGGGTGTTCCGGCCTTCGGCGACGGACTTGATGCGGTCGGGGGGCAGGCTGGTCACGATGTCGGCCTCACCCTTCTCGAGCGCCACGAGGCGAGGGAAGTCCTCCGGGATCGCCTTCCACACGACGCGGTCGATGGCCGGCGGGCGGCCCTCCCAGCCCCACCAGTCACGGTTGGCTTCCATCACGAGCCGCTCGTCTTTCACCCATTCCACGAACCGGTAGGCGCCGCTGCCGATCGGGCGCCGCGCCAGCTCCCTGGCGCCGTCGTCGGTGGTGAAGCGGGCGGGCAGGATCTGCGAGCCCATCTGCGCCATGCGCACCGGGAGCAGCGGATCGGGCTTCCGGGTGACCACGCGCAGCGTGCTCGCGTTGACCACCTGCACCGATTCGATGGTGATGAAGCCCGCGGTCACCACCGTCTTGCCCGGCACCAAATTGCGCTCGATCGTGGCCCGCACGTCCTCCGCGGACAGCGGCGAGCCGTCGTGGAACTTCACCCCCGGCCGCAGCCCGAACTCCCACGTGGTGTCGTTCAGGGACTTCCAGGAGGTCGCCAGCCCGGGCTGGAGCTGGAGCGTGGTGTCCCACCGGGTGAGCGAGTCGTAGAGATTGTAGAAGTAGTTGACGGTGAGGACCTGGGTGCTGCGCCCGGGGTCCATCGTGGTGGCCTCGGCGGGCTGGGCGATCGTGATCTGCGTCGGCTGGGCATCCGCCGGCGCGGCCGGGAGCGTCAGCAGCAACAGGACGAGGCAGGCGAAGAGCGGCATCGGTCGTCCTCCTCGATACGGGTTCGGGCGGGCCGAATGGCGCCGGCCGGGTCGGCCGAGGGTATCGCAGTCGGCCCGGCGGCGCCATGAGAGGCCCGCCCCGGGGTCAGTCGGGATCCGGTACGCCGTGTCTTCGCATGACGTCCTGCACCGCGTCGCTACCACCCACGCGATCGGGGAGCCGGGCACCGGCCGCGATGAGCATCTCGACGATGCCGGGGTAGTCGCCGTGGTCGATCTCCTCCGGCAGCTTCATCCCGGGGCCCCCGAACGCATCCTGACAGTTGACCGATCCGTGGATGGCCGTGCCGAGCGCATCGCCCCCGTAGCGGTTGATCGCGTGGATGTCGGCCCCGCCCTCGACCAGCGCCCGGGCGGCTTCGTACCGGCCACGCCAGCACGCCCAGTCGATCGGCGCGGTCTGCTCGAGCCCTCCCAGCGCGTTGGGGTCGGCTCCGCCGGCGAGGAGCCGTCGGATCAGCTCCCCGTCATTGGCCATGGCGGCATTGCAGAGCACGTCGGGATCCAGCACCGCGACGGTCGTCGCCGAGGCGTCACCCCGCGCCAGCGCGCCCGAGGCCTGGTCCCCGGCGGTGACCGCGGCCTCGGAGGCGCCCGCCCGCCGCAGCAGGGCCGCCACGTCGTCGCGGCCATGTCGCACGGCGTAGCGGAGCGGCGTCATCGCCAGATCGTCGGCCGCGTTGGAATCGCCACCGGCCTCCACGAGCATGGCGACGATCGGAAGGCTGCGGCCGTAGATGATCGCCCGGTGAAGGTGGGTCCGGTGGTGCATCGACGGGACGCGGAGGTTCGGATCCGCGAAGTGCCGCAGGAGGAGCTCGACCCCGGCCGGGTTCTCGAAATCGAGCATTCGGGCCAGCGCGTACGACACCCGGCCCGGGTGCGGGGGTGGGCTCGCCTCGAGCAGCATACGCAGGCAGGCGAGATCCGAGAACTCTGCGGCGTGGTAGAGGGCCTCGCTGCCGAAGGCGACCGCGCTGACCTCCCCTTCGGGCGGACCCTGGAGCTCGTTCACGTCCGCGCCGGCGTCCGGCCGCATCCGGGTCAGCGCGGGATCGTTCGCGACGCCGGCGGCGCCGTAGAGGCACGTCTGCGTCCAGGCCTCATCATGGCCGCGGGCGACGTAGTGCGCATTGGCGTCGGCCCCGTAGGCGAGGAGCAGCCGGACGACCCGGACGACGCCGGCGGCCCGCTGCGCATCGCTGCGGGTGAATCGGGAGAAGCACGCGTACAGGATCGGCTCGTGATCGAGCGGCCCGCCCTTGCGCGTGGCCAGGGAGCGGTCCTTCGCGAGCAGCCGCTCGAGGTGCGCGGCCGCCCCGCACGCACACGCGGTGTACACGTCGAAGCTCTCGAGCGTGGGCTCGGCCGCCAGCAGGGTGGACGCCCGGCGCATGTCCCCGCGGCAGACCGCGCGGACGAGCGCGGCGGCGCGCTCGCCGACCGCGAGCTGCCGGGATCCCACGAAGTGCTTCCAGCGTGGCCAGCTCGCGAAGCCGTACTCGCGCGCGATGACGAGCTGGGCGTCGTGGAGCGCGACGTCGACGATCCGCGCGGCCGGGCTCCTGAAGCGCGGATGGTGCGCGCGCAGCCGCGCGATCGCGTCGGGCTCGGCCCGGCGCGCAGCGTCCAGCAGCGCGCGGGCCTGCTTGCGGTCGAACTCCAGAGAGGGGCGAGGGGGAACGGGTCTGGTGGCCATCGCAGAGACCTCCTTCACGCCATGCCCGTGGTCCGCAATCTCGGGCGCCGAAGGGGTCAATGACCGCCAGCCCGGCTCGGAAATCTCAGGTGGGACCGTCCCTTCACGCGGACCGTGGGTCGCCTGACCGACCGAGCACGAGTCTACGATCCCCGCGCCGGGCGGTCAATCCGGCCGGCGCTCCTGTTCTATAATCTGAGCGCGCCGCCCCCGGCGCTCGCACTCCACTGCCGTCAGCCACTGGAGGCCATATGAAGGGCGTGACCCTGCCGACCGAGACCGTGTTCGTGATGGAGAACTCGCCGATCAAGTTCGGGCTGGGCGCCATGGACGAGATCGGCTTCGACGCCAGCCGTCTCGGCATCCGGAAGGCGCTGATCTTCACCGACCGCCACGTGGCCGAGCTGGGGCTGTCCGAGCGGGTGCGCGCGCTGCTCGAGGAGCAGGGCGTGAAGGCCGACGTCTGGGACGGCGTCGAGGTCGAGCCCACCGACCGGTCCATGGAGGAGGCGGGCGAGTACGCCCGCAGCAAGGAATTCGACGGGCTGATCGCGGTCGGAGGCGGCTCCACCATCGACACGTGCAAGGCGGCCAATCTCCTCACCTGCTATCCGGCCCCGCTGCTCGACTACATCAACAAGCCGGTGGGCAAGGGCGTGGCGGTGCCGGGTCCGGTGCGGCCGCTCATCGCGGTGCCCACGACCGCGGGCACCGGGAGCGAGACCACCGCGGTCGCGGTCACCCATGTCGTCGACCAGAACCTGAAGGCGGGGGTGTCCCATCGCTACCTCCGGCCCACGCTCGGGGTGGTGGATCCGCTCAACACGCTGACCGCCCCGCCCGAGGTCACCGCGGCGGCCGGCGCGGACATCCTCACCCACGCCATCGAGTCGTACACCACCCGCCCCTACCACGCGCGCCTCAAGCATCACCCGCCGGATCGCCCCGCCTACCTCGGGGCCAATCCCGCCAGCGACATCTGGTGCGAGAAGGCGATGGAGTACGCGGCGCGCTACCTCCGCCGCGCGGTGCTCAACGGCCTCGATGTCGAGGCGCGCCTGCACCTGGCCCTGGCCGCCAGCTACGCGGGCATCGGCTTCGGGAACGCGGGCGTGCACATTCCGCACGCGGTGGCGTATCCGATCGCGGGGCTGGTGCGCGACTACGTACCGAGCGGCTACCGCACCCGTCACCCACTCGTGCCGCACGGCATGTCCGTGATCTTGACCGCGCCCGCCGCGTTCCGCTTCACCTACACGACCGCGCCGGAGCGGCATCTGCGCGCGGCCGAGCTGCTGGGCTGGCCGGTGGCCGATCTGAGCGAGGCGGAGCGGCGCGAGGCTCTCCCGCGGGCGCTGCTCTCGCTCATGCGCGACACCGGCATCCCCAACGGCCTCACCGCGATCGGCTACGGCGAGCGCGACCTCCCCGCGCTGATCGAGGGCACGCTCCGCCAGCCGCGCCTGCTGTCGGGGGCTCCACGACCGGTGGGCGCGGCCGAGCTGGATCTGATCCTGAGAGACGCGATGCAGTACTGGTGAGAGCCCGGCCGCCTCAGAGCTGGCCGGAGTCTCCCCAGTTGTCGAGGAGCGTCCGGTAGGCGGGATCCTGGTAGCGGTCCAGGTGGAACGCGGGCGCGTAGCGGGGCAGCGGCCGCTCCGCGATGTAGTCCGCGAGCAGATCGGCGGCGCCGTTCGAGGACATCATCCCATAGCCGGAGAGGCCACCCAGGACATAGGCGCCCTCGACGGGTAGCGGTCCCGCCAGGAGGCGGTTCTCCCGCGTCTTGGTGTAGTAGCCGCCATCCACGAAGCACCGCGGCAGCCGCGACAGATAGGCGGTGAGACCGGGCAGCATCCGCGTCAACCCGCGCAGGACGATCTCGGCGTACGCGGGATCGAACTCCAGGGGAAAGCGCGCCTCCAGCGGCTCGACGTCGTAGGTCCAGATCCCGAGCATCACCGGGCTGTCGCCCCCGCCCTCGGGTCGGCCGTGTACCCCGGCGGGCATCTCCTCCAGCAGATGGCGGAGCGAGTCGGACTGCCGGAGCTCGGCGCGCTCGTCCTCCGACCAGGGCAGCCGTACCGGGTCCGTCCAGATCATCATCGGCGCGTGTCGCGGCACCACGCCGAGCGTGTCGTGGAACGATACCTTCGCGTGGCGCTCGCAGAAGACGGGCAGCTCCACGCCGAGGAGGCGGCCCACGTCCTTGACGAACGGCCCCGCCGCGTTCACGAACCGGGGCGTCGCGATGGTGCGGGTCCCGTCGCGGCCGCTCACCTTCACCGTGGTGACGCGCCCGCCGGTGGTCTCCACCCGCTCCACGCGCCCCTCGACGAGGCGCACGCCCTTCTCGCGCGCGCGCTCGAGCATGTACATGCCGAGCTGCTGGCCGCTGAACCAGCCGCAGCGCCGCGCGTGCAGCAGGGCCACCGTCTCCTCGGCCAGATACGGGAAGTGGCGGCGGATGAGGCTCCGATCGGTGATGACGTCGGAGCCGGTGGGCTGCGCCTCGTAGCCGACGGCGGGCGAGGGCCGGTAATCGTCGCCGGGTGCGCGGTGCACGCGCACCGGGCCCGCGCCGAGCGCGGCCGCTTCCTCCGCCGCTCGTACGTAGCGCTCCGCCTGCGCGGGCTGGGCGGTGGCGAAGAGGTAGCCACGGCGATTCATGAGGAAGACGTTGCCGCTCTCGCGCGCCAGCTCCTCGAGGAGATCGACACTGCGGTTCATGAGGGCGACCATGGCATCGCCCGGCCCCGGCCACCAGTTGCGATAGGACTCGGCGGACTTGTCGCTGGTCAGCGACAGCGGCGGGCGCTCGTCCACGAGCACGACCGATCCGATGCCGCCGCGCCGGACGGCGAGATGGTACGCGGCGGCGATGCCCCCGATGCCGGCTCCGCAGATCACCACGTCCGCCGTCGTCGCGCTCATGGCCTGACGACTCTACACGCTTTGGCGAGACAAGGGAAACCGGGCTGCTTCCTGGTCGACACTGTCAGCGTCACGACACGGACTGGACAGTTCGACGACACGAGGGCCGGCACGCAAGTAGCGGACAATCTTGCCTTGTCTGCGCGGCACGTCGGTTGCTCAAGGCCCGACCATGATCGCCTCTCGACAGCCGGATCGCCGACGTCACCCACGCACCGACGTCTCCTGGCTGGTCGTCGTGGAGGCCGGCAAGCGCCGGTTCCTGCTCCAGACGGTCGACATCTCGGCCCGCGGGGCGAAGGTCAGGCCGCGTGAGCGCCTGGACATCGGCACGCCGGCTCAGCTCCGCTTCCGGCCACCCGACGGCACCCCCTTCAACGTGCCGGCACTGGTCTGGCGCGCAGACTCCGACGGGCTCGCGTTCCTCTTCATGGGAGACATCCAGGATCGCCTGCGCCGTTGGGGGCGTCTGCTCGCGAGCTGATCCGCCGAGCCGCCCCTCTTACTTCCTGAACCAGCCCCAGACCCGGTCCCACCAGCGCTCGATCTGCTGCGCCACGCCGCCGTGCTCCTCGCACGGCGGGGGCTCGGTGCCGGCCAGGAAGACCTCCGTGGTCACGAGCGGGCAGTAGGCGGTGGCCTTCCGGCCCGTGGTGACGTCGATCTTCGCGCGCGTGATGCCGGCCGGCTCGGTGAACGCCCCGCCCGGATACACCTCGAGGGCTCCCCGCATGAACTCGGACCAGATCGGCAGGGCGCCTTCCGAGCCGGACAGCCCCGCCGCGGCTCCGTCGTCGAAGCCCACCCACACCAGCGCGAGCAGGTTCGGCGAGTAGCC
Organism: Methylomirabilia bacterium; assembly: GCA_041478145.1. Lineage (GTDB taxonomy): Bacteria > Methylomirabilota > Methylomirabilia > Rokubacteriales > CSP1-6 > CAMLFJ01. The sequence continues at coordinate 17,992 of JBGOVO010000016.1, forward strand.
CACGAACCAGGCGTCCCGGCCCTCGTTCGTCGTACCCGTCTTGCCGGCCACCGCGCCCGGCACGCCGAGCGCCCGCGCCCCCGAGCCGGTGCCCGCGTTGATCACGCCTTCGAGCAGGGAGGTGACCAGGAACGCCTCCGGCGCGCCGATCACGGGCCGCGACTCGCGGCTCGCGCTCCAGAGGGCGCGGCCGCCGTCGTCGGTCACCGCGTCCACCGCGCCGCCGGTCGGCGCGAGCCCGCCGTTGGCCAGGGGCAGGTAGGCCCGCGCGAGCTGCAGCGGCGTGATCTCGAACACGCCCAGCGCGAGCGCGGGCACGGGCCTGAGGTCGCGCTCCACCCCGAGCGCCCGCGCGGTCTCGACGACCGCGGGCAGGCCGACGGCCTGCGCGAGCCGCACGGTCGCCGTATTGAGCGAGCCCTCCAGCGCGCGACGCACCGTCACCGGCCCCTGGTAACGATCATCGTAGTTCTTCGGGCTCCAGGACTTGCCGTCCACGACGATCGTGATCGGCGCGTCCTCGATCAGCGAGGCGGCCGTGAACAGCGGCCGATCCCGCCTCGGCGTGAGCGCGGCCAGGTACACGAAGGGCTTGAAGGCCGAGCCCGGCTGGCGCCGGGCGAGGATCGCGCGGTTGAACTGGCTCAGCCGGTAGTCGCGGCCCCCGACGAGCGCGCGCACCTGCCCGGTGGCGGGATCGAGCACGATCATCGCGGCCTGCAGGCGCTCCTCGGGGCTCTTGCGGCGCAGGCGCGGCCGGTTCGTCTCGAGGCGGTCGAGCCCCTTGACCACCGCGGCCTCGGCGAGTCGCTGGAGCACGGGATCGAGCGTCGTGTACACGCGCATACCGGGCTGGTCGCCCAGGTCCACGTCGGTGGCGTGCTCGAGCTCGGTGCGCACGTAGTCCACGAAATACGGCGCGGCCAGCGGGTTCGCGGGTGCCGAGCGCGCACGCACCGGCTCCCGGCGCGCGCGGCGATACTCGGCCTCCGAGATCTTGCCGAGATCACGCAGGCGCGTCAGCACCACGTCCCGGCGCTCCCGCGCCCGCTCGGGGTTGATCGCGGGGGAATAGCTGTTGGGAGCGCGGATCATGCCGGCCAGCAGTGCCGCCTCGGGCAGGCTCAGCTGGTGGACCTCCTTGCCGAAGTAGGCGCGGGAGGCGGCCCCCACCCCGCGCACCGCGGAGCCGCCCCACTGGCCGAGATAGATCTCGTTGAGATACGCCTCGAAGATCTGGTCCTTCGTGTAGCGCCACTCGAGCGCGCTGGCGAGCCATGCTTCGTTGATCTTGCGGGCGAGCGTGCGCTCCGGGCTCAGCAGCCGGCTCTTGACGAGCTGCTGGGTGATCGTGCTGCCGCCCTCGGCGACCCGGCCCTTCCGGACATTCGCCCACAGCGCGCGCAGGATGCCGCGCGGATCCACGCCACCGTGCTCGTAGAAGCGCTCGTCCTCGGTGGCGAGGATGGCGGTGCGGAGCACCGGGGGCACGTCGGGCAGGCGTACCGGGCGGATGTTCTCCCCCATGCCGGCGCCGGCGCTCGCCAGCAGCTCGGGCGGCAGCGCCACCGTCTGCACCTCGGCCGCGCCCTGGCGGAGCCGGGTGATGCGGCCGTCCGCGAGAGTGAGGCTGACACGCCCGCGGCTGGCGCTCTCGCCCCCGACGTAGATGTCCCACCCGTCGTCCGAACGCGAGAACTGGCCGGGACCGGCCGGACCGCGGGTCTCGCGGTAGCCCAGGCGGCTCAGGATGCCGGCCAGATCGAGGGCGCCCACGTGCACGCCCGGACGGAGCACGGGCGGGGCGGCGTAGAGGACGGTCGAGCGGCGCGCTTCCACCCGCTCGAACCGGGAGAGGGCCCGGGCCGAGTAGATCGCCAGCCCGCCCGCTCCGAGCAGCACGAGGGCGACCAGCGTGCCCGCGAAAACGGTCCGGAAGCGCAGGCCCCGACCTCGGCCCCGCCCCCGCTCGATCATCGTACCTTCGCGCACACGCTCAGGATGCGGTCAGGGTCTAGGACCCGGCGCCCCTCCGTAACGTGACCATCACCAGCCTCGCCACCTCGGGGTCGCCCGACAGCTCGACCACGACGAAGTCGCCGACGCGGACGTCCGCGAGCGTCATCGGGCTGTCCCGGAAGGTATCCTTGAGATCGCGGCTCGACTGGTTGCGCTGCGACAGCAGCACGATCGCATCGGGCGGCACCTGCACGCGCACGGCGCGTCGCTCGCCATTCGCCCCGAACTCGTCCACCGTGAGCGTCCGCGCTTGCGGGTCGAGCGCCAGCACGGTGCCGGCCCGCCGCTCCCCCGCCCTCGCCGCGCCCGGAACGGCCGCGACGAGACCCGACACGAGCAGGAGGCCGACCCCGAGGAGCCGGAGGCGCGGGGCGCGCTGCGCGGCGCTCACGACCGCGGGGAGGAGGCGGGCGGCCCGACCTCCGCCGCCTTCAGCTTCCGGACCAGCTCGGCGAACGAGGAGGTCTGGATGATCTTGTCGAACTGGGTCCGGTAGTTGTTGATCAGGCTGATGCCTTCGACCGCGACGTCGTACACGAGCCATCGGTCCCCGCGCTGCTGCATGCGGTAGTCCACCGGGATCTCCGTCCCCTGCTTGGTGACGAACCGCGTGCGCACGGTGGCGAGCCCGCCGTCGACCGACTCGCCCGCGTAGGCGATCCGCTCACCGCTGTATCGCTCGATCTTGGAGATGTAGGCCCGCTCGATCAGATCGGCGAACAGACCGGTGAACTCCTGCCGGTCCTTCTCGGGCAGCGGCTGCCAGTGGCGGCCGAGGGCGCGCTTCGCCGTCTCGGTGAAGTCGAAGACCACCTCGGCCTCCTTGCGGATGGCGGCCCGGCGCTCCTTCTGCTTGCCCTCCGGCTTGAGCGCCGGATCCTCCAGGACCTTGACGATCTGCTCCACCGAGACTTTCAGCTGATCGGTCGGAGCCCCGGCGTGCGCGGGCGCCGGGGCCCCGACCAGTAGCCCCGTCAGCGCGACCAGGATGAGGCGGGTGACGAGGCGAGGGCTCATGCGTCAGGCCACGTGGGTGAGGACGGCCGGGTCCACCGAGATCCGGTCCTCGATGAGGAAGTCGGGGCGGTTACGGGCCATCTCCCGCCTCGCGACGTCCACGGCCGCCTCGCGCAGCTCGCTCCGAGGCACCGCGCCCGTGATCTCGAGGGTGAGCGGCGACCCGCGCCAGAGCGGCACGTGCGCCGTCGGGGTCAGGGGCAGCCCCGAGAGTGTCGCGTCCATCAGGAGCGCGTCGGAGATTCTCGCCTGGGCCGTCACGGCCTCCTCCTCACGCTTCCGCTTGAGGTCGTAGAGCTTCACGGCGAGCCCGAGCAGCACGACCAGGATCAGCATCGCAACGATGACGATGATCTCCATGGTGGTCACCTCCATGCGGTCCGGAAAGTGCATCGCGCATGCCAGCCATCATACGCATGAGTCTCGTCCAAGTTACCACTCTGTAAGCCGGCGCGGTCCCGGGCGGGACGAGCTGTCAGGACCGGGTAGGAATTTCCTGGCCGATCGTGTAAAGGCTTCCAGCGGCCCCGCCCGCACGCGACGCGTCATCGCACGCCCCTCGAGATGCTGTCGAACGCCGGCTCGCCCGCGAGTACCCCCGGGCGACCTCGCCCCCGGAACGCAGCGACACGCGCGACGCGCGATCGCCGTCGAGCACGGCCGCATCCGCTGGCACGTGACTTGCCTGTCACGATCTCCAAGATGCTCAGACTGAAAGGCGAGCGTGCCGACGAGATCCCGGACGAGGTCGACGACGGCGGCCCGCGCCCGGCGGACGAGATCACGCGGGACGACGCGTTTGCCGAAGCCGGAGAATCCGACGACGAGCCGGGGTACGACGATGACGGGGACGAGGAGCGCGGAGACGGCTTGCCGCTGCGCGCGCTCGGCATCGCGGCCGCCGCATTCGTTCCGACGTTTCTGGCCGTCTTCCTCGGCCTGCCCTACCTGCTGGGCTCCGTGACCCCGGGGCGGACCCCGAGTCAATCCGCTCCGGTTGCGACCGCGCCGCTCACGCCGGAGTCCGATCTTGCTCCGGCACCGCCCCGCTCCGAGAGACTGCGGAGCGGCCCCGGCGACCGCGCCGACGAGGCGCCCGTCGACGGGTCGGCCATCGACGAGTCAAGCGTCGCGAAGACGGAGCCGCCGCCGAGTGGAGTCGAGCCGGCCGCGCCGCCGGTGACGCCGGCGCTGCCCCCGGTTGCGCCGCGCGCGCCCGAGCCGCCGCGCCGGGCCGCCGCGCCGCGACCGACGCCCGAGATCCGGCAGGCCCTCGAGCCCGCCGCCCGCCGACCCGCCGGTGACTGGACGCCCGCGGCCGCGTTCGCGGACCGCGAGGCGGCGGGTCGCCTGGCGAGCAGCATTCAGGACCAGGGCTATCCCGTCGAGATCCGCCAGGATGGCTCGTCGACGCGGCCCTGGGTGGTCTGGATCCGCGCCGAGCCCAGCAGCCCGCGGCGCCGCTAGGCGCGCTTCAGCGTCTCGCGCTCCTCTCGAAGCTCCCGCCAGCGGCGCGCCTTGTTGTGCAGCGTCTTGGGCGTGGTCCCCAGGATCTCGGCGGCGCGGGTCTTATTGTTGTTGACCGACTGCAGGGTTCTGAGGATGAGCTCGCGCTCGCCGTCGTCGAGCGTGGTGCCCACCGGCAGGACGACCACGTTGGCCCGCTCGGTCCGAGGCGTGCCCAGCGGCGCCAGGGGCAAGCACTCGGTCGTGATCACGCCGTCCTCGCAGCAGACCACCGCGCGCTCGATCACGTTGCGCAGCTCGCGCACGTTGCCCGGCCAGGAATGCTCGGTCAGGAGCTTCAGCGCCGCTTCGTCCATGGCCCGAACCCGCCGCGCGTACTTGTCATTGAACTCCGTGACGAACGCCTCCGCGAGCACCGGGATGTCCTCGGGCCGCCGCCGCACCGGGGGCAGCGGGATGGTCAGCACGTTGACCCGGTAGTAGAGGTCCGCCCGGAACGCGCCCTCCTGCACCGCCTTCACCACGTCCTTGTTGGTCGCGGCGACGACGCGCACGTCGACCTGGACCTCGTCGTGGCCGCCGATGCGCCGCACCTGGCCGTCCTGCAGCACCCGCAGGTACTTCGCCTGCAGGCTCGAGCTCATCTCCGCGATCTCGTCGAGAAAGATGGTGCCCCCGTCGGCCAGCTCGAAGTAGCCGGGCCGCCGCG
>JBGOVO010000176.1:0-7678 GCA_041478145.1 Methylomirabilia bacterium
AGGACGTGGCCGCGCGCTACCACGTGGACCGCTCGCGCGTGCTGCTCACCGGCATGTCGGACGGCGCCACCTACGCGCTCCTCTGTGGGCTCGGGGAGGGCATGCCCTTCACCCACCTGGCGCCGGCCTGCGGCGTGCTCCATCCGCTCCTGCTGGCCCGAGGCGACATCCAGAACGCGCGGGGTCGGCCGATCTACCTCGTCCACGGGGCGCTCGACTGGATGTTCCCGGTGCAGACCGCACGCATGAGCCGGGATGCGCTGGAGATGGCAGGGGCGCGGGTCGTCTACCGCGAGATCGAGGATCTCTCGCATACCTATCCGCGGGACGAGAACCCGCGGATCCTCGACTGGCTCCTCGGCCCGGTCAGTGGCCCAGTCAGTGAGGGAACGGAGGCGCCGCGAAGCGGTTGATGGGCAGCGGCGTGGCCACCGCGCCCCGGCACGCCGCGGCCACGTAGGGCGCCAGGCGCCCGGCCAGCGCCCAGGCGTCCGCGGCCCGCTCGCGCTGCCGGTCGGCCGCCTCCTGGGCGCGCGCGTAGATCCGCGCCTCGTCCACCGTGGTCACCCGGCCGCGCTCCACGACCACGCGGCCGTCCACCAGGACCGTGTCCACGCTCGCCCCGGTCTCGGCGTAGACCAGCGCCTTCACCGGATCGGCGAGGGGACGGAGGAAGACCGAGTCGGTCCGGAGCAGCACGAGATCCGCCTTGCGTCCCGGCGCGAGCGCGCCCAGGTCTCCGGCCTGGCCCAGCACCCGCGCGGTGCCGGTCGTGGCCAGCCCCCAGACCGTGTCGGCGTCGAGCCAGCGGGCGGTCTCGTGCGGGAAGCGGACGGTGCTGATCACCGAGGCGATGCGCAGCGCCTCGAAGAGGTTCTGGTTGTCCGCGCAGGTCGAGCCGTCGGTGCCGAGGCCCACCGCGAGGCCGCGGTCCAGCATCTCGCGCACCGGCGCGATGCCGACGCCCAGTCGGAGGTTGCTTCCTGGATTGTGGGCGACCGCGGCGCCCGCGTCGGCCAGCATCCGCAGATCGTCGTCGTCGAGCCAGATGGAGTGCGCGCCCACGAAGCCGGGACCGAGCACGCGGTGATCGGCCAGCCGGGCCACGATGCTCTTGCCCCAGCGGCGCTGGCTCTCCACCGCCTGCACCTTGGACTCGGCCAGGTGGGTGTGGATGCCGACGCCGTACTCCCGCGCCAGCCCGGCGCAGCCGTCGAGCAGCTCGTCCGTGGCCTGGTTCGGGATGGTGGGCGCCACCGCGACGCGGACCCGCCCCTCGGCGCTGCCGTGCCAGCGGCGGATGGCCCGCTCGGTGAGGTCGAGCAGCCCCTTGGTCGGCGATGGCTGGATGTCCTGCACGGTGCGCCGCAGGTCGGCCGGGAGGAGGTCCGTGAGCCCCGGGACAGTCTGGTAGAAGACGACGTCGGCCACCGCCGGCGCGAGCACCACGCGGACCCCGACGTCGGTGTAGGCGCGCACCACCGCCTCGAAGGTCTCGTCGGTAATGGCGGGCAGCGCGATATAGAGGTCGTAGGCCGAGGTGCAGCCGGTCTTGAGCATCTCGATGGCGCCGATGGCCGCCGACAGGTATTCGTCTTCCGGTGTGCGAAATCCGGAGTTTGCTGGGGAGTAGGTGAGCAGGTCCTCGAGCGTCCAGCTCCCGACCCGGCCCCGGGCCAGGTGACTGGCGGCGTGGGTATGGGCATTGCCCATGCCGGGGAGCACGAGGCGGTCGCCTGCGTCGATCACACGGGCCCCGGCCGGGGCCGTGAGCGCCGGGGCCAGCGCGGCGATGCGGTCGCCCTCGACGAGGACATCCGCCCGCCGGAGCGCCGCCGGCGTGCCCGCCAGGACCTGTCCGCCGCGAATCAGCACCGCGATGGCTGTCTCCTCAGACCGCGCCCGAGTCCGCGAGCGGGCGGGCGGCGAGGTCGTCGAGGTGGGCGATGGAGTTCAGCAGCCGCACGCGCCACGGGGCTTCCTGGTCGATGATGGTCAGGGCCGTGTTCTCCCAGCGCTCCGGTACCGCCTGGCCCTCGGGCAGGATCAGGTGGCGCGCGGCCAGCGAGCGGCAGACGAGCCCGTGGGTGACGACGGCCAGGTGTGAGGCGACGACCGCGGCGCGCGCCTGGATGAGCGCCCAGGCGCGATCGATGCGCGCGTGGAATACCTCCCACGTCTCGCCGTTCGGCGGCACGTAGCCCGGCGCGAACATGTCGAAGCCCAGCTCCGCGTAGGGCGTGCCCCGCAGATCGCCGAAGTTGCGCTCCTGGAGCAGGGGATCGTGGCGGACGGGGAGGCCGGTGACGCGCGCGAGACGCTCGGCGGTCTGGGCGGCGCGAGAGAAATCGCTCGAGAGAATGGCCGCGATGCCCTCGCCCTCGAGACGCGTGGCGAGGCGCTCCGCCTGGACGATGCCACGGGGCGAGAGCGGGTTGTCGGGGAGCTGGACGGTGCGCGAGGCATTGCCGAGCGTCTCGCCGTGACGGATCAGGAAGATGGCCATCCGCCCGTGTCGGGTCGCGCTCAGATCACGCGCTCGCGGCGCAGCGCCGCGATGTCGCCCGGCGCGTAGCCCAGACCGGCGAGGATCTCCTCGGTGTGCTGGCCGAGCTTGGGCGCCGTCCACCGCACCGCCACCGCGCTGGCCGACATGCGCACGGGGGTGCGGATGTGGGGCACGCGGCCCAGCTCGGCATCCTCGGCGTGGACCACCATCTCGCGGTGCCGCACCTGAGGGTCGGAGAAGAGCTGCTCGTAGTTGTAGACGGGCCCGCAGGGCACGCCCGCGTCGTCGAGCGCCGCGATCCAGTGCGCGGTGGGCGCCGTCGCCAGCACCGCGGTGATCTCCTTCTCGAGCTCGAAGCGATGCTTCCGGCGCTCGGACGGGCGGCGGAAGCGCGGATCGTCCAGCCACTCCGGATGGCCGAGCGCCCGGGCGCAGCGCTCCCAGATCCCCTGGGCGGACGCGCCGATCATCATGTAGCCGTCCTTGGTCTCGAAGCGCTGGTACGGCGCGTTCTGGCGGTGGCGCGAGCCCATGCGGACCGGCTCCACGTGGTCGGCCAGCCACCCCGCGCTCGTCCAGGAGGAGAAGCCCACCGCCGTCTCGAGGAGCGAACACTCGATCTTCTGGCCCTGGCCGGTGCGCTGCCGCTCGTAGAGCGCGGCCAGGACCCCCTGCGCGCCCCACATTCCGGTGCCGAGATCGCAGATCGGCAGGCCGACCGATGTCGGCGGCCCATCGGGCTCGCCCGTGACGTGCATGATGCCGCCCATGCCCTGGGCGATCAGGTCGAAGCCGCCTTTCTCGCGATAGGGGCCGTCGGAGCCGTAGCCGGAGAGCTGGGCGTAGATGAGCCGCGGGTTCAGCGGCTGGAGCGCCTCCCAGCCGAGCCCGGCCCGGTCCATGACGGTCGCCCGGTAATTCTCGACGAGCACGTCCACGGAGGCGACCAGCTTGAGGAAGATCTCGCGGCCGCGGGGGCCCTTGTAGTCCAGCGTCAGGCTCTTCTTGTTGCGGTTGATGTAGCGGAAGTAGGGATTGCGCTCGCTGCCGTCCCCCATGGCGCGGGAGGAGTCGCCCGAGCCGGGCCGCTCGAGCTTGACCACGTCCGCGCCCATGTCGGCCAGGATCATGGTGCAGTAGGGGCCCGCCATGTGCTCCGTCATGTCGAGGACCTTCAACCCGTCGAGCGGGCCCCGGGCGTTCCTCTCAGGCATGCCGTGCGTCCCCTTTGATGTCGCGCGCGTGGCCCAGGACGTGTGCGACCGCGACCTGGTGGAAGACCAGGGCCAGCGGGCCGACGACGCCCCCGGCCGAGCGGATGCGGCGGCCGAACAGCCCGTCGTCCGCCACCTCCACCGCCTGGATGGTGGCGGCGCGGTTCTTCTCGAATTCGGCGAGCAGCTCGGCGACCGTCATGTGCTCGCGCTTGGCCACCTGCCGGTCGTTGTAGGAATCGTTGCCGCCCTTCATGGTACGGGTGGGTGGCGCCTCCTCGGCGGGCGGAGGAGGCGTGCGCGCGATGTCGATCAGCCGCGGGTAGCTCCACTCGATCGACGCGATGTGGGCGAGGATCTGCCGGCCGTTCCAGCCGTTCTCGTAGCGGCCTTCCTCGAGCCGCTCGGGCGGGGTGGCGCGGACGATGGCGAGCACCTCGTCGCGGCTCTCACGCAGCGCCTGCAGCAGCTCGGCCTTCGTCGGCGCGCGCTCGTCGGTGGTCACGCGGTAGGCGCTCATGGCGGCAGGATGGCGCCCGGGATGCGGCCTGTCAAGTCGACGGTCGGTCGGCGGCCGGGCTCCGCGTCGAGCCGCCCGCGCTCGTCCCGGTCGTCCCGATGGCCACGCCGCCCAGCACCAGGATCACCGCGAGCACCAATGAGAGCGACAGCGGCTCGCCCAGCCAGAGGGTCGCGGTGATCACGGTTACCACCGGCGTGGCCAGCAGACCGAGTGACGTGGTCGCGGCGGGTAGCAGCCGGCTCGCGGTCGCCACCGCCCAGTACGCCACCGCGGTCCCCCCGATCCCCAGGTAGAGCAGCAGCAGGATGAACGCCGGGCTCCAGTCGACGTCCGGCGGCGGCGTGGTCGCCAGCGCGATCGGCGTCAGCAGGACGGTCGTGAGCAGCGTCTCCCAGGGGATGACCGCGAACGGTGTCGAGACCCACCGGTGCGCGCGAATGTGCAGAATGCTGGCCGCCCAGAGCAAGGCGGCGACCAGGATGGCCAGGTTGCCCAGCACGACCCGGCGCTCGCTCCAGTCGAAGGCGGCGGGATTGAAGAGCGTCACGAGGCCCGCCAGCCCGACCAGCGCCCCGATCCACCGTCTGGAGGTCAGCGGCTCGCGCAGGAACAGGGCGGCGCCCGGCGTGACCCAGAGCGGCGTCGTGTAGGCGAGCACCACCGTGCGGCCGGTCGGCACCAGTCCGAGCCCCCAGCTCGCGAGGAGGTTGAAGCCCACCATGTGAAGCAGCGTGATGCTGAGCAGCACGGGTAGATCGCCCCGCGGGGGCAGCGCGAGCCGGCCGCTCGCCGCCTGCAGGGCGAACAGCGCGACGGTGGCGATGGCCGAGCGGAGCGAAACGGCCCAGATGGGCGGCAGGCTCAGGAGCACGACCTTGTTCACCGGCCAGGTGAGCCCCCAGGCCAGGACCACGGTGATCAGCGCCAGGAGGCCCTGGCGACGCGCGCTCGGCGCCACCGGGTGCGGATCAGGCGAGCGACGGCGGGTGAGCGAGGGCGTGAGGCATCGGGCGCGATAGTGCCGCGATCGCCGAGGCCGCGTCAAGGTGGGCGAGGTCGCGGGGCGGTGGTAAGATCCGGGCGCGAGAAGGGGGGATCGAGCCATGGTGACGCTGCTGACGGAATCTGGGGAGCACGTCGTGCCCGGCGCGGACGGTTCGGGCGGCGCGCTCTGGTGTCCCGCGCCGGAGGCGGAGGCGGCCACCGGCTGGGTGGCGAAGCCCGAAGGCCTCTGCAAGGGCGAGGTGTGCGTGCCCGTGCCCGCCGGTCGCGAGCGGGAATTCGTCGGCGGCGGGCGCATCAACCTGGCCGCGCTCTGGCGCCATCTGGGCCAGCCTGCGGTCCACAGCGATCGCGGCCACGCGTGGGTGCTCGCGGAGAGCGCGCGGAGCCGGGCGACCGCGCTCGCCTCGCTGGAAGCGCCCGACTTCACGCTGCCCGACGCCGGGGGGCGCATGCACCGCCTCTCCGATTACCGGGGCCAGAAGGTGTTCCTGGTCACGTGGGCGTCCTGGTGAGGCTGCCGTCGCGACCTGCCCGTGTGGCAGGCGCTCTACGAGGAGCTGGCGGACCGCAACTTCATCGTGATCGCGGTGGCCATGGACAGCCGGGACGGTGATCCGTTGCCGTGGATCGAGGTGGCCAAGCCGACCTATCCCACCCTGATCGATCGCGACCACCGGCTGGCCGAGCTGTACGGGATCGTGAACGTGCCGCAGGCGGTGTGGATCGACGAGGTCGGCCGCATCGTGCGCCCGGCGGAAGCGGCGGGCGCCTACGAGGGCTTCCGCAAGATGAACCGCGCGACGCGCGAGATGCCCGAGGACGTGGCCCGGCTCACCGCGCAGGCGAGGACCGCCTACCTCGACGCCATCCGCGACTGGGTGCGCAACGGGGCCCGGAGCGCGCACGCGTTCACCGCCGAGCAGGCGCGCGCGCACGTGCCCGCGCTCACCGAGGACATCGCGACCGCCCAGGCCATGTTCCGGCTCGGCCAGTTCCTCGTTCGCCACCGCGAGGCCGAGGAGGGCCACCGCTGGATCCAGGAGGCGAGCCGGTGCCATCCGGACTCCTGGTGCATCTGGCGGCAAGGCGCGGGCGTCAACGACATGGGCTTCGCCGCGCAGCCCGATTTCTGGGAGCGGGTGGACGCGCTCGGGGACAAGCGCTACTACGCGCCGGTGGACATGCCGGGGATGCCCTAGGCCCGGTCAGCCTAGCCCATGACCATTCCCCGGTTCGGCCTCAACCGGTTCGACTCGCGCTCCGTCGACGCCTTCGCGGCGGACGTGCGGCGCGCCGAGCGGCTCGGCTGGGACGCGGCGCTCCAGCCGGACTCGCAGCTCCGTCGCCGAGACACCTACGTGTTGCTGGCGGCGGCGGCCCGCGTGACCGAGCGGATCACCCTCGGCCCGCTGCTCGCCAATCCGGTCAACCGGCATCCCACCGTCACCGCGTCGTCGATCGCCACCATCGACGAGCTGGCGCCCGGCCGCGTGCTCCTCGGCTGGGGCGTGGGCGACACCGCGGTGCGGCTCGCCGGGCTCAAGCCGGCGCGGGTGAAAGACCTGGAGGCGAGCACGCGGCTCATGCGGGCGCTGCTGGATGGGGAGTCGGTGGAGGTGGGCGCGGCGCGGCCGGCCCGGCTACCGCATCACCGGCCGGTGCCGATCTGGATCGCGGCCGGCGGGCCGCGGACGCTGCGCATGGCAGGCGCGGTCGCCGACGGCGTGTTCATCCGGGTGGGCACGCACCCGGCCAACATCGCGACCGCGGTGGTCGCGATCCGCGCGGGGGCCGCCGAGGCGGGCCGCGATCCGGCCGCCGTGAAGGTCGCGGCCATCTTCCACACCGTCCTAGTCGACGACGTGGCGCGCGCGCTCATCATGGCCAAGTCCATGGCTGCCGGCTATTACGAGTACTCGCCGGCCCTCTTCGACCCGCCACGCCTTCCATGGACCGGCCCCGATCCCGAGACGCTCAAGCGCGAGCGTGGTGTCTGGCCGGACTTCCACCACTCCCCGGATCTGGAGGCGAGCGGCCGTGTCGTCGACTTCCTCCCGGTGAGCGCCGCCGACGCCTTCAGTCTCCGCGGTGCGCCGGCCCAGGTTGCCGCGCAGCTCGTGGACGTGCTGCGTGGGACGCCCACCCGGTTCGACTACGTCGTCCTCCACCCGATCCCCGACCCGAAGTGGCCCGCCGACCCCGAAGGAGACTACACCGCGCGCGTAGCCCGAGAAGTGCTACCCCAAGTCCGCAAGGAACTGGAGAGGATCTAGGAGCCACGGACCGGGGCGCCTCCCGCGCCGGGAAGGGGAGACGGGCGGGTGGCGCCGGGGGCGCGGGCGGGGACGAGCGGAGTGGGCCCCCCGAGTCCGGCCCGCCGCTCGAAGAGCGGCGAATCCGGCGAGTGGGTGACGAAGCGGTCCCCGC
>JBGOVO010000107.1:0-10799 GCA_041478145.1 Methylomirabilia bacterium
CCGACGCAGACCTCCCCGCGATCGTCGAGATCTACAACGCGGCGATTCCTGGACGCCTGGCGACGGCGGACACCGCGCCGGTGTCGGTGGACAGCCGCCGCGGGTGGTTCCACGAGCATAGCCCGCAGCACCGCCCACTCTGGGTCGCGGACGTCGGTGGGGCGGTCGTCGGCTGGCTGAGCTTCCAGTCCTTCTACGGCCGGCCCGCGTATCACGCGACCGCCGAAGTCAGCATCTACGTGGCGCCGAGCCGTCATCGGCGAGGCGTCGCGCGCGCGCTGCTCGAGCGGGCGATCGAGCGCGGCCCGCAGCTCGGCCTGAAGACCCTGCTGGGGTTCATCTTTGGCCACAACGAGCCGAGCCTGCGGCTCTTCGAGGCCTTTGGCTTCGAGCGCTGGGCGTTGCTCTCGCGCGTCGCCGAGCTGGACGGGGTCGAGCGCGACTTGACCATCGTGGGTCGTCGGGTTGCGTCGTGAACCCGTTCCGGTTCAGCGTGAACGCCACTACCGCGACGTGCTGTGGTTTCACACCGAGTTCACGTATGGTGAGCCGACGTTCTACGCCGGAGTCGAGCGAGCCGGCGTGGTGATTCACCTGCAGGCTGTACCAGGAGCTGAGATCGCGAGGTGCCCGAACCCTGAACGAGCCGAAGGACTACCCGTACGGCATGCGCGACTTCGACGTCCATGACCTCGACGGCAACCAATTGTGCTTCGGGATGGAGTCGAAGCTGCAATCGCCGCCGACGCGGTGAAGCGGTCACTATGATCTGCGCCGGTGGAGCATGGGTTCGAGGCGGTCTATCCCCGCGTCGGCCGGGCGATAGAGAACCGGATCCCGTATCAGAGTGGGCGCCCTGGCGCCGGTGCTCACCCCGCTCCTGCTCGTCCGGCTCCGCCCACGATTGGACATCTCCGTGAGCAACCCGCAGCCCATCCGGTACATCGGCCGTCTCGGACCTCCGGTTCTTATCGTGGCGGGATCCGAAGACCGACACACTACACTCGAGGAATCGCAGGAGCTCTTTCAGGCGGCCGCTCAACCAAAGGAGCTGTGGGCTTCCTCACTCGCCACTTGCGGCCGGGCCACAGTGGAGGACATCGGGACGATGGCACGCGTTGAGGGGGTCGACCCGCACCACCTGTCGGACGAATACGCGGCGAAGGTCCTGGAGGCCCAGGCGAAGACGTGGGGCGCGCCCCTGCTCAACCATCTGGTCTACGCGCGCCGGCCGTCGATCTTCCGCGGGGCCCGCGGGATGTGGACCGGGCTCGACGGCTCGGGACTGATCGACCCCAAGCTGGGGGCGCTGCTGAATCGCCGGGTCGCGTCGCTGAATGGCTGCGAGTTCTGACAGGACATCAACGCTGCGGTCGGCAGCAAACTGGGGGTGTCCGACGAAAAGGTCCTGGCCCTGGCCGACTACGCGGCCAGCCCGCTCTACAGCGAGGCGGAGCGGGTCGCGCTGGAGTACGCGGACTGCATGACCATCAGCGGACGCGAGGTCAGCGACGAGCTCTTCGCGCGGCTCCGCCGCTTCTACGACGACGATGCGCTCGTGGAGCTGACCGCGACCATCGCCTGGGAGAACGCCTCCAGCAAGTTCAATCGCGCGTTGCGGATCCCATCCCAGGGGCTATGGAAGCGCCGCCGTGAGCCGGCGTGACGACCCCGTCGCGCGAGGCGGTTCTCGCGCGGGTGGCCGCGCGGGTACTGGAGCTTCCCGCGGACGGGGTAGCGCGGGTGGGCATCGATGGCGTCGACGGGGCCGGGAAGACGACGTTTGCCGATGAGCTGCGCGACCGGCTCGTCTCGTCCGGGCGGCCGTTGATCCGGGCGACCGTCGACGGGTTCCACCATCCGAGGCCGGTCCGGTACCGTCTGGGGAGAAATTCTCCCGAGGGGTTCTATCGCGACTCCTACGACTACGCGACGTTGAAGCGCGTCCTGCTCGACCCGTTGGGCCCCGGCGGGACCGGGCGATTCCGCCGCGCCGTCTTCGACGTCGACGCCGACGTCGCCGTCGATGCCCCCGAGGAGCGGGCGGCGCCCGGATCGATCCTGCTCTTCGACGGGATATTTCTCCACCGCCCCGAGCTGACGGGCTACTGGGACTTCTCGGTCTTCCTGCGGGTCGAGTGGGCGCGGAACCATCGCGTACGAACCCGTCCCTCGGGGGTCGACGAGACCCGAGACCAGCGGTACGTCGGAGGCCAGCGCATGTACTTCGAGGAGTGCCGGCCCTGGGACCGGGCAAGCATCGTCATCGACAACGATGATCTGACCGCCCCGTTCATCGTCTCGGCTCGCGAGTGATGCGGGAGGTCGAGGAGGAGCCAGCGCGACAGCGATCGCGAATGTGCTGACGGGTCTGGTGGCGCTGAGCCACATCGGCTTCCTGGTCCTCGAGATGTTCCTGTGGGATCATCCGGTGGGCCGGCGGGTCTTTCGGATGACACCCGAGGTGTCCGCCAGCTCCGCGGCGCTCGCCGCGAACCAGGGCCTCTACAACGGGTTCCTGGCCGCGGGGCTGCTCTGGGCCCTCTGGACGGGCCGGCGTGATCTGAAGGGTTCTTCCTCGGCTGTGTCATCGTCGCGGGCGTGTTCGGCGGCGTGACGGCGAAGACGTCGATCCTGTTCATCCAGGCGCTACCCGCCCTCCTGGCGCTGGCCGCGGTGATGCTCGCGTCGAAGCGCGCCGGATCCTGACGAGGACGCGGTGCCCGCCGGCCCCGACACCCGGCCCGCCGTCATCGAACGCCTGAGCGACCTGCCGCCCGACCGCTTCGGCCCGCTGGTCGCCGAGAGCGAGCAGGCCGGCTGGCGGTTCGTGCGTCGACTCGCCGAGGAGTGGGCCAGCGGGCGGAACCGGTTCGATCGTCCCGGGGAGGTTCTGTTTGCGGCGCTGATGGACGGGCAACTGATCGGGGTGTGCGGGCTCAACGTCGATCCGTACGCCGCCGGGCCAGGTGTCGGCCGGGTGCGTCACCTCTACGTCCGGTCTGGCTCTCGCGGCCTCGGCGTGGGCCGGCGACTGGTCGGGGAGGTCATCGAGGCCGCCCGCGGCCGGTTCGACACCCTCCGGCTGCGCACCGAGAATCCCGCGGCGGCCCGGCTCTACGAGCGCTTGGGCTTCCGTCGCAGCGCCGGCGTCGCCGACTGCACGCACCTCATGGCGCTGGCCGGGGCCCCGGCCGCCGGGCGGATGATCGCGACGATCCGGCTGCTGGGCCCCGCCGACGCGCCCGCCTACCGCGCGCTGCGGATCCGCGCGCTGCGGGATCATCCCGAGGCCTTCGGCCGGACGCCGGAAGAGGTGGACGCGGTCGAGGTGCTCGCCGAGCGCTTCCGGCAGGACGCCGACTCCGACCGCGATTTCGTGCTCGGGGCCTTCGAGGGCGAGCCGCTCGTCGGCGTCGCCGGCTGCCACCGGGAGAATGCGGTCAAGCACCGTCACGTGGCGTACATCTGGGGCGTGTACGTGGCTCCGGAGCGTCGCGGCACCGGGCTGGGGCGCCGGCTGTTCACCGAGACGGTCACGCGGGCCCGGACGTGGCCGGATCTGGAGTGCCTCTGGCTCGACGTGACGACGGTGAACGAGTCCGCCCGGGCGCTGTATGCGTCGTGCGGCTTCCGGGCGGTGGCGATCAAACCGCGCAGCCTGAAGGTCGGCAGCCGTTACTATGACGAGGAGCTCATGATCCTCGACCTCGGCCGGCCACAAACCATGCAGGAAGGAGATCACAGATGAGGACCGCGATGGTGAGACCGGTGGTGGTACTGGCCCTGGTGCTCGGCGCGTTCATCGGCGCCGCGTTCGCGGGACCCGACAAGCCCATCGCGAGCGCGAAGAGCCTCGCGGGCGAGTGGCGCTCGGTCGGCGGAGCGTCCGCGGCGGCGATCCGTATCAAGGCGGACGGGAGCTACGAAGGCACCTCGGCGAGCGGCGCCAAGACCACCGGGAAGGTCACGGTGGCCTCGGGCAAGGCTTCGTTTCAGTCGACCGCCTCGACGGGGACCGTGACGCTGTCCGAGCAGAGCGGCACGGACGTGCTCCTGTTCATGAGCGCCGACGGGAAAAGCTCCGCCCGGCTGCAGCGCGTGAAGTGAAGCCGGTGACGGCCGCCGAGGGCGCCATTATCACGACGGCGTACCAGGCCTTCAATGCCCGGGACATCGAGGCCGTCGTGGCCACCATGCATCCCGACGTGGCCTGGCCGAACGGGATGGAAGGCGGCTACGTGCACGGGCACCGGGCCGTGCGCGAGTACTGGACGCGCCAGTGGGCGCTCATCGCTCCGCGCGTCGAGCCACTCGGGCTCGAGGCGGACGAGACCGGCCGGATCGTGGTCGATGTGCACCAGGTCGTGCGCGACCTGGCGGGCCAGGTCAAGGCGGACCGGCGCGTCCAGCACGTCTACGAGATTCGCGATTCGCTGATCGTCAGGATGGAGATCCGGGCGCCGTCGGCGTGACCGCCGGCCGCACGCTAGCCCTCGTCGCGCGCGGGCCCGCTCCGTTCCAGCAGTAGCGTCGGCACGCCGCAGGTCCCATCGCGGAGCGTGAGCACGCGCGTGCCCGGCTTGCGGCCCGCCCGCACCTCCGAGACGTCGAGCCCCGCCGCCCGGAGCCTCGCCCGCGCCGCCTCCGCGTCGGGGACGCGCCAGGAGAGTCCCCAGAGGCGGTCCGGCCCGTCGCCGACGCCTGCCTTCAGGTCGTGCGCTACCTCCACGATCAGGTCGCCACAGCGGAAGAAGAGCAGGCGGGCGCCCCACGCCGGGTTCGAGCGGTCGAGACGCATGTCGAGGCCCAGGCGCGCGCCGTAGAGCGCGGCGGCCCGCTCGGGGTCGGGCGTGCGGATCACCACGTGGTCGAGCCCGGCCACCGCCGCCGGCTCGGCGCCGAGCAGCCGCGAGGGCGGCAGCGCGGTCTGCTGCATGAGGAAGATGCGGACGCCGTGGGTCGCCGCGGTGGCGGCGCGGGTGCGACGCCAGCGGCGGCGGGCGCCCGTCTCCGCGTCGACGCTCTCCCCGTCGGCGACGGGCTCGGCGCCGAGGCCCAGGCGCGCGAGGCGGCGATGCGCGCGCTCGACGTCGTGGGTGGCGAGCGCGATGCTGACCAGCCCCTCGCCCTGCGCGTCCAGGACCGCGCCCAGGCGCTCCGCCACCGGGCCGGCGCCCGACGGGGCCATCAGCTCGACGGCCATGTTGGCGAGGGCGAAGGTCACCACCGTCGCGCCGCCGCCGTGCGCCTCGGCCCGCCAGGCCGGCGCCCGCCCGAGCAGCGTGCGGTAGGCGGTGACGGCGGCCTCCAGATCGCGCACCGCGACCACGACGTGGTCGAGCGCGTGGATGATCGGCGGCGACGGGGCGGGCGCGGGGGCCATCGGCGCGATACTGCGCCGGCGCCGTCGGCCTCGTCAAGGTTCGCTCGACTGACGGCGCGTTCTGCGAGATGCTATTCGGCGTCATGCACCGCTCCATGCGCGACACCCTGCGTGATGACGACCGGCTAATCGGGCATCTGCTGACGCGGCGGGAGGCGCTCGCGCTCCTCGGCGCGGGCGGGCTGGCCGCGCTCGCCGCGGGCTCCCGCGGCCCCCGGCCGGCGGCGGCCGCCGGACCCGCCGCCTGCGTCGCGCGGCCGGCGCTGACCGAGGGGCCGTACTTCGTCGACGAGAAGCTCAACCGCTCGGACATTCGCCCGGATCCCTCCGACGGCTCGGTGAGGCCGGGCGCGCCGCTGCGGCTGGCCCTGCGGGTGTCGCGCCTCGCGGCGGGCGCCTGCACGCCGCTGCCCGCGGCCCTGGTCGACCTATGGCATTGCGACGCGCTCGGGGTCTACTCGGACGTGGCCGACCCGGGCGGCGCCACCGTCGGCAAGAAGTTCCTGCGCGGCTACCAGGTGACGGACGGAGACGGCCTCGTCCGCTTCACCACGATCTACCCCGGCTGGTATCAGGGTCGGGCGGTGCACATCCACTTCAAGATCCGGTCGGCGGCCGGCGGCGGGCGAGCGCACGAGTTCACCTCGCAGCTCTTCTTCGACGACGCGCTCACCGACGAGGTCCACGGCCGGTTGCCGTACACGGCGCGGGGCCAGCGGCGGCTGCGCAACGCGCGCGACGGCATCTATCGTGACGCGGGCGCCCAGCTCACGCTCGTGGTCGCGCCCGCCACGCCGGGCTATATCGCCTCGTTTGATCTGGCGCTCGAGACCGGCTAGCGTGCCCGGGGTGGAGCGCGCGTACCGGATCACGCGTGACGGCCCCCGGTCCACCGAGCAGCTCGTCGAGGCGGGCCGGTACGGGTACGCGCACTCCTGCGTCACGTCCGAGAACTTCCCGGTGCGGGCCGCGGACGGGCCGCGGACGAGGGAGATCGTCCTGGTCGCGTTCGATCACGACGTCACCGCCGCGGAGGCCCTGGCCGAGGCGGGGCGGCTCGGCCTCGAGCGGCCGTCGTACGAGGACGCGCTCTACTTCGGGGTCGAGCACCCGGCCGTGCAGCAGGAGCATCCCGTGGTCTTTCTCCACGATCCGTGGGTCGGCTTCTTCGGCCGGCGCGACGTGCTGTGTCTCTGGAGCAATGCCGGTCGCCGCGAGCTGGGTCTCGAGGGGTTCGACGACGCGTGGAGCCCCCGCTACCGCTTCGCGTTCGCAGGCGAGGGAGGGCGGTGATGCGCGCCGCGGCCCCGGCCGATCTCACCGTCGAGCGCGCCGACATCCGCTCCCCCGTCGTGCGCGCGCTCATCGAGGCGCTCAACGCCGAGCTGTCGAGCCGCTATCCGGAGGACGGCGCGACTCACTTTCGCCTCGATGCGGACGAGGTGGCCCCCGACCGCGGCGCCTTCCTGATCGCCACGCGGGCGGGGAAGCCGGTCGGCTGCGGGGCGGGGGCGTCGGCCGGGCCGTGCTGTCGGCGCTCGAGGCCGAGGCGCGGGCGCTGGGCTGCGGCCGCCTCGTGCTGGAGACCGGCATCCGCCAGGCCGGGGCCATCGCGCTCTACGAGCGCGCCGGCTTCGCCCGGATCCCCCCGTTCGGCGAGTACGTGCACTCTCCGGTGAGCGTCTGCATGGCCAAGGATCTCGCGCCGCGGCCGTTCTACGGCGAGTTCGCGTGGGCCTACGACTACCTGGTCGAGCGGCCGGTGGCGGACGAGTGCGCCGGGATCGCGGCCACGCTGGCGCGGCGCGAGATCGGGCCGGGGGCGACGCTGCTGGACGCCGGCTGCGGCACGGGCCGCTATGCCGTCGAGCTCGCGCGCCGCGGGTTCGTGGTCACGGGGGTCGATCGCTCGCCGGCCCTCCTCGCCGAAGCGGAAGCGCGGGCCCGTGCCGCGGATGGCGCCGCGCGCGTGCGGTTCGAGTGCCGCGACCTCCTGGCCCTGCCGGCCGGATCGGGGTACGACGCGGTGGTGTGCCGCGGCGTGCTCAACGACTTCGTCGACCCCGACGACCGCGCCGCGGTGCTCGGCGTCTTCGCGCGCGCCCTGCGGCCGCGCGCGGCGCTGCTGCTCGACGTGCGCGACTGGGACGCGACGGTGGCCCGGAGGACGGCGCAGCCGGTGCACGAGCGGCGGGTGGCGACCCCGCGGGGGCCGCTCGCGTTCCGCAGCGAGGCGCGGCTCGATCCGGCGACCCGGCGATTGCTCCTGTCCGAGCGCCACACGCTGACGACCCCGTCCGGCGTGACGACCGCCACCTGCGAGTTCGTGATGCGGTGCTGGAGCCGGGAGGAGCTGGACGGCGCCCTGCGCGCCGCCGGCTTCGAGGCGGTGGAATACTCCGCCGCCTACGAGGGCCCGGACGCGCGCGGGACCGGTGATCGCCTCGTGGCCGCCGCCACGCGCGGTGCGCGGTAGGCGCCGTGCCGACCTTGAAGGTGCGCGCGGGCGGCGTCGTCGGCTACGACGACACGGGCCAGGGCTCCGTGGTCATGCTCATCCACGGCTCGCCGGGGACCTCGCGCGCCTGGCAGCCTGTCGGCGAGCGGCTCGCGTCGCGCTTCCGGGTGGTCGCGCCGAACCTGCCGGGCTACGGGGCGACCACGCGGCCTCCCGGCGAGGGCCCGGGCGACAGCTCGTACGCCGCCGAGCTGATCGAGGCGCTGAGCGCCGAGGTGGGCCCGCCCGCCGTGCTCGCCGGGCATTCGTACGGCGGGGTGGTGGCGCTCGTCACCGCCATGCGGGGCCAGGTGAGCCCGGGCGCGCTGGCCCTGTTCGAGCCGGTGGCGGTGCCGGTGCTCGCCGCGGTGGGCGACACGGCGACCTTCGCCCAGGCCCAGGCGATGTTCGCCGACTACCGTGGCGCCTTCGAGGCGGGCGACCGCCTGGCGGTGCGGAGAATGGTCGACTACTGGTTCGGCAGCGGGATGTTCGAGCGGATGCCGGCCCCGACGCGGGAGTTCCTGATGAGCCACACCGGCCACAACATCCGGGACGTGCACGCCACCTTCCGGGACCCGTACTCGGTCGACGCGCTCCGCCGCCTGGCGATGCCGGTGCTCGTCGCCTACGGCTCGCGCAGCCCCGAGGTGACGGTGCGGATCGCGCGGGCCATCACCTCCCAGGTGGCGCGGGGGCGTCTCGAGAAGATCGAGCAGGCCAATCACGCCCTGACGAGCACCCACGTCGACGCGGTGGCGGCGCTGATCGCGGGCCTCGCGGACCGGAGCGCGTGAGTGGGCTGGCCCGGCGGGACTTCCTCACCGGCTCCGCCGTGCTCCTGGGAGGCGTGCTGATGCCGGTCGAATCACGCGGGGCGGGGCTGCTGGAGCGGCGCATCCCGAAGACGGGTGAGGCGCTGCCCGCGGTCGGCCTCGGGACCTGGCAGGTCTTCGACGTCGCGGGCGACGCGAAGGAGCTCGCGCAGGCGAAGGAGACGCTCAAGGTCTTCGTGGAGATGGGCGGGCGCGTGATCGACAGCTCGCCGATGTACGGCTCGTCCGAGCAGGTGACCGGGCAGCTCGCGGCCGATCTGGGCGTGGCCGCGAAGCTGTTCGTGGCCACCAAGGTGTGGACCAGCGGCAAGCAGGCCGGCGTCCGGCAGATGGAGGACTCGATGCGGAAGCTGCGCGTCGAGCGCCTCGACCTGATGCAGGTGCACAACCTGGTGGACGTGCAGACCCATCTGGCCACGCTGCGCGACTGGAAGGCGGCGGGCCGCCTCCGCTATCTCGGCATCACCCACTACCACGCCGGCGCGCACGCCGACCTGGAGCGACTGGTCAAGAAGGGCGACATCGACTTCGTGCAGGTGAACTACTCCCTGGCCGAGCCGGAGGCGGAGCGGCGCCTGCTCGGGGCCGCCGCCGACAGCGGCACCGCGGTGATCGTGAACCGGCCCTTCGCGGAGGGCGCGATGTTCGGCCGGGTGAAGGGCAAGGCGCTGCCGGAGTGGGCGAAGGACGCGGGCTGCGCGAGCTGGGCGCATCTCTTCCTCAAGTGGATCCTGGCCGCGCGCGCGGTCACCTGCGTGATCCCGGGCACGCGCAATCCCCGGCACGTGGCCGACAATCTGGGCGCGCTGAGCGGTCCGCTGCCGGACGCCGCGCTGCGTCGGCGGATGGCCGAGCACTTCGATTCGCTGTAGGCTCTGATCCAGGGGGCCCTATGCCGCGCGCCGAAGCCCGGACGTATCGCCACATCGAGGTCCAGCCGGTCGCCTGGTCGATCGGGGCCGAGGTCCGCGGGGTCAACGTCGCGGCCGCGCTCGACGACGCGGTGATCGCGGAGATCCGTCAGGCCTTCCTCGACCACCTGGTGATCTTCTTCCGCGATCAGAAGCTCACCCCGCACGAGCAGCTCGCCTTCGCCCGGCGCTTCGGCGAGCCCATGGAGTATCCGCAGCTCAAGGGGCTGGCCGAGTGCCCGCTGATCACCCCGGTGCTGAAGCTCGCGCACGAGAAGATCAACTTCGGCGGGGTGTGGCACTCGGACACCACGTATCTCGCCGAGCCGCCGATGGCCAGCATGCTCTACGCGGTGGAGATCCCGCCCTACGGCGGTGACACCATCTTCGCCAACCAGTACCTCGCGTACGAGACCCTGTCGGACGGGTTGCGGAAGACGCTGGACGGGCTGGTCGGGGTCAACACCTCGACCAAGGCGGACGCGTCCAAGACGCGGGAGGACCGGCTGAAGGCGGCCGGCGTGGAGATGAAGGTGCTCAGCAGCGAGCACCCGGCCGCGCGCACGCATCCGGAGACCGGGCGGAAGGCCCTCTACGTCAATCAGGGCCACACCGCGCGCTTCAAGGGCTGGACCGAGGAGGAGAGCCGCCCGCTGCTCGAGTACCTCTTCCAGCACCAGGTGCGGCCGGAGCTCTGCTGCCGGTTCCAGTGGCAGCCCGGCTCCATCGCCTTCTGGGACAACCGCTGCGCCCAGCACAACGCGGTGAACGACTACGCGGGCTTCAAGCGGCTCATGCACCGCGTGACGCTCGCCGGCGACCCCCCCCGCTGAGGACCCCTCACCTCAGGGCCCCTCACCCTGCCCTCTCCCCAGAGGGGAGAGGGTAAGCCGGGCCTCCTCTCCCCAGGGGGGAGAGGGGCATCTCGTCGGGCCCCCTCTCCCCTCTGGGGAGAGGGCTGGGGTGAGGGGCTGCTATCTGCCGGACCAGCGCGGCTTGCGCTTCTCCACGAAGGCCTTGGCGCCTTCGACGCGATCTTCCGTGGTGCGGAGCAGCGTGGCCAGGTCGTTCTCCAGCCGGATGCCGTCCTCGAGCGGCAGCCCGATCCCGCCCACCACCGCTTCCTTCGCGTAGCGCAGCGCCACCGGCGCCTTGTCCGCGATGGTGCG
>JBGOVO010000062.1:0-14157 GCA_041478145.1 Methylomirabilia bacterium
GTGGACGCCTTCCCGATCTGCTTGAAGACAAAAGACGTCGACGAGATCGTTCAGACGGTCAAGCGGATCTCCCCCGTGTTCGGCGGCATCAACCTGGAGGACATCTCGGCGCCCCGCTGCTTCGAGATCGAGGAGCGCCTGCAGCGCGACCTCGACATCCCGGTCTTCCACGACGATCAGCACGGCACCGCGGTGGTCGTGCTGGCCGCCCTCCTCAACGCGCTGAAGATCGTCAACAAGAAGCTCAACGAGGTGAAGATCGTCTTCACCGGCGCGGGGGCCAGCGCGATCGCCACCGCCAAGCTCCTCATGCTGGAGGGCGCGCGCAACATCATCGCGTGCGATCGGGCCGGCGCGCTCTATCGCGGCCGCGCCGAGAACATGAACTCGATGAAAGCCTGGTTCGCGGACCACACCAATGCGGAGGGGATCCGGGGCACCGTGCGCGACGCCATGGTCGGCGCCGACGTCTTCATCGGGCTGAGCGGCCCCGGGGTGGTGAAGGTGGACGATCTGGGCTCGATGAACCGCGAGGCGATCGTGTTCGCGATGGCCAACCCCACCCCGGAGATCATGCCGGAGGAGGCGGGCCGCTACGTGCGGGTGATGGCGACGGGCCGGTCGGACTACCCGAACCAGATCAACAACTCGTGCGGCTTCCCGGGCTTCTTCAAGGGGCTGTTCGACGTGCGCGCGCGCCGGGTGAACGACGAGATGAAGCTCGCCGCCGCGCACGCGCTGGCCAATATCGTGGCGGACAGCGAGCTGTGCGACGAGTACATCACCCCCTCGATGTTCGACGCGCGCGTGGTCCCGGCGGTCGCCTCCGCGGTGGCCGACGCGGCGGTGCGCACCGGCGTGGCGCGGCGCAAGCGCGGGTAAGCGGCTCGCGGCGGCCGGCCCCGCTCAGGCGTCGGGTGCGGGCTCCGGTGTCACGGGGCCGACCATGCGGACGAAATTCGCCACCAGCGCCGGGCTGTGGAACGTTCCCACGCGCTCGGTCAGCACCTTGACCGCGAAGGCGCGCGAGCGCGCCTTCGCGTAGGGCCGCGTGGTGCAGATGGCGTCGTAGACGTCGGAGATGGACGTCATCTGGCTCGCCAGGGTGGGCCTCCGCTCGACCCGCGGCACCGGGTAGTTCGGGGCGCCGTCGTAGCGCATGTGGTGCTCGTAGGCCACGAGGATCGCGAGCGGGTGGTTCCCCTCGACGCCGCAGAGGTGCGTGGCCCCCTCCTGAGCGTGACCCATCATGATCCGCCACTCCTCCCCCTCGAGCTTGCCCGGCTTGTTGAGCACCTCGAGGGGGATCTTGAGCTTGCCGATGTCGTGGAGAAATGCGGCGAGCCCGATCGCGTGGAGCCGGCCCCCCTCGATGCCGAACGAGCGCGCCTGGGCCAGGGTCAGAAGCGACACGTTCACGGAGTGCACGAACGTGTAGTCGTCGTGGGTCTTGAGCGGCGCCAGGGGCAGGATCTCCCGCGTGGCCCGCTGCAGGGCCTCCATCAGGCTCCACACCACCTGCTCGAGGCGCAGGAGGCCGCCCCGGCGGTCGGAGCGGAACTCGGTGAAAGCGTCGCGGGCTCCGTCCACGCTCTGCGCGGTCAAGGTCTCGATCGCCGAGTCGTCGCTCGGGCCCGACCCGGCGCCGAGCCCGGCGCCCGGTCCCGGGCCGGGCCCCTCGAGCCCGGCGGACTGCAGCTCGACGCGGCCGACCACGAGGTTCCGGCTCGACATCGGCGCGCCGCCCAGGGCCATCGGGGTCAGGAAGCGCACGCACTCCTCGGCGTCCAGGTCGCGCCCGATGGTGAGCCGCTCCACGCTGCGCCGCGTGAGGGCCCGGATGAACTGCTGGTGGTAGAGGCTGCCGGTGCGTAGCGGCTGATTCTCGACCACCAGGTCCTGGCCCACCACCAGGAACGTGAGCGCCTCCTTCTGTCGCTCCAGGCACGCGGCGGTCACCGCCTCCAGGACGCGGCCCACGTGACTGGAGAGCGCGGGATGGTCGGACCCGTAGAGCGCGCGCATGTTGATCCCGGCCACGAGGCTGACGACCAGGCGGTCGACCGCCGAGAGCGCTCCCGGCAGGGCCGGCTCGCTCACAGATCCTGGCTCCGCTCGGATCCCCGCCGGGCACCGGGCGCGGCGGATGCGGACGGCTTGGCCAGCCCCCGGCAGATCTCCCGGATCATGGGATCCCGGGATCGCTCCCCTCTCGCCACGTAGGGCGCGCGCGCGGCCTCGTCATAGGAGGCGAGGAGCCGGAACGCGGCCCGGCGCTCCTCGAGGGCCACGAGCGGGATGAGCCAGTTGCGGAAGAACCGCCGGATCCGGGGCAGCACGCGGGCGTCCGACAGATCGGCCAGGGCCCGAAGCGTCTTGAGACGGAGCGACCGCTTCCGGCCGAGGAGATCCCACCGGAGCAGGATCTCGACGAGCAGGTCGATGGCCTGCGTGATGCCGTGCTGGCCCGTGAGCAGCACCGCCGCTTCCGCCAGCCTCGGGTCCGGATGGTGGATGGTCCGCGCGAGCAGATCGCGCGGCACCTTGGAGTCGAACGCGAAGAGCGCCCGGATGGCTTCCAGCCGCACCCGCAGGTCGGAGTGGTCGGCACAGCGCAGGATCTCGCTCATGGCCGTCCGATCCTGCACCTTGCGGAGCAAGAGCACCATGTTCCGCACCACGTACCACCGGGGATCGGCGAGCAGGCGCCTGGTCTCGGGGACGATGGCGGGGCCGAGCGAGGCGGCCAGGTCGATGAGCCGCAATCGCCGCGCCCGATCGGGCTCGGCCGCCAGCGCCTCGAGGAGGCCACGGGTGGCGGCGGCGCCGAGCGCCAGGACCAGCGTTTGCACCTGGACGAAGGGCGGCCCACCCGGCTGCCGGCTCGCCGCCACGAGCCCGGCCAGGGTCTCGGCGTCGGCCAGGCGATCCAGGAACTCGGCGAACTGCTGCTGCCGTTCTGCCTCGCTGGGGTCCTCGGCCAGCTCGCGGACGGCGCGAATGATCCCGATGGCCTGCGCGAAGCGGTTCGTCTGGAGCGCGCGGGTGAAGATCTCCCGCAGGCGCAGGAGGACGAGAGGCCGCGCCACCGGCGGGGAGATCACGGTCATGTCGAGGAGCGTCGTCACGACGCGCCGCTCGATGGCGTCGTCGCTCTCGGTGTCGGGTCCGAAGGCGTCCGGGTCGGCGGCAAGCTCGGCGGAGATGGCCGCCAAGTCCACGGTCGGCTTCTGGGCGAGGAGCACCCGGTGATCCTCGGGGTTGTACCGATCCACGTCCTCTTCGCGGAACAGCGCGGCCATCTCGGCGAAGTCGGCCGGCGGCTCGGGCAGGGCGACGGTCGGCGGCATGCCTTCGTGCGCTTCGGCCAGCGCCTGGGCCATGCGCAGGGCGTGGCTCGAGAGCTGTCCCTGCTCGCGGGCCAGCCGCCGCAGGCCCCGGAGCACGTCGGCGGGAGGCAGGGCCGCGGCCAGGTTGGCCAGGTGCCCGCTCGACGCCTCTTCGGTGGCGAGGACCCGGAGCGCGGCGGCCAGCACCGGCTCGCGCACCTCGCCGGGCAGCGCGCGGAGCAGTTGGATGATCTGCGGGGCCAGCGCTTCCCGCTCGGGGCCGTCCGCGCTGGCCAGGCGGGCTGCGACGACCCCGGCGAGCGTGTGAGCGGACGACATGCCGAGGCGACCCCCGAGGGCCCGGCCGGCCTCGCCGGAGGGCCCGGAGGCTCCCGGCCCGCCCGGGCCGAATCCCCGCCCGAGGCCACCACTAGCTGATCCGCCGGCACCCGATCCGCTGGCACCCCATCCGCCGGCACCCGATCCGCTGGCCCCTGCGCTACCGCCACCCGGACCGCCTCCGCCTGGCCCTCCACCACCTGGCCCGCCCGCACCCGGGCCGCCCCCGCCGGGTCCGCCGGTGCCGGGGCCCCCACGGAAGAGCGACGCGATGGTCTCCGCCGAGTAGCGCTCGCGGGGCAGCCGCGGGCCGTCCCCTGCGCCCAGAGGCTGCTCGGCCAGCAGGGCCTGGATGAGCCCGTCCCAGAGCGACCCCTCCGTGGTGGACTCGCCGACGTCGGTGGTCGTGATGAGGGCGCTATAGTCGATGGCGGAGACGGAGATGTGGGTGATCCCGGCCGAGCGCAGCTCATCGCCGAGGAGCGACCGGTCGCGGGAGGGGCCGGTGTCGACGAGGAGCGCCAGGAAGCTTTCCAGCTCGTGCAGGTCGACGTCCTCTTCGATCCGCAGCAATCCGCCGTTCCGGCGGTACAGCGCGCGCGCGAAGGCCCGCACGTGCGCGGCCTCGATCCTCTTGCCTCCGCTGACGAGCGCGTCGCGCGCGATCCCGAGCACGAGAGGGCTCGAGACGGCCAGGAACGCCCGGAGGCGGGCATGGGCCGCCGCGAAGGCCGCGGTGCGCGCCGGGTGACCGGAAGGATAGGCCGCTAGGTTCCGCCAGGCCGTCACCAGGGACGACACGACTTCGAGCAGCGTCGGCGGAGGGGTCAATGTCTCCACGTTGGCACGCTTTTGAGCAGTCTAGCCGACCCGGGCCGCTTCCCCAGCAAGTTGAGCGCGCCGGGTCTGACTTGCCTTCGGCCGCGTGGCTCGACTATCCTTGGCTCCGCCGCGAGTCCGCCCCACCGACCGCAAGGGCAAGGAGGCCCCATGAGCCATAGCACGCCCGTCAGCCTGAAGATCCTGGCCACCCTCGTCGCGCTCCTGATCGTGCCCTGCCTCGCCTGGGCGCAGGCGCCCATCCAGCTCAAGGCGGGCAGCGGCGTCGGGCCGGGGAACCCGGTGAACGATGCGCTGTTCGAGCTCGCCAAGACGCTCGAGCAGAAGAGCGGGGGCCGGCTCAAGCTCGACGTGGTGATCAGCAACGGGCTCGCGAAGGGGGAGGCGGCTCACCTCGAGGGGGCCCAGCTCGGCACCATCGACATCGTGCCGATCGGCTCCGCGCCCATCGGCGGCATGTTCGAGCCCGCCTACCAGGCGCTCGACCTGCCGTTCTTCTGGTCCTCCCGGGAGCAAGTCTGGAAGGTGATGGATGGGCCGATCGGTCAGGATCTGCTGAAGCGGATGGAGGGCAAGGGCGTCAAGGGCTTCTGCTTCGGCGGCGGGTGGGGCTTCCGCAACATGATGGTCAACAAGCGGCCGATCTACACGCCCGAGGACATGAAGGGCCTGACGATCCGGGTGCAGGAGTCTCCGACCTACGTGGCCTTCATGAAGGCGCTCGGCGCGAACCCGGTGCCGATGCCGTACGTGGAGGTGTACCTCGCCATGAAGCAGGGGACCATCGACGGCATGGAGCTGCCGTCGTTCACGATGACGTCCGACAAGTTCCAGGAGGTCACGAAGTACTACTCCCTCACCCGGCATTCGTATCCCCCGATCGCGTACTTCATGAGCATGAAGCGCTATCAGTCGCTCCCCGCCGATCTGCAGAAGATCGTGGGCGAGTCGATGGCGCAGACCTGCGCCACGCACCGGCGGCTGGAGGTCGAGAAGGAGAAGCAGGACTACGAGGTCATGAAGAAGGCGGGGACGCAGATCAACGAGGTGAAGGACCTGCGGGCCTTCCAGGCACTGATGAAGCCGGTCTACGCGAGCGTCGAGCGGCAGGTGGGCAAGGAGTTCATGGATCGGCTCGCCACCGCGGCGGCCCAGGCCGCGAAGTAGAGGAGACCGAGCGTGCCAGCCGATGTCGTGGTGGACGTGACCGTGACCGATCCGGCCCAGGCGCAGCGCTGGTACGACTCCGAGGAGTACCGCGAGCCGAAGGCGATGCGCCTCAAGGCCGGGCGCGCGAACTTCGTGATGGTCGAGGGCGTCGCGTAACCGGCCGGGCGGCCGCGAGCGGAAGACTCCACTACCTGAAGACGATGGTGCTCGGGCTGCCCACCTTCACGACCTGGCCGGTGGGGGTGAGCTTGCCGGTCTTCGGATCCACCCGGAAGAATACGATGCTGTCGCTGTCCTGGTTGGCCGCGTAGAGGATCGCGCCCGCGGGATCGAGGCCGAAGAAGCGGGGCGTCTTGCCCTGCGTCGACTCCCAGCCCACGGACGACAGCGTGCCGGCGGCCTCGTCGACGCTGAAGATGGCGATGCTGTCGTGGCCGCGGTTCGAGGCGTAGACGAACCGGCCGGACGGCGCGACCGCGATCTCCGACGTGGTGCTGTTGCCGGTGAAGGCGGGCGGCAGCGTCGTGATCGTCTGGAGCGGCTTGAGCTCGCCGCGGTCGGGGTCGAACCGATACGTCGTCAGCGTGGAGTCGAGCTCGTTGAGGACGTAGGCGTACGGCTTGGTCGGATGGAAGTCGGCGTGACGCGGCCCCGCGCCCGGTCGGCTGGGGACCGACGGCGGCGCGGCCGCGACCAGCTTGCGGGTGGCCGGGTCGACCCGGAAGACGAAGACGGCGTCGAGGCCCTTGTCGGGGACGATGAAGAAGCGCCCGCGCGGGTCGAAGGCGACGTCGTGCGGGTGCGCGCTGGCCTGCTCGGTGCGGTGCGGCCCCGGCTTGCCCTCGAGCGTGACGAGATCGCTCAGCGCCCCGAGCGAGCCGTCGGGGTTGATCGGCAGCACCGCGACCGTGCCCGAGCTGTAGTTCGCGCAGACGAGGAAGCGGTTGGACGCGTCGATGCCGAGCCGGACCCCGTTCTTGCCGCTGGTGGGCTGGCGGTTGAGGACCCGGATCTGTCCGGTCCCCGCGTCGATCGCGTAGGCGATGGCCTCGGTGCCGTCGCCGTGCGCCGAGTAGAGGACGCGCTGCTGCCGGTCGAGGGTCAGCCATGAGGGATTCACGATGTCCTTCAGGAGCTGGACCTGGGTCCAGACGCCCGAGGCCGGATCGATCCGGTAGACGCTGACGCCCTCGCCCCGCCCGTTGCGCTCCTTCGCGGTGTAGCCGCCGACGTATGCGAGCATCGTCTTCCCCTGTGCGGCCGGGCTGATCGCCGGCGCGCAGCCGCCGACCGCGATCGCGGCCACCGCGCCCGCCGCCCCTCCGAGAAACTCGCGCCGCGGGAATGCACGCGTCATTGCGCCCTCCATTGGGTTCGGATCCGCCCGATGCTGCGCTCCCGGCGGCCGGACTGTCAAGGGCCCCTTGACACGCCGTCGGGGCGGGGCTATCTCTCTGTCTGCGCCCCGCGCGGAAAGGAGCACCCCATGAAGGCTGCCATGTTCCATGGCCCGCATCAGCCGCTGACGATCGAGGAGGTCGACATCGACAAGCCCATCGGCCGCGAGGTCCTGGTGAAGACCGTCGCGTCGGGTGTCTGTCACAGCGACCTGCACTTCGTGGATGGCTACTATCCGTTCCCCACCCCCGCGATCCTCGGCCACGAGGCGGCCGGCATCGTCGAGGCGGTCGGCCTCCAGGTGAGCGAGTTCAAGCCGGGCGATCACGTCATCGCCTGCCTGTCCGTGTTCTGCGGCCACTGCGACTACTGCCTCACCGGCCGGACCCACCTCTGCCAGACCCGTCCGGTCCGCGCCAAGACGGATCCGCCGAAGCTCTCGTGGAAGGGGCAGCCGGTCAACCAGTTCGCCAACCTCTCCGCCTACGCGGAGAAGATGCTCGTGCACGAGAACGCGCTCGTGAAGATCGACGACAGCATGCCGCTCGATCGCGCGGCCCTGATCGGCTGCGGGGTCACCACCGGCGTGGGCGCGGTGCTGAACACCGCGCGCATCGAGGCCGGCACCACCGTGGCCGTCTTCGGCGCGGGCGGCGTGGGCCTGGCCGCGGTGCAGGGGGCCCGCATCGCGGGGGCGCGCATGATCATCGCGGTGGACACCGTCGAGACCAAGCTCGCCAAGGCGAAGGAGCTGGGCGCCACCCACGGGGTCAACGCCAAGACCGGCGATCCCGTGAAGGCTATCCGGGATTTGACCGGCGGCGGGGTGGACTACTCGTTCGAGTGCATCGGCCTCAAGATCGCGGCCGAGCAGTGCTTCGACTGCATCCGCCCCGGCGGCACCGCCACCGTGGTCGGCATGATCCCGGTCGGCCAGAAGATCGAGCTGGACGGCCCGATGTTCCTGCGGGAGAAGAAGATCCAGGGCTGCAGCATGGGCTCCAACCGCTTCAAGGTCGACATGCCGCGCTATATCGAGCTGTACCGCCAGGGCCGGCTCATGCTGGACGAGATGATCACCCGCCGCGGAAAGCTCGAGGACGTCAACGAGGCGTTTCGCGCCATGAAGGCGGGCGAGGTGTCGCGCACCGTCTTGATGCTCGCGTAGAACACGGCGGGCCAAGGCCGGCCCGAGGAGACGGAAATGGACCCGACTCGTCTGGATCGACGCGAGCTGCTGAAAACGGCGTCCGCCGCCGCGGCGGCCGGGTTTCTCGCCACCCACGCCCGGCCCGCGGCGGCCCAGCCGGTCAAGTGGTCCGGCGGCACCGACGCGCCGAAGCTCCGGGCGCCCGCGAACGCCGCGGATTGCCACCACCACATCTACGACGCGAAGTATCCGGTCGATCCGAAGGCGACGCTGCGGCCGCCCGACGCGTTCGTGGAGGACTACCGCGCGCTCCAGAAGCGGATCGGCACGAGCCGCAACGTCATCGTCCAGCCGTCCACCTACGGCATCGACAATCGCTGCACCCTGGACGCGCTGGTGGCGATGGGGCCCTCCGCGCGGGCGGTGGTGGTCGTCAACGACACCATCTCGGATGCCGAGCTGCAGCGCATGCACGGGCTCGGCGCCCGGGGGATTCGCTTCAATCTGGCCCAGGCCGGCGCGACCACGCCGGAGATGATGGAGCCCTTGTCGGCGCGGGTCAATGCGCTGGGCTGGCATATCCAGATCAACGCGCCGGCCGCCAAGATCATGGAGGTGATGCCGATCCTCGAGCGGGTGGCATCCCCGATCGTCTTCGACCATCTCGCTCACATCCCGCAGCCGGATGGCGTGAGCCATCCGCTGTACGCCAAGGTGCTGGCGCTGATCGACAAGGGCCGGACGTGGGTCAAGCTGTCCGGAGCCTACGCCGACACGAAGGTCGGACCGCCGACCTATGCCGACTCCAGCGCGGTCGCGCGGGCCTATGCGAAGGCCGCGCCGGAGCGGTGCGTGTGGGGCAGCGACTGGCCGCACCCGACCGAGAAGGACAAGCCGGACGACGCGATCCTGTTCGATCTCCTCAGCGACTGGGCGCCCGACGAGAATGTCCGGCACCGGATCCTGGTGGAGAACCCGGCCGTGCTCTACGGCTTCGGGAAGGGCGCCTGAGCGGGCGGCTCGCTAGCCGGCCGCATGAGTCAGCCGTGCCGATTCACAATTGATTCGAGAAACTCGGCGCTGCGCTCTTCGAGCTGGGCGCAGGCGGAAAGGATCTCACGAACAGAAGCGTCAGGGATCGAGGAAGCAAGAGCGCGCCAGAAGACCGCTCCGCGGCGTTCAGCCGCGGCCTGAATTGCGTACTGCGCAATGACGGGACGCTGGGCCAACGCTGAGCGATATGCTTCTGCGATCTGGGGCAGGACACCGCCGATGTGGCGTTGCTCGTCAGGTTGTGACGGAAACGCCATCTCGATTCGTGCCGCGACGTCTTCTTCGCGGGCCGCACAAGCTCGCAAGCCTTCCGCTTGCACCGGCTCTGGACACGCCGCGGCCCATGTGCGGTATTGGTCGGCCGCCGCCCGTTCAAGCGTTGCCATGATTCGCGGCTGCACACCCACCGGCAGCGTCTGAATCAGTGGCCGGACTTGTTCTCCGAGGTCAGGAAGGCTTCCAGTTTCGGACATGACGCGGTCCTCCCTCCTCCCCATCGAGCTGGCTGCGGTCGGCCGCGACCGCTGACGCGCGAGCGGGCGACAGCCAGCTCACTTAGCCGTGAAGAAGTAATAGTCCGCCGTGTAGTTGATGCGAGCCGGCGTCCCGGCCGCGGCTTGAGAGCAGCCGGCCTTAGGCGCCCCGCCGCCCACCGTATTTACTCGCTGGATGCTCGTGACCTTGCTGAACGAGCCGTCCGAGCCGACGGACTTCGCGGCAAGCAGCAGCCAAGGGATGGCGTCGGCCACTGGCGCGTCGGAACGGTCCTTCACGGTACCCAAGATCTTGCTGCCGTCGGTCGATTCCCAATGTGGGCCGGCATAGTGTCGGCCGGTCCTGGTTCCACGCGCGTCGAAGAGATCGGCTTCGGGAGCCACGAACGCCCATTCGTATGCCCCGGCTTGATCCTTTCTGGCACGGCATTCGTAGATCTGCACGCCCTTTGCGGAAACGATCATCGCCAGCGATTCGTTCGCGCTGGGTCTGAGCTTATCCGGCACCTTGACCATAGACGTCGGTGGTTGCGGGCTGGCGCAGGCGGCGACGAGGAGCACCAGCAAGAGGGCCGCGACCCTGGATGTCTTGGACATGGTGTCCTCTCCTTCCGCTGGGGTCTGATGCCTAACGTGCCGGATCGAACCCGCGCGCCCCGCGTAGGCAATACATCTCGTCAGTTCGGAATTGCCGATCGATGGAAATGCACGATTTGCCAGTCCGAGCCGCGCTTCGCGACGACAAACGTAACACGCCCATTAGCGCTATAGGGTGTTCCATCTCTCACTCCTGACACAGTATCCAAGCCGGTGACAACGACAACTGTTTCGGACAGGACCACTACGGAATGATCGCCAACCTTCGCACCTCGCGGCCTGTTACTCAGGAGCGCTTGCTCGAAGTACTTACGAATCTCTTCCGGCTTGGTCACCACCGTCTTGCTACCGGTGCCCAGGAAAAGGGCGTCTGGCGCGTAGAGCTTCACGATGCGATCGACGTCGGAGTCCGTAAACGCTTTGGTCCATTTCTCCAAGACCTGAAGCGTCTCCTCTTTCGGCCCGGCGACGGCGGTTGAGCAAAGCGAAGTGACCAGGGCAATGGCGACTACAAGTTCACGCATGTGCTCCTCCTTTCAGAGCGCGGTGCTACGAGTGAGGCTCAAATCCATTTGGACATCGGACACTTGCGGTCTAACTAGTCGCGTGGACCGCCGCCCTTTGCCGCGTCCTGCCGGTCAGGAATGACGCA
Organism: Methylomirabilia bacterium; assembly: GCA_041478145.1. Classification (GTDB taxonomy): domain Bacteria; phylum Methylomirabilota; class Methylomirabilia; order Rokubacteriales; family CSP1-6; genus CAMLFJ01. Next base: position 11,023 of record JBGOVO010000062.1, read on the forward strand.
GAACCCCTGCGCCTCCACGCCGAGCGGCACGTTGAGCTTGCTCCGGAAGTTCTCCAGCGCCACCGCGGCGGTGAGCTCGACGATCTGCCCGTCGTCGAAGAAGGACCGGAGGCGCGCGAAGAGCTCGTCGCTCACCCGCTGGCCGGTGACCGTCATGGCCTCCGCGTACTCGAGGGCCGTCCGCTCCTCCGCCGAGAAGCGCGCGCTCTCGCGCCAGGTGGGCACCTCCCGCACCTTGTCCTCGTCCGTCCCTGTCTGCATCCCCCGGGATGCGTTGATGTCTATTCAGAAGGGGCAGCCGTTGATCAGCGCGACGCGGAGGTAGATCAGGGGCAGCAGCGGCGCGGGGAGCCGACCCGACTTCTCGATCGAGGCCGATAGCTGCTTGGCCGCCTTGAGGATGGGCGGGCAGTGGGCCAGCACCTTGGTCGGGTTGAGCAGTTCGCCGAAGATCCCCCGCTCCCGGTCGAACAGCTCCTTGAGCGTCGGGTCGCCCGCGTCGTCGTCGATCTCGCGGACCCGGGGCATGGGGGTCAGCCACCCGCGGTCGTGCGCGCGGGGGCTTCGACCTCGGGGCCGGCGTCGAAGCGCAGGCCCAGCGTGGTCTTGAAGACCTCGAGCGCGTGCGGGTCCACCGCCTCGATCTGCCGGGCGATCGCGGGCGGCAGCCCGATGTCGTTGCGGTCGTTGATGCCGCCCGTGATGATGGTCAGCAGCACGCTGTCCCTGTCGTCCACGTTGCGGAAGCCGCGGTTCACGCCCGGCGGGCACGAGAAGGTGTCCCACCGGCCGAGCACGATCTTCTCGTCGCCGTCGTCGTTGAGCGAGAACTCGAGCTTCCCTTCCAGCACGATGAAGGTCTCGAAGGTCTTCACGTGCGCGTGCAGGCAGGGCCCCTGGCCGGGCGGCATGATGGAGATGAACATGGTGAGGCCCGCCGCGTTGTAGATCGGCGCGTCGTTGCCGAACGCGGACTGGGTGCGCTCCAGCACCACCGGCATCAGCTTCCTCGCCAGGATGATGTCCTTGGCCGCCTGGGAGACGGTGGTGTCGTTCTTCATGAACTCCATCGGCTGGAGCTGGGCGAAGCGTCCGGTACGGGCCTGGATGTCCTCACGGGTCATCTGGATGGTCTGCATTCCGTTCCTCCGTGCGTCAGCGGATTTGGAGAGCTTGGAACATAGCATGGTTCCGCGCGCGCGCAACAGAGCTACGCCGGTCGTGGCGCGGTCGGCTATACTTGGCGGGCGATCGAGTGGTCGCGAGGGGGGGTGAGCACGTGGCCAAGGGCCGGAGCATGCAGAAGGAAAAGAAGAAGCCCAAGAAGACGAAGAAGTAGCCCCACGTGAGCCGCTCGCTTCTCCTGAGCTGCGAGGCGGTCGGTAAGGCCTACGGCACCCGGGCCCTCTTCGACGAGCTGTCGTTCGGGCTCTTCGAAGGGGACCAGGTGGGGCTCGTGGGACCGAACGGCGCCGGCAAGTCCACCCTCCTCCAGATCCTCGCCGGGCTCGAGCCACCCGACCGCGGCCGGCGCTCGCTCCGGAGCGGCGTCCGGGTCGGCTACGTGCCCCAGGACCCGGCCTTCCCGATCGGAGGCACCGTGGAGGACGTCCTGGCCGCCGCGCTGGCCGGGGTGGACGAGGCCGATCGCCCGGGCCGGATCGCCCAGACGCTGGGTCGGGCCGGCTTCGCGGACGGCCGCGCGGAGGTCGCCGCGCTCTCCGGGGGCGGGCAAAAGCGCCTGGCGATCGCGCGCGAGCTGGCGACCGCGCCCGACGTCCTGCTCATGGATGAGCCCACGAATCACCTCGACGTCGAGGGCATCCTCTGGCTGGAGGCGCTCCTCGGCGAGCGGGCGCGCGCCTGCGTCGTGGTCAGCCACGACCGGTATTTCCTGGAGCACGTGGCCACGCGCATGCTCGAGGTGAACCGCGCCTACCCGACGGGCCGCTTCGAGACCGACGGCCGATACAGCGAGTTCCTCACCCGGCGCGACGAGTTCCTGCGCGGACAGGCCGCCTACGAGGAATCCCTCGCCAATACCGTCCGGCGGGAGATAGAGTGGCTCCGTCGCGGCGCCAAGGCCCGCTCCACCAAGGCGAAGGGCCGCATCAAGGAAGCGGGCCGGCTCATCGGGGAGCTCGATGACGCCCGGGCGCGTGGCGTCACCCGCACCGCCGGGATCGACTTCGCGGCGTCCGGCCGCCGCACCCGCAAGCTTCTCGTGACGCGGGGCCTGACGAAGTCCCTCGGCGGCCGCCTACTCATCCGGAACCTCGATCTCACCATCACGCCCGGCATGCGCATCGGCCTCATGGGCCCGAACGGCAGCGGCAAGACGACCCTGCTCGGGCTGCTGGCGGGCACGCTGGCCCCGGACGCCGGAGCCATCGAGCGGGCCGAGGGCCTCCGGATCGTGCGCTTCGAGCAGCATCGCGCGGGGCTCGACCCCGATCAATCGCTGCGGCGCGCGCTCGCGCCCGAGGGCGACACCGTGAGCTTCCAGGGCCGGATCGTCCACGTCGCGGCCTGGGCCAAGCGCTTCCTGTTCCCCGCGGAGCAGCTCGAGGTGGCGGTCGGCCGGCTCTCCGGCGGCGAGCAGGCCCGGATCCACATCGCGCGCCTGATGCTGGAGCCCGCCGACCTGCTCATGCTCGACGAGCCCACGAATGATCTCGACATCCCGACGCTCGACGTGCTCGAGGAGAGCCTGGCCACGTTCGAGGGCGGCCTCGTGCTCGTCACCCACGACCGCTTCATGCTGGACCGCATCGCGACCGTCATCGTGGCCCTCGACGGGGAGGGCGGGGTCGAGACGTTCGCGGACTACGTGCAGTGGGAGCGCGCGCGCTCGCTCAGGCGCCGCTCTCTCGACTCCAGCCCCCTCACCTCCGGGCCCCTCACCTCTGGGCCCCTCACCCTGCCCTCTCCCCAGAGGGGAGAGGGGGAGAGGAGGGGGCGGAGCCGGCGGCTCGGATATCTGGAGCAACGGGAGTGGGACGCGATGGAGACGGCCATCCTGGAGGCGGAGCGCGCGGTCGAGGCGTGCCGGCGGGCGGCGGAAGACGCGGGCATCGCCTCCGATCCGGCGGCGCTGCAGGCGCGTTACGCGGCCCTCGACGCGGCCCGCGCCGA
>JBGOVO010000334.1:0-4531 GCA_041478145.1 Methylomirabilia bacterium
CCGTCATTTTCGGCCGATTCCATCGTGGCGCGGCCTTTGCTCTCTGGAAGGAACGCCGGGGACGGAGCGCGGGTTGGCTCGGCTGCTTGGCGAAACGAAGTGGAACGTCCGAGCGTCAGACGCGGTGAGGAGGCGGAGATGGGACTGCCAGGCTTGATCCGGACGGTCGTGCTGCTGGGGCTAGGAACGCTATGGTTACTGGGCGCGTGACCCTGCAGAACGCGGAGATGCGCGGGCGCGGTGTCGGCTGGCACGCCGAGCGCTGCCTCACGCCGGAACGCTGCGAAAATCATCTCTGCGTCGCCGACGATGGCGGCGCCTTCTGGCATCCCGCAGATCCGCTCGCCTTCGCCCAGTGGCGCGTTCGCGCCAACGTCGACTGCATTCCGGCGCATGTGATGGTCAAGGTGAGCCGCGGCTGGGACGCGCGCCGGCGCGACGTGGTCTGGAGCGCGGTGGGACTGGGCGGCATCGCGGCCGTGCTCGGGATGCTCTGGAGCCGTCCGAGAAGCATAGGGGCTGACACGGATGGCCGAGACTATTCTCGTCGTTGATGATGACAAGGACGTTCGCTTCATCGCCCAGCAGGGTTTGCTGGCACGCGGGTACGCCGTCCTGGAGACTGGCGATCCGCAGCAGGCGATCCGGATGGCCAAGGACCAGACGATTCACTTGCTGCTTACTGACGTGGTGATGCCGATCATGAAGGGTACCGAGCTGGCCGACCGGATCCAGGCCATCAGTCCGGCGACGAAGGTGTTACTGATGTCGGGCTATCAGACCTCGGATATCGCCCCGTCGGGGCGGCCGTTCATGGCTAAGCCATTCAGCATCGATGTCTTACTCGAACGAGTGCGTCAGACGCTCGAGCGCCCATCGCAGTTCGCCCAGGCGGCCAAGTCACCGCCTGTCCGCCTCAAGGCCCCGTGATCACATGAGCCTGCGTTAGGACCCGAAGGGGCGGCCTCTAGAGGGTGGCCCCTCCCCTTCGGGCGATTGCCGAGCGCCTCGCCACGCGCCCGGGTATTGCCAGCCTACATCGCCCGCTTAACGCCAGTCGTGGTGATGATGCCAGCCGGGGCCGACAGGTATAGGCAGGATGCAGGCTTGAGTTCCGACGGTAACCGCCAGGAGCAACAACACGATCCTCAGATAGCGCATAGCGCACCTCCTTGGATCATCAGACGAACTGCGGGGTGCAAGCATTCCTGAAGACCGCCGCATTGCCACCCGCACCGTTTCCGGCACTCGCTGGCGACGGCGCTACTGCGGCATCGCGTGCGGCGAGAGGTGATCCTGAATCTTCACGTTTACTCAACTCGCACCAGACTATATCATCGGGCCCGGCGCTTGCCCGGGAGGGCTGCCATGCCACGGCTCATTGCGGTGCTCGTCGGCCTCGCTCTCCAGACGTGCCCGGTCGCGGGCGCGTCGGCGCAGCCGGCTGCCTCCCCGCCGGCCGGCCAGATGACGTGGGCCGTGCACTTCACCCTCGCCCCGCGCTGGCTCGACCCCGCCGAGAGCGAGGGCACCATCACCCCGTTCCTCACGCTCTACGCGGTGCACGACGCGCTGCTCAAACCGATGCCGTCCGGCCCGAGCGCGCCCAGCCTGGCCGAGTCGTGGTCGGTCTCGCCGAGCGGGCTCGTCTACGACTTCACGCTGCGGAGCAACGCGCGCTTCCACAACGGCGAGCGCGTGACCGCGGAGGACGTGAAGTTCTCCTTCGAGCGCTACAAGGGCGCCAACGCGGCGGTGCTGAAGGAGCACGTGCAGGAGATCCGCGTCCTCGACGCGCGGCGGGTCCAGTTTCACCTGAAGGACCCGTGGCCCGACTTCATCACCTTCTACGGCACCACCGCGACCAGCGCGGGCTGGATCGTGCCGAAGAAGTACGTCGAGCAGGTGGGCGAGGAGGGCTTCAAGAAGGCGCCGATCGGCGCGGGCCCCTATCGGGTCGTCGCCTTCGCGCCGGGCGTGGAGGTCACCCTCGAGGCCTTCGACGGCTACTGGCGCAAGACCCCGAGCGTCAAGCGCCTGGTCTTCCGCAGCCTGCCCGACGAGACCACCCGCGCCGCTGCGCTCAAGCGGGGCGACGCGGACGTGGCCTACTTCCTCAACGGCCCCATCGCCGAGGAGGTCCGGCGCACGCCCGGCCTGCGCCTGATGGCGGTGCGCAGCAACACCATCTTCTTCCTCGACTTCCGCGGCCAGTGGGAGGCGGGCTCGCCCTGGCAGGACCAGCGGGTGCGGACGGCGGCGAGCCTCGCCATCGACCGGCGCGCCCTGAACCAGGCCGAGCAGCTCGGTTTCGGCGGGCTCACCGGCAGCGTGGTGCCGCGCGGGCTGGAGTTCGCGCTGGCCATCGACCCGGATCCCTACGACCCGGCCCGGGCCAGGCGCCTGCTCGCGGAGGCGGGGTTCCCGCGCGGGGTCGACGCGGGCGACTTCACCATCGCGCCGCCCTACGACGGCGCGGGTGAGGCCATCGCCAACTACCTGGCCGCCGTCGGCATCCGCCTCAAGATCCGCACCATGGAGCGCGCCGCCTTCCTCTCCGCCTGGCGCGAGGGCAAGTTGAAGGGCCTGGTCTTCGGGGGGCTCGGACCCGCCGGCAACGCGGCCACCCGCCTGCAGATCCTCGCCGTCAAGGGCGCGCCGTACGCGGCGGGCGTGCTGCCCGAGGTGCAGGACCTGTTCGAGCGGCAGGCGCGCGAGCGCGACCGCAAGAAGCGCGAGGAGATGCTCCACCAGATCCAGCGCATCCTCAACGACCGGAAGATCTTCGCGCCCATCTGGGAGAACGGCTTCATCCGCGGCGTCGGGCCGCGCGTCGAGGAAGCGGCCCTCTCCCTGATCCCCTTCTTCCCCTATTCGGCCCCGTACGAAGACGTCCGGCTCAAGCCATGACCCGAGGAGACCGCCCATGCGCTACGAAATGATCTCCGCCGATTGCCACCTCGATCTCTGCTGGCTGCCGCCGGATCTCTTCACCACCCAGGCCGTCCCCGCGCTGCGCGACCGGATGCCCTACGTCACCGAGGGGCCGAAAGGGCCCGTGTGGATGACGAAGAAGGGCGCCAATCTCGGCCTGGCCTGTGGGATGGGCTCGGCCGGGCGCGAGTACGTGCCGGGGCGCATCCACCGCGCCGACCGCATGGCCGCGACCGGACTCTACGAGGACGGCAAGCGCGGCATCCGCCGGCTGACCGAGCCCGAGCTGCGGCTGCGTGACCAGGATCTGGACGGCGTCCAGGCGGAAGTGCTCTACGGCATCCTCGGTGCCACCGGACGGATGAACGACTCCGGCGCGGTGGTGGAGGTGATGCGGGTCTACAACGAGTGGCTCGCCGACTTCTGCTCGACGCACCCCGAGCGCTTCGCGGGGCTCGCCTCCATCCCGAACACGCCCATCGACGCGGCCATCGCCGAGGTGGAGCGCGTGGCCAAGCGCGGCGCGGTGCGCGGGCTCGACATCGCCAACTCGCCGGACCTCACGCCGCTGTGGGATCCGTACTGGAACCCGCTCTGGGAAGTCATCGACGCGAGCGGGCTGCCGCTGCACTTCCACACCATCGGCAGCCGCCTGCCCGAGGCCCTCCAGAAGCTCGTGTTCATGGGCTCCGATCCCTCGCGCGCGGGCGCGGACGTCACGCCGGCCGAGCGGCGCGCCTCCCGCATCGCCTTCGCCACCCACATCACCGGCTTCCAGATCAACATGGCCAATATCCTGATGGCGATGATCTACGGTGGCGTGCTCGAGCGCTTCCCGCGGCTGCGCGTGGTGCTGGGCGAGGCGGGCATCGGCTGGATCCCTTACATCCTCTGGCGCATGGACAGCGAGTGGGAGGACCAGTTCAAGGACCTCTCGCTCACGATGCCGCCCAGCGAGTACTGGAAGCGGCAGGTGTGGGCCACGTACCAGACGGATCCGGTGGGCGTGAAGCTGCTGGACGAGCTGGGCGTGGACAAGGTCATGTGGGGCTCCGACTTTCCGCATCCGGACGGCGTGTGGCCGGACTCGCGCGAGTACATCGCGCGCGAGCTCGGCCATCTCCCCGCCGACGTGCGGCGCAAGGTCGCTTGCGACAACGCGGCTCGCCTCTACAACTTCGCGTAGGTTTTCGCACGCACCCGCGGCGGTTTTCGCCGGGAGGGAGGGCAGGGGGAGGGGCCGCTGACCACGGCCCTCTTCGGCCTCCCGCCCTTGCGTCTGGAGTTCCCAATCCGGGTTGGCGGCGCCGTAGCGACCCATATCGGGAACGGGTCAGGCGCCCCCTCCCCCTGCCCTCCCTCCCGGCGTCCTCGAGCGCACGAGCCCCGAGCCAGGTTCCACACCCCAGCACCGCCGCCGCCGACCAGTCCAATGATCACGCCAACGGTGATTCTAAGAATTCCAAAGGCAGGCGCGAAGGGGGCGGGGGCTCCGCGAGGGAGCGCGGCGCGGGCGGGGGAAGGCGGGGGCAGGGGGGCCCGCTGACCCGTTCCCGATCTGGGCCGCTACTGCGCCAACACCCCAGATTGGGAACTC
>JBGOVO010000128.1:0-9528 GCA_041478145.1 Methylomirabilia bacterium
GATCGCGTGGCTGAAGCAAGATCTCGCCGGGCTGTCGAACAGCACACCCGTCGTCGTGTTCGCCCACGTCCCCCTCTGGGCGGTCTTTCCGGCCTGGGGCTGGGTCACCGAGGATGCCCAACAGGCCATGGCGCTCCTGACACGGTTCGGGTCCGTGACTGTGCTCAATGGGCACATCCATCAGGTGCTCCAGAAGGTCGAGGGTAACGTGACCTTCCACACGGCGATGTCCACGGCCTTTCCGCAGCCGGCCCCTGGCGTGGGCGCGGGCCCGGGCCCGATGAAGATTCCGGAGGAGCAGGCGCGCCCCATGCTGGGCATGCGGGAAGTGCGCTACGTCGTCGGCTCCACGCCGCTGGCCGTGATCGATTCGACGCTCGCCTGAGACGCGGAGTCACCGGGACCCGGCCTTCCGGTTGACGAGTCAGAATGAGGCGGGGGAGCTTGGACCGGCCGAGGGGGCGGGAAAGGTCCGACACCGTCGACCCGACCGCGCAGGGCCGAGACCCCCGCGATTGGTTCTTGGATGACCCGGAATTGGACCGGATGCGCAAGGTCGTGGGTGAGGACCTCGATCGTGCGCTCTTGACGCTATCGGAGGACGCCCGCACGGTGGTGCTTCTGGACCTCGAAGGGCTGAGCGAGATGGAGGTGGCGCACGTCGTGGGCTGCGCGGTGGGCACCGTCAAGTCCCGCCGGGCACGGGCTCGCGCAGCCCTCCGCCTCGAGCTCATGCGCTACGCGCGAACGGAGCCGCGATGACCTGCCAGGACGTCCACCCGCTGCTCCTCGATCTCCAGCGCGGCCGGCTCGCACCCGAGCTGCGCGAACAGGTCGGAGCCCACCTCCAGGGCTGCGCCGCCTGCACTCACGCGGAGGCCGCGGAGCGGCTGCTGACCGAAGCCCTCGAGCAGCGGCTCCCGCAGCACGCGGCACCCATCGCGCTCAAGCGGCGGCTGGCGGCCGCGTGGCCAGCCGAGCGGCTCCGCGCCGTGCCCTGGTGGAGCCGCTGGGGGCGCTCGGTCCTGCCGCCCCTCGCCGTCGCCGCCGTGCTGCTGGTGGTCATACCGGTGTACTACCAGAGGGGTGTTGGACCTGGGGGGCCCAGATCGGCAGGCATGATCACCGAAGCCGTCGATGACCACCTGCGGATCCTTTCGAGCCAGCATCCCCTCGACATCGAGAGCGGCGGCATGCACCAGGTCAAGCCGTGGTTCGAGGGCCGGCTGGACTTCTCGCCGGTGGTTCACTTTGTGGGCGACCAGGACTTTCCATTGCGGGGCGGCGCCGTGGGCTATTACATGAGCCGCAAGGCCGCTGTGTTTGTATTCCACCGTCGGCTGCATGCGATTTCGCTCTTCGTCTTCGAGCCGGGCGGGCTCTCGTGGCCCACGACGGGACTTCAGCCCATCGGCAGCGCCCGCGCCCATGTCACCACGTCGCGCGGCTTCAGCGTGATCCTTTGGCGCCAGGGCGAGCTGGGCTACGCCCTCGTGTCCGACGTCGACCCGCCAGAGCTCGCCCTGCTGGCAGGGAAACTGGCCGGGGGTACCTGACCCATCGCGGCTCACGTTCTGACCGCGCAAAGCTTCCGGCGCGGAACTACTCGATCTTGTTCTTGACCGCCGGGATGCTCTTGAGATACCGCGCGATGGACCGAAGATCGGCCTTGGTCATGTCCTTGTAGCCGGCCAACGTCCCCTGGATGTTCTCGCCCATGAGCCCGCCGGCCACGTCTCCATCGCGTCGGTTGCCCGTTCCGAGGTAGGTGACGATCTGCTCCTCGGTCCAGTCCCCGATACCCGTCCCGATGTCGGGCGTGATATTGGGCGCCGCCTGGCCCTCGGGACCGGTCTTTTTCGAGTTGCCCGCGAGGAAGCGCGAGTTGTCCACGGCCATGGTCATGGCCGAGCGAGGGGTATGGCACTCGCCGCAGTGACCGACGGCCCGCACGAGATACTCGCCGCGCGGCAGACCCGAAACGGGCGCGGTCGGCGGCGGCGTCTCCGTGGACGCGAAGGTGGTGAGCCAGACCGGCAGGAAGAGGCTTTCGAACATGGGCACGATGATCTTCTTCGGCGTCTTGGTGCGGTGCACCGGCGGGACGGTGCGGAGGAACGCCACAAGGGCCTTGAGGTCCTCCTCGGCCATACCGTTGAATGACGTGAACGGGTGCACGGGCAGGATCCGCTCGCCATTGGGCCGACGGCCCAACCGGATGGCCGTGATGACCTGCTCGTCCGTCCAGCCGCCGATGCCTGTCTGGCGGTCCGGCGTGATATTGGCCGCATACACGGTCCCGAAGGCGCCCTCGAACTTCTTGCCACCCGCATTCGCCTGCCCCTTGGGCTCGGTGTGACAGCCGCAGCCGGCCGCGGCACCGAAGATGTACTTGCCCCGCGCGACGTCGGCCGGGCCATCGGCCCAAGCGACGCCGGCCGCGAAGGCCACGAAACAGGTCACCAAGAGGAGTCGGCGCACGGCACGTATGCTAACGCAACCCCTGGGCGGCGGTTCCATCTCGGCTCGTGTTTAGCCCGCGATTCCCGATCCACAAGTCAGGGGCTCGTCGTGTATCACTCTGCATACTCAGCCTTTGCAACCAACCTCCGGAGGCTGGACCGTGCTAAGGCCGGACGGCGATGCCGCTCACCTCGAAGGCAAGCTCGTGGCCCACTACCATGCGAATCCCGTCGGGGCCACCACCGTCGTAGACACAGAGCCCCACCTTCGAGATCCGCGGGGTGGCCCGGGTCGCGTGAGACTGTACTGACGGGACTCGGGTTCAAATCCGGGCCCGCAATTGCCGAAATAGAACAGCCCGGCCTTTGGAGTGGGAGCCACGGCAGGGCTTGCCACGAGCGACCGTCGCAATCTACGGACGTAGCGTTCGCTTGAACACAGTCGGGAGCCTCGGCATGGGGCCGAGCCGCCAGGGGGAGGGCACATGACCTTTACGGCGATGGGAAGAGCACTGCTCATGTTGGCGGTGGCGGCACTGATCATAGGCGCAGACGGATATGCCGCCTCCCAGCCAGGGAACACGATGCTCGCTCAACGCGGGGGCCGCGGGGGCCGCGGGCAGGGTTCGCCGGGCATCCGGGCCCTCGTGAAGGGGCGCGTCACAGCCGTGGATTCCACTCTGGGCCGCGTCACGCTGGCCATCGGCGGCGCGATCGTGGAGGCGGAGTTTCGCCCAGCGCTGCTGGCAGACGTGAAGCCGGGCGACGACGTGATGGTGACCGTCGAACTCATCGACACGCGGGTTGGGGCGGTGACGGGGGCGGTGACGGCCGTGGACCCGGCGAGCGGGGCGGTCACGGTCAGCACGCCTGGGGGGCCATGGACTAACACGTTCTTGCCGGGGGCCATCGCCGGGATCAAGCCTGGCGATCAGGCTGTCCTCAAGCTCGACCTCCTGGACTTGGGGCCGTCGGTCCTACCGCCATCCATCCCGCCGCCGGGACAGCCCAATCCAAGGGGAGGCGGAACAACCCGGTGAACTGAATGACCCTGTGACCGATAGCGGAGCCGTAGCGCGATTGTCACCTTCTGTCGACGAGGAGGATGGCGATGCCACGCTGCACGACGCACTTCAGGAGATCGGCGACGCGCTCGATCATTTGTGGCGCCAACCCCTCGTCGGTGCGCGCTGGCGGTGTCTCCTACGCGCCCTCGGCGGCCGATTGATCTCTGCCGAGCGCTCTGGCAGGATCGTTACGACATGGCACGAGCACCCGTGGTGTGGCGGATCATTCGGGCCCGGCCCCGACTGTTCGCATCTTCCGTGGTTGGTATCGCGGCCACCATGGCGCTCGCCGCCCTGACCGGCTGGAGACCGGTGATGCGTGGCCTCGTCGGCTGGGACATCGGTGTCGGACTCTATGTGACACTCGCCCTGGAGATGATGGCGCGGGCCGATGTGCACCAGATCCGGCGCCGCGCCGCAGGCCAGGATGAGGGGGCGATCGTCATCCTGTTCCTGACCGTCGCCGCGGCCCTGGCGAGCCTCCTCGCCATCGTCGTGTTGCTTGGTACCGCCGGTACCGGGGCGGCACCGCGGCGGTCGGGCGAGCTGATCCTCGCGACGATCACGATCGTGCTGTCTTGGGCCTTCATCCACACGATCTTCGCGCTGCACTACGCTCACGAGTTCTACGCGGAGAGCGGCGTCCGGGGACTGGCGTTCCCGGGCGGAGAGGGAGAGCCGGACTACTGGGACTTCGTCTACTTCGCGTTGGTCATTGGCATGACCTCGCAGGTCTCCGACGTGGGCATCACGACCAAGGAGATCCGCCGCACCGTGGCCGCCCACGGCGTCGTGTCGTTCTTTTTCAACGCCGCGCTCCTCGCCCTCACGGTGAACATCGCCGCGAGTGCGATATGAGCCCTCAGGCGAAGTTCTTCAGTACGTCGGTAGCAACTGCGAGAGGTGCGGGTTCCGCTCGATCCGCTGTCTTCAGCGCTCTCCGAGGCCTCAGTTCGAGAAGAGCTTCGTAAAGAAGCCCTTGACGCTGTGCCCGAAGCCGACGGCGCTATCGCGCGCGTTGCCCCAGGCGGTCTTCGCGGGCGGCTCGGCGGCCTTTTCCGCCTCCTTCAGCTTTTCACCGCTGTACTTCGCGCCTTCGGAAACCGTGTTGCCGATTCCTTTGGCCGTCTCGGTGACGCCTTCCCCGATCTTGCCGTCGGGGATCTTCTTCGCGCCGCGCTCGACCTGGTCCGTGGCGGCCTTCACCTTCGAGTCATCGGCCGCGAGGGCGAAGCCGGATGCGAGCAGCGAGAGCGGGAGTACGAGCACGATGACGTGTCCAATTCGTTTCATCGGAGTTCCTTTTCTGGCCGGGTCGATCGCGGGTATCGCGACAGACCCTGCCGCCGACCGTTCCATCAGGTCGTGAGTCTAGGTCACGTCAGCCCGCCTGCCTATTGGACCTTGGCCCACTCCGACCGCTCCGGCGGTCTGCCCCTAAAGCCGTATGGTCCAAGATCCGATCGGCGGGTGGGAGTTGGCTGGTATGCTCGCGCTGACCATGTTTTTCGGGGGAAGGAGGAGGGGATGAGGGTGGACCCACGCGCCGGGAAGCTCGCCGAGGCGTCATGCCTGGCGAATATCCCGCGGCTCATGACCGCGTACTACACGAGGCGTCCGGACCCGTCGGTGCGTGAGCAGCGGGTGTCGTTCGGGACCTCGGGCCATCGCGGGTCCGCGTTGGACAGCGCGTTCAACGAGGCCCACATCCTCGCGATCACCCAGGCCATTTGCCGGTACCGACAAGAGCACAAGATCGACGGGCCTCTGTTCCTCGGGATCGATACCCACGCCCTCTCCGAAGCGGCCTTTGCGAGTGCGCTCGAGGTGCTGGCGGCCAACCGCGTGGAGGTGATGATCGACGATCGAAGCGGGTACACGCCCACGCCGGTCATCTCCCACGCGATCCTCGCCTACAACCGCGACCGGGTAGACGGCCTCGCCGACGGGATCGTCATCACCCCCTCGCACAACCCGCCCGAGGACGGCGGCTTCAAGTACAACCCGCCGAACGGGGGACCCGCCGACACCCACGTCACGGGCTGGATCCAGGATCAGGCCAACGCGCTGCTGGCCGATGGTCTCACCGCGGTGCCGCGGATCCCGTTCGAGCGGGCGCGCGGGGCCACCACCACGCACCGTCACGACTACATGGCCGCGTACGTCGAGGACCTCCGAAACGTGGTGGACCTGGAGGTCCTTCGCGACGCCAAAGTCAGCCTCGGCGTCGATCCGCTCGGGGGCGCCGGCGTCCACTACTGGGGCAGGATCGGTGAGCGGTACAAGCTGCCGTTGACGGTGGTGAGCGACGCGGTGGATCCGACCTTCCGGTTCATGACGGTCGACTGGGACGGCAAGATCCGGATGGACTGCTCCTCGGTCTACGCGATGCAGCGCCTGATCGCGCTCAAGGATCGATTCGACGTGGCCTGGGCGTGCGACACCGACCACGACCGTCACGGCATCGTGGCCCGGAGCCTCGGCCTCCTGGACCCGAACCACTACCTGGCCGTCGCCATCTCCTACCTGTTCAGCCACCGAGCCGGATGGCCGAAGAACGCCGGGATCGGCAAGACCCTCGTGAGCAGCAGCATGATCGACCGGGTGGCGGCTCGACTCGGGCGCGCCCTTCTGGAGGTGCCCGTCGGGTTCAAGTGGTTCGTCGACGGGCTTCTCGGCGGTGGACTCGGCTTCGGATGCGAGGAGAGTGCGGGCGCGTCATTTCTCCGCCGCGACGGCACGGTCTGGACCACCGACAAGGACGGGATCATCCTCGGTCTCCTTGCCGCCGAGATGACGGCGGTCATGGGCCGGGACCCGGCCGAGCTCTACCGAGAGCTCACCCGCGAATTCGGTGAGTTCGCCTACCAGCGCATCGACGCGCCGGCCACTGCCGAGCAGAAGGCGGTCCTGGCGCGGCTCTCGCCGTCGCAGGTCAGAGCCTCCGAGCTGGCGGGCGACCGGATCACGAGCCGGCTGACGACGGCGCCGGGCAACGGCGCTCCGATCGGTGGGTTGAAGGTAGCCACCGGGAGCGGCTGGTTCGCGGCGCGGCCGTCCGGAACCGAGGAGGTCTACAAGCTCTACGCGGAGAGCTTCAAGGGTCCGGACCACCTGCGCCGAATCCAGGAGGAAGCACAGGCCGTGATCCAGAGCGTCTTCGAGACGAGCGGCGGGAAATGAGCCACGTGGATCGATCCAGCACGTCGAACCGGGACCAGCTCAGAGGCATCGCGCACCGAGTGATGACCCAGCGTGGACTCCTACCGGATTTCTCTCCCGCCGTCCGCGCGGAGACCGAGGCCATCGGGAAGGCGGCGACCGACACGGGCCCCTCGATCCGTGATCTTCGCGACCTCGTCTGGTGCTCGATCGACAACGACGACTCCCGGGATCTCGATCAGCTCTCCGTCACCGCGCCGATGAAGGACGGGACGGTCAAGGTGCTCGTCGCGGTCGCCGACGTCGACGCGCTGGTGAAGGTGGGCTCCGGCATCGATGCCCACGCGCGGGCCAATACCACGTCGGTTTACACCGCGGCCGAGATCTTCCCGATGCTTCCGGAGAAGCTCTCGACGGACCTGACGTCCCTGGGCCAGGATCAGCCCCGCCTGGCGATCATCGTCGAGATGGTGGTCGCCGCCGACGGGACGGTGGCCGCGTCCGATGTGTATCGGGCCGTCGTGCTGAACCGGGCGAAGCTCGCGTACAACAGTGTCGCCGCCTGGCTCGACGGAGCGGGGCCCGCGCCGCCGCGGCTCGCCGCGGTTCCCGGGCTCGACGAGCAGCTGCGGATCCAGGATCGGGTCGCCCAGGCGATGAAGACCCTCCGACACCAGCACGGCGCGCTGAGCCTGGAGACGCTCGAGACCCGCGCCGTGTTCGACGGAGACCTGATCGCCGATCTGCGGCCGGAGGAGAAGAACCGGGCCAAGGAGCTGATCGAGGACTTCATGATCGCGGCCAACGGGGTTACCGCGAAGTACCTGGAGGCGAAACGCCTGCCCTCGCTGCGGAGGGTGCTGCGCGCGCCCGAGCGATGGGGGCGGCTCGTCGATCTGGCGTCCGGTCTCGGGGGCCGGCTCCCGTCCGAGCCGGACGCGCGCGCGCTCGAGGCGTTCCTCGCCGAGCGGCGCCGGCAAGATCCCGCGCGGTTCCCGGACCTGTCCCTCTCCGTCGTCAAGCTCCTGGGCTCGGGTGAGTACGTCGTCGAGCTCCCCGGGCAGGCGACGGACGGACACTTCGGGCTGGCCACGAGAGACTACTCCCACTCCACCGCCCCCAATCGGCGCTTCCCGGATCTGGTCACCGGGCGACTCTTGAAGGCGGCCATGGCGGGCGCGCCGGCGCCGTACGCCAACGATGATCTGGGCGAGCTGGCCCGCCACTGTACCGAGCAGGAGGACAACGCGGCCAAGGTCGAGCGACAGGTCCAGAAGTCGGCGGCGGCGCTCGTGCTGGCCTCACGGATCGGAGAGCAGTTCGATGCGATCGTGACCGGCGCGTCCGAGAAGGGCACCTGGGTCCGCATCCTCCAGCCCAGCGTGGAAGGGAAGGTCGTGCGCGGATCGCACGGGCTCGATGTCGGTGATCACGTGCGAGTCGAGCTCGTGGACACCGACGTCGAGCGCGGCTTCATCGACTTCCGCCGGTCATCGGGCTAGTCGGCGGAAGCAACCGGACGCCGGCTCACGCGGCGCCACCGCCATGACCGGGCTCACGCCCACCGTGCGTCCCGCTTAGCCTGTCGTCGTTGTCCGCTCGAAGGTGGCCACCGGGAGCGGCTGGCTCTCGATGCGGCCGTGATCAGCTCTGCGTGAGGCGGCACACGGCCCACCAGGACCGGGACAGCGCTCACTTGTGTCCGCCGCCGCCCCACTCGAAGCGATAGCCGAGGATCATCTTGATGATCAGCCGATCAGTGCTCGGCGTGAGCCCAAAGCCGACACCGGCGTTGAACTCCCACGTGGGGCCCAGGTCGAGGTCGATCACCGGGAAGAGCTGGTGCTGCTGGTCATGTGCCCGATCAAAGTGAGTCACCGGTCCCAGCGCACCGTAGTACTCGAGCCCGATGGCCACTTTGGACGTAACGCCGTAGCTGATCTTGGCGGCGGGGGAGAACTCAAAGCCCTTGTTCACGCTCTCGCCCTGGATGGCCCGGTCCAGGACCGGGTTGATCGAGACGTACCAGGGGCCCCACTGCTTGTCGATGATGGGCCGCAACTCGAGCGTCCACGTATCGACGGAGAAGGCGCGCCGCTGATAACCCAGCTCCGATGAGAGGCTGAGGCCCACGGGTAGATGCCAGCTCTCGGGCACCCGCACGCGCGGGCGGATGTGATCGCCCACCCACTCCCACGTCGTATCGGGCTGAATCGACGTGAACACGTAGAAGCCAGTCTCGAACCACGAGGTGATGCCCTGGGTGATCTCGAGCGTCTCGTGGAAGGCGCCCTGAGTGCGGAGCACATGGTCGACCGTGCGCTGGCTGCCCTCGGCGGCGACGTTGCTGTGCAGCTCCACCATGGTGGTGCCGGGAGGCACCGTCTCCGAGCCGTAGACTTGGATCTCAAAGTTATTCTGACCCGCCGCCGGGGCAGGCCGTACCAGCGCCGCCGAGAGGGCGAGGAGCGAGAGCGCTGCCAGTCGCGACGTCATGCAGGGAGTCTACGCCAGCATACTGGCGGGTTCTATTCGCGGTTTAGCATATCGTTCGCCCCGATGGCCCCGGTGAGGCAAAGAGGTCCGTGACGTGTTACCGTCGGGCCCCTATGTCGCTCCGGGGAGGGGAAGCTCGACTAGGAGACGCGATGGCATCACTCCTCCTCCATGAGGCGTAGACGTCCGACGAGTGACCTGGGAAGAAGGCCGACCGGCGCTGGCGCGCCGAGAAGTCAGAGCACTGACGCCCCATGACCCCTGAGATGCTCCCGGATCCGGCCCGTCCGGGACCTCCGGGCGGGAGGTCGGCCCCGTGGCCGGTCCGGTTCTTCGCCGAA
>JBGOVO010000280.1:0-5456 GCA_041478145.1 Methylomirabilia bacterium
GACCCGATCGCAGCTGGCCGGCGCTGGACCGGGAAGGGATGTTCCGGACGCCGTCGGCAGCGGACGACTACGGCGACGTGGCCCTGCGCAGGAAAAAGCGTGTGGGCGACCGGCCGCTCGCGAGCTCGCGCGGGCAGCTCTACGACCACATCGCGCTCAGCGTCACCGATCTCGACGGGTGGGTCGCCAAGCTGCGAGGCGAAGGCGTCGCGTTCCTCGAGGAGCCCTACCCGCTCGGTGACACGCGCGCGGTGATGATCGAGGGCCCGAGCCGCGAGGCCCTGGAGCTGGTCGAGGTCAGCTAGCCAGCAAGGCCGAGAGCGCCTGGTACGCGCGCTTGGCGCGCTCGACGGCGGGAAGATCGGCCGTCGCGCGGCACGGCGCCTCGATGGCCAGGGGCACGCCGTCGGGTAGCGCCGCCACCAGCTCGCGCAGAGGCAGCAGCCCTTCACCGGGAAGCAGCCGACCCGTGCGGGCCTCGCGGATGAGATTGGGCGTGTCGGTCGGGCCGGGCATGTCGGCCGACGCATCGCAGATCTGGGCGTAGCGGAAGAGCGTCGGATCCACCTGCCCGATGTGAGCCGGGATCCCGCCGGACCGGCTGAAGTGCAAGGCGTCCACCAGGACCGACGCGTTCGAGCGCTTCGACTTGGCCACGACCTGGGCGGCGTGGGCCAGCGTGCGCACCCCGGTGTAGATGGCGAACTCCAGGCAGACGTGCAGGCCGTACTGGGCGGCCCGGTCGCAGAGCTCGCAGAACCGCTCGATGGTCCGCGCTTCCTCAGGCTCCGCACTCATGACGAGCACGTTCTTCGCGCCGAGGCGGGCCGAGACCTCGAGAAACCCCTCCGGGATGCCGATCGGGTGCGCGGGCTCGAAGCGGAGGAACTCGGTGTCCAGCACGGACACGCCGGTGTCCTTCAGACGCAGCAAGGTCTCCCGCAGCAGCGGCCCCTCGTGCAGGACGTCGTACGGCGGGATGCCCACGCTCGGCGTCGCGGTGAGCCGGATGCCGATGGTCCGGAAGCCCGCGCTCGCCGCCACGCTGACCAGCTCGGGCGGGGTGGTGTCCAGCACGGTCAGGTGCGCGAGCGAAATCGGGTGGGGAGCCGTGGACATGGGGGGAGATAGTACCTCAGCGCCCGCGAGACGGAGCTGGCGATGAGGGTTGCCGTGGCAGCCCGAGCGACACGAGGATACCCAGCGCGTTTCCGCCAGCCGCGATGAGGACCGCCGTTCCATAGCCATGGGTCAGGTCGAACAGGCGGCCAGCCGTGATGGGCAGGACGATGGCGGCGGCGCACCACGCCATGTAGATCCGGCCGGCCATCCGGCCATACAGCGCGCGCCTCCAGTAGACCGCGACCGCGGCCGCCGTGACGCCGGAGATCAGGCCATAGCCCAGCCCCACGAGCGCCAGGGCAATGACCGACATCCCTGGGCTGGGCCACAGCGTCAGCGCCACGCTACCGGCGAGGGCGACCGCATGGGCACCGGCCGCTACCGCGGGAATGGCGAGCCAGTCGACCATCCACCCGCCCCCCAGGCGCGCGACCGCGATGGTGGCGGTGATGAAGGTCGTGCCGTACACCGCGAGCGAGGCCGCCCCACCGTAGGCCGTGATGATGGCCGCGGCCTGACTGAGCACCATCAGCCCGGCGGATGCGGCCAGGAAGAACACGAGCCAGAGGCGCCAGAACACCGGCCGGCGGCGCTCTTCGGCTGCCAGCGCGACGACCCCGGTCGCGGTGGCCAGTGTGACGCCGGAACGCGCGGTGAGCCACGCGCTGACGAGCCCGGTGGCGGCGAGGACGCTCGCGAGGCCCCCGAGCGTGGCGCGCACGCCGAGCTCTCGGATGCCCCAGCCGAAGAGGGGCGCCGCGATCATGGCGCCGGCCGGATAGAGGCTGACGACATAGCCGTTGACCAGGCCGTGGCGGCCCGTCACGGCCAGGTTCACGATCTGCTGCACGACGATGTAGGCCGCGCCACCCCCGGCGCCGAAGAGTACCCCGTACCCGATGGCCAGCTGGGCCAGACCCCCCGCGGTGGCGGCGAGCGCGATGCCGAGCGTGCTCGTAGCCGCGCAGGCGAGCACCACCAATGGGGTCGCCGCCACGCGGTAGACATTGGGCGCCAGGATCATGCCCGCGCCGAATCCGGCGGAGGCCAGGGCGAAGACGAGCGCGAGATCCGCGCGGTGGAGCCCGAGCAGGGCTTCCAGCGGCTGCAGGAACACGCTGAACGCGTAGAGCGAGCCGAGCGGTGCGTTGAGGGCGGTTGCCGCCGCGACCGCACGCCACGCGCTCCGCCTGCCGTCGGGGTCTCTCACGGGTGCGGACCGAGTATACGGGACTCTCGTGCCGGCGGACACCGCGGGGCGGTGGCGTGGCCTTGACGGGACCCCGCCGGTGGAGCAGGATCGGCGCTTGGTACACGCCGAGCCATGACCGCCGATCTCCACGACCTCTCGATCGCCGAGCTCTCCGGCCTGATCGCGGCCCGCAAGCTCTCGCCCGTGGAGCTGGTCGAGGCGCTGATCCGGCGCGTCGAGCAATACGATGCCCAGACCCACGCCTTCATCACGCCCACGTTCGACCTGGCCCGGCGGCAGGCCCGCCAGGCCGAGGCCGAGATCGCGGCCGGACGACTGCGTGGCCCGCTCCACGGCATCCCGTTCGGGCTCAAGGACATCTACGACACGAAGGGCATCCTCACCTCTGCCCACTCGCGCATCTTCATCGACCGGATCCCGCCGGAGGACGCGACCGCGACCGCCAAGCTCTACGACGCCGGCGCCGTGCTGCTCGGCAAGCTCGCCACCCACGAGATGGCGCATGCCGGGCCGTCGTTCGATCTGCCGTGGCCGCCCGCGCGCAATCCGTGGAACCTGACGCATTTCACCGGCGGCTCCTCCACGGGCTCGGGGGCGGCCGTCGCCGCCGGCCTGGTCCCGATGGCGCTCGGCTCCGACACCGGGGGATCGATCCGGGGGCCCGCGTCCTACTGCGGTGTGGTCGGCCTCATGCCCACCTTTGGGCTGGTGAGCCGCGCCGGCGTGATCACCAACTCCTACACGTTCGACCACTGCGGTCCCCTGGCCCGCACCGTCGAGGACTGCGCGCTGACCCTGCAGGCCCTGGCCGGCTACGACCCGAAGGACGCGGGCAGCCTGCGACGGTCCATTCCGCCGTATCGCGAGGCACTCGGCCAGGATCTGCGCGGGATCCGGATCGGGGTGCTGCGCCACCACTGGGAAGACGACATCCCGGCATCGGACGACGTCCGCAAGGCCATGGAGGCCGCGCTCGCGGTGCTGCGCCGCCTCGGCGCCGAGCTGGAAGAATGCCGCGTGCGGCCGCTGGCCCGCTACTACGACGTCAAGATCATCATCGCGGAGACCGAGATCTTCAGCGTCCACCAGCAGGACCTGATCGCCCGGCCCGGGGAGTTCGGCGCCGATTTTCGCTCTCGCGCGCTCCCCGCCGTTCTCTTCACTGCCAACGACTACATCCAGGCCACCCGCGAGCATCGCCGGATGATGGTGGAGATGGAGCCGCTCTACGCGCACTTCGACGCCTTCGTCACGGCGGGCATGGGCGAGGCCCCGCGCTTGAGCGACTACCGCAGCGTGTCGTTCTGGCAGAAGCCGAGCCTGCTCACGGCCTGGAACGTCACCGGCCAGCCCGTGCTCGCGCTCCCGAATGGCTTCGGGCGCAACGGCCTGCCGCTCGGCATGCAGATCCTCGGGCGGCCCTTCGGCGAGACGACCATCCTTCGGGTCGGCCACGCCTACGAGCGGGCCACGGAATGGCACACGAGGCGCCCCGCGCTGGCGCCGGGTGGCGAGGCGCCCGCCGTCACTCCTCCGCCCGTGCTGTCGGGGACCGATCCGGCCGGCGCCGCGACGCGCGATCTGTGCGTGAAGGCGGCCCGGCGCGCGCGGCTCCGGCTCGACGACCTGATGCTGGCTCAGCTCCTCGAGGGCGCGCCCCATGCGCTGGGCATGGCGGAGCGCCTCCGCCGCGACCACGGCCTGTCGCATGAGCCCGCGAACGTCTTCAGCTTCCCGGCCTCCCGGCTGGGCGACGCCCAGCCCGGCTAGCGCCGGCCGCGCGAGCGCGATGCTGGCCGAGCTGCGGGAGCGCGACGCCACCGGCGAGATCGCCGCGGTCTACGACGAGATCCGTCGGCTCTGGGCCGTTCCGTACGTCTCCTCGCTCCAGCGCCACCTGGCCACGCGCGCGGGCTGGCTCGAGTGGACGTGGGCCGCGCTCGGGCCGGCCTTCGCGAGCGGACGGGCCCAGGTCGCCGCCTGGCGCGCCGCCGAGCGGCTGACGGTTCCGCGGCTGGCGCCGCTCTCGCGGGACGCCCTCACCGTGTGGGGCGTGGATGCGGCCGGGGAGGCGGCCATCCGCGCGACGTGCGCCAGCTTCGCCCGCGTGAGCCCGGTCAATCTCGTGCTGTCGGGCCTGCTGCGCCGGCTTCTGACCGGGGAGCGCCCCCACGTCCTGAACGGTGTGGCACCGGGCTGGACGCCGCCCACGCCGCTGGGGTCGCTGCCGGCCCTCGTCGACCCCGCCGCGCTGCCGTCGGCGGAGCGGGCGGTGCTGGCCACGCTCGGCACCACGGTGGGACGGGAGATATTCGTCCCGGGACTCTATCGGATGCTGGCGTCGTGGCCGGCTTTCCTCGCCCACGTGGCGACGGTGCTGCGGCCGCATCTGGACGACGCGGCGACGGGCGCGGTCTGTCAGCGGCTCCTGGCTGCGGTGGACGCCGAGATCCCCGCGGTCTTCGCCGCCCTGCCGTCGCTCCCCACTGTGCCTCCGATGCCCCCGGCCCGTGAGTTCCCGGATGTGCTGGCCGCGCTCGACGCGTACCGGAAGACGAGCCCGGAGATGGTCGTCTTCGGCCGGATGCTCGGCGACGCATTGCCACCTCACCAATAGACGAAAGAGAGAGCTCGCATGAACATTCGACCGAATCGCGTGAAGCAGCGGTTGGCATCCGGCCAGGTGGCGACCATCCTGTCCGGCTCCAACGACCCGGACCTGATCGACCAGCTCGGCACGCTCGGCGCCGACGGGATCTGGCTGGAGGGCGAGCACGGCGGGGTCGACTATGCCGACCTCGGCAACCTGACCCGGGCCTGCGACCTCTGGGGCGTGACGTCGGTGGTCCGCGTGATGGACAACGACCACGCCACCATCTACCGCACGCTGGACCGCGGGGCCCAGGGCATCGTGGTGCCGCACGTCAACACCCGCGCGGAAGCCTCGGCCGTCGTCGAGGCCGCCAAGTTCGCGCCGCTCGGCAAGCGCGGCCTGTTCACGAGCCGCCAGGGCTTCGGGGTGGGCGACTACCTCAAGACCGCCAACGACCAGAGCCTGCTCATCGTCCTGATCGAGGACATCGCAGCCGTGCGCAATCTCGACGAGATCCTCAAAGTCGAC
>JBGOVO010000076.1:0-12779 GCA_041478145.1 Methylomirabilia bacterium
AGGCGCACGCCGAAGCGCGCCTCCACGCCGGCGCGCACGCGGCGGGCGAAGGCGGCGACGTCGCGGGCACGCGCGCCGTCGTGGCAGACGATGGCGAGCGTGTGGCGCGTCGAGAGGCCGACCGGCCCCTCCGCCTGCCCGCGAGTGAAGCCGGCGCGCTCGATCAGCCAGGCCGCCGAGAGCTTGACGCGCCCGTCCGGATGCGGCCAGCGC
Source organism: Methylomirabilia bacterium (assembly GCA_041478145.1). Taxonomy (GTDB): domain Bacteria; phylum Methylomirabilota; class Methylomirabilia; order Rokubacteriales; family CSP1-6; genus CAMLFJ01. The sequence goes on from JBGOVO010000076.1 coordinate 214, forward strand.
GGCATGGAGAGACCGGCCGCGCGCGCGTCGACCGCGGCCAGCGCCGCCGCGTCCACGATGGGATTCAGGAAGAACGAGCCGCAGCTCCGCGCGTTCGGATCGCCGGGCTCCAGCACCATGGACTTGGAGCGCCGGACCGTCAGCACGGTCTCACGCACGTCGGCGAGTGAAGGGCGCGCGAGGCCGCGGGTCTCGAGGGCGCGCGCGATGTCGGCGTAGCGCACGTTCGGCGCGCCGCCGGGCACGAGTCGGTAGACGACGGCGAGCACCACGTAGCGGCCGGGCGCGCCGCTCTTGAAGAGGCTGTCGCGGTAACCGAAGCCACACTGAGACGGCCCGAGCGTGACGACGCTCCGCCCTTCGCGGTCGAGCGCGCGCACCGCCACGAGCGTATCGCTCACCTCCTGGCCGTACGCGCCCACGTTCTGGATCGGGGTGGCGCCGACCAGGCCCGGGATGCCGCTCAAGCACTCGAGCCCCGCCCAGCCCTGCTCCACCGTGTGCCGGACCAGCGCGTCCCACGGCTCGCCCGCGGCGGCCGTCACCTCCACCGCGCCCGGCACCTCGCGGGTCGTCACCCCGCGCAGGGCGATCTTGAGCACGAGCCCGTCCACGCCCTCGTCCGCGATGACCAGGTTGGAGCCGCCGCCCAGCACGCGCACCGGCAGCCCCCGGCCGGCCGCCCAGTCGACGGCCTCAAGCACCGCGGCCTCGGCGGCGGCCTCGGCGAAGAAGCGGGCCGCCCCACCCACGCGCAGGGTGCAGTGACGGGCCAGCGGGACGTTCTCGAGAGGGGCGTGCATGGGCGAGAACCATCTTACCCCGCCGCCCCCTCACCTTATCGCCCCTCACCCTGCCCTCTCCCCCGGGGGGGAGAGGGGGAGAGGTCAGTCGGTGATGGGGAAGAGGCCCTGGTAGACGAACTTCTGGACGCGCTTGGCGTTGTCCACCTCGGTCGTGTAGATGTTGCCGCGCGAATCCACCGCCATGTTGTGGATCCAGTGGAGCTGGCCCGCGTAGCGCCCGCTGCGGCCGAAGCGCGAGAGCACCTTGCCGGTCGCGCGCGAGAGCACCCAGACGTGGTTGTTCTCCCCGTCGGCGGTGTAGAGATAGCTCTGCGCCGGATCCTTCGAGAAGTCGAGATCCCAGACCGAGCCGTTGCCGGCCGTCGCGGGCGCCAGCGTGAACTCCTGGACGAACGTGCCGTCCTTCTTGAAGACCTGGACCCGGTTGTTCATGCGGTCGCAGACATAGACGAGCCCGTCGCTCGACACCCGCACGCAGTGCACCGGGTTCTTGAACTGCTTGACGCTCGCGTCGCCCGGGGGCCGGCCGTTGGCGCCCCAGTGCCGCTTGTAGGCGCCGGTGGAGGCGTCGAACACGATCACGCGGTGATTGCCGTAGCCGTCGGCCACGTAGAGCTCGTTGGCCGAGGGATCCACGCGCGCGTCCGCGGGCCGGTTGAGGTTGGCGGTGTCTCCGTCGCCCCCGCTCGACCCGGGCTTGCCGATCTGCATGAGGAAGCGGCCGTCGCGCGTGAACTTCAGGATCTGGTGGTCCTTCTCTCCGTTGCCGGCCAGCCACACATTGCCCGCCGGATCCACGAAGATCCCGTGCTCGTTGGCCGGCCAGTCGTAGCCCGGCCCGGGGCCGCCCCAGGCCTGGAGCAGGTTGCCCTCGCTGTCGAACTCCATCACCGCGGGCGCGGGCACGCAGCACTCGTTCCGCGGCGGGCTGAGCGTGGCGCCCTTCTCGTCCTCGGTGAGCGAGCGCGGGCGCTGCACGATCCAGACGTGATCCAGGCTGTCGACGGTCACGCCCGACACCTGGCCGAACAGCCAGCGGTTGGGCAGGGGCTTCGGCCAGAACGGATCCACCGTGAACTTCGGCGCCTGCCCATCGGCCAGGCGCTGGGCCGTCACCGAGACGGCCGAGCCGATCGCGAGGAGGATGAGGAAGGCGAGAGCCACCACCACGCCGCGGGAGACGTGAGATCTGTTGCCAAGCACGCGATTCCTCCTCGTCGAGAGTTCGGGAGACTCCGCCGCCGAGCCGGAGCGGGGCGACCATATGCCCGGGGGAAGGGCCGTGTCAAGCGGCGACGCGTCGTGGGAACGCGGCCCCGGCTAGCGCGACAGGACCCAGCCGATGCCGCCCGCGGCCAGCACCGCGATCACCGGCGGCACGCGATCGGTGGCCACCACGAGGGCCGTGCCCACCGCGAGCGCGGCGGTCAGGCCGTCGTGGATCGCGGTGCGCGCCAGCGTATAGACGCCGCCGGCCATGAGCCCGATCCCGACCGGGATCAGGGCCCGCTCCGCCGTCGCCGCCCACGGGCGCATCCGCCACTGCTGCCAGTGGTGCGAGACGACGATGGCCAGGATGGAGGTGGGCAGGAACATGGCGAGCCCGGCGAGGAGGCCGCCCAGCAGGCCGTGGGCGCGGTAGCCCACGAAGACGGCGATCAGCATGTTGGGGCCCGGCGTGAGCTGCGAGAGCGTGTAGCCGTCGACGAACTCGCGCGCGGTGAGCCAGTGATGGATCGCCACCGACTGGCGCTCCATCTCCGGGATCACCCCGAGCCCGCCCCCCACGCACAGGAGGCTCAGCCAGAGGAAGGTCCAGGTGAGCCAGGCCAGGTCCGCCATCAGCTCTTCCCGGGCGCGGCGGGCGGAGCCCAGTGCAGCCAGAGGCTCACCGCCGCCATCACGAGCACGACGCCCACGGTGGGCAGGCGCAGCGGGCCCACCGCCGCGAAGGTGAGCGCGGCCACCACCATCGCGCGGCCTCCGCGGAGCGAGCCGCGCCCGCGCCGCGAGCCAAGCCCGCGCCGCGAGCCAAAAATGATGCGCAGCGTGGTCACGAGCACGAGCCCCACCACCGCCGCGCTCAGGCCGCCGATGAGCAGCGTGGCCGAGGGGCTGAAGGCGCCGCGAAAGTAGAGGACGCCCGCGCCCAGCAGGATGAGGGCGCCCGGCAGCACGATGGCCAGGAGCCCCCACACGCCGCCCGCCACGCCGGCGAGCCGGTAGCCGAGGGCCACCGCCAGATTGCTGAAGTTCGGACCCGGCAGCACCTGGCTCAGCGTGAAGTCCTGGACGAACTCGTCGTGACGGATGAAGCCGCGGCGCCGCACCAGCGCGTCGTGGAAGTAGGCGCTCCGGCCGCCGCCGAGGCTCGACAGACCCGTCCAGGTGAAGACCGCGATCAGCCGGAGGAGGGAGACGCGCCTCACTCGTCGGGCTCGAGCGAGCGCGCGGGCGGCATGGCTCCTGGAGTGTAGCACCCTCTCCCCCCGGGGCCCGAAGGGAGAGGGCGGTCAGATCGCTGCGATCAGTAGCGCCAGCCCGGATGCACCGGCGCGGGGTAGCACCAGCCGTTCCGCGCGTGACCGGGCGGGCAGAATGCCGGCCGCTCGTGGACCACCACGTGACGCGGGGCCGGGACGTACACCGGATACGGCCGCGCGACGAAGCGCGGAGGCGGGGCCACGACGACCGGCGCGGGGACGTAGACCCGAGGCGCCGGCGCAATGACGACCGGGGCCGGCGCGAGCACCGGGCCGCGGTGGAAGATGCCGACACCGCCCAGGATCTGATTGAACACGGCAAAGGCGCCGAGCCCGAGCGCCGCGTCCGTGGACGCGCCCGCGAAGGCCAGCGTGGGAGCAAAGACCGCGACGGCCAGAACCAGCGCGATCAGCTTTTTCATGGTGTTGTCTCCTCCCCGGGGCTGTACCTGCCGCCCCGTTGCCGGATTGGACGGGAGGAGACGGCGCCGCGTTTACGGCGCGGCCGGGTGGCGGAGGCGGGCCGGTTGCCTTACCATGCCCAGCATGAGCGAACACGCGAGCGTCTGCCCGCTGGACTGCCCCGACACCTGCAGCCTGACCGTCACCGTGGAGCAAGCCAAGATCGTGCGCATCCGCGGCTCCCGGGCCAACCCGTACACCGCCGGCGTGATCTGCACCAAGGTGGCCGGCTCGTATCCCGAGTGGGTGCACGGCCCCGGCCGCCTGCAGACCCCGCTGCGTCGCATCGGGGCCAAGGGGGAGGGCCGCTTCGCGCCCGTCTCCTGGGACGAGGCGCTCGACCTCATCCACGAGCGCGTCACCTCCGTGATCGCGGCCCATGGCCCGCAGGCGGTGCTGCCGCTCAACTACGCGGGGCCGCACGGCATGCTCGCGTACGCCTCGATGGACCTGCGCTTCTTCCACAAGCTCGGGGCCTCGCTGCTGGATCGCCCGCCGCTCTGCGGCGGCATCCGGACCCAGGCCTGGCTCGGCACCTTCGGCACCACGCCCGGCATCGCCCCCGAGCAGGTGCGGCACTCCAGGCTCACGATCGCGTGGGGCAACAACGTGACGTGGTCGAACCTCCACCTCACCCCGATCATCAATGCGGCCCGTCGCGACGGGGCCAAGGTGGTGGTGGTGGATCCCAAGCGGATCAAGATCGCGGAGCAGGCCGATCTGCACATCGCGATCAAGCCCGGCACCGACGTGGTGCTGGCGTGGGCCATCGCGGCGGAGCTGGAGCGGCGCGGCGCCTTCGACCGCGCGTTCATCGAGCAGCACGTGGCCGGCGTCGAGGAGTTCATGGCCCAGGCCCGCCGCTACTCGGTGGCGGACGCCGCGCGGATCTGCCAGGTGCCGGAGGCGCAGATCCGCCAGCTCGCCGAGTGGTACCACACGCTCTCGCCCGCCTCGATCAGCGTGGGCAACGGGCTCGAGCGCAACCAGAACGGGGGCAGCGGCATCCGCGCCATCTTCGCGCTGCCCGCGCTGGCCGGGAAGTTCGGGGTGCCGGGCGGCGGCCTCGTCAACGGAGCCGGCTTCGTCTTCCCCAAGACCGCGGCCAAGCTCCAGCGGCCGGACCTGCTGCCGCCGGGCACCCGTACGCTCAACATCGTGGACGTGGGCGCGCACCTGCTCGACCCGACGCTGTCGCCGCCGATCAAGGCGGTGTTCATCTACAACCACAACCCGCTCGTGGTGCACCCGGACCAGAACCGCATGCGGCGCGCGCTCGCGCGCGAAGACCTCTTCACGGTGGGCTGCGACGTGGTGATGACCGACAGCCTGGCCTTCGCCGACGTGGTGCTCCCCGCCTCCAGCCACTTCGAGTACGACGACATCTACGCGGCCTACGGCCAGCACTGGCTGCAGCGCGCCGAGCCGGTGATCCCGTCCCAGCACCAGTCGCTGCCCAACACCGAGATCTTCCGGCGGCTGGCCGCGCGCTTCGGCTTCACCGATCCCGTCTTCACGGCCAGCGACGCCCAGCTCATGGACGACGCGGTGGACGGGACCGACCCGCGCCTGGGCGGCGTGGCCCCGAGCCGGCTCCCCACCGACCGCGCGATGGCCATGACGGTCGGCGGCGAGCCCGCCATCCTCTTCAAGAACGTCTTCCCCAAGACCGCCTCCGGCAAGGTCGAGCTGGTCTCCCCGTATCTCGACAAGAAGTACGGCAGCCGGCTGCCGACCTATCGGGCCTACGAGACGCCGTTCCCGCTGATCCTGATCACGCCCGCGTCGGACGAGCGAATCACCTCCACGTTCGGCGGGCTCAAGGCGGGCGACGTGACGCCGCCGCTCGAGATGCATCCGACCGACGCGTCGGCGCGCGGGCTCCGGGATGGCGCGCGGGTGCGGGTGTGGAACGAGCTGGGCGAGGTGCATCTGCCGCTCAAGGTGACCAACGAGATCCGGCCGGGCGTGGTCTGCAGCCTCAAGGGCGCGTGGATGAAGACCAGCGACAACGGCCAGACCGTCTCCGCGCTGGCCCCGGGTCACCACGCGGATATCTGCGGCGGCGCCTGCTACAACGACTGCCGCGTCGAGGTCGCCGCCCTCTAGCGGCCCTTCACCCTGCCCTCTCCCCTCTTCTACCGCTCGACGTTCTCCTCGGCGACCGCGCGGCGCTCCTTCACGTTGAAGCGCCCGTCGTAGACCGGCCGCCCACCCGTCGTCGGCCCCTGGTACTGCACGAACAGCATCAGCCCCCCGGTCTTGGTGGACAGCGCCTCCTCGAAGTGCGGGTCGGGATAGAAGAGCATCGTCCCGGGCCCGTAGGAGTTCTCGCCGATCCGGAACTCGCCCTCGAGGATGTACCAGACCTGGGCGAAGTCGTGCTTGTGGAACGGATGGTGCGAGCCCGGCTCGTAGCGCACCAGCCCCGCGTTCGGCTCGGTCGGCCGGTCGGGGCGCGGGTGGAACATCATCTTGCTCCACTGCCCGGGCCAGCGCAGCGTCTCCCACTCCCGCTCGTCGGCGTGCACCGCTTCCATGGGCTGATGCATGAGGTCTCCTCTCATCGCTTGGCGTTCACGCGCTGGAGCTCGGTGCTCAGGCAGCGCGCCACCCACGCGTCGCGCCGGGCCGGGGTGACGACGTCGTCCGTCCCCCGCGGCGTGTACCGGGCCAGCGCCTCCCAGCAGCGCTCGCGGGCCCGCGCCATCTGCAGATCGGCCTGGAGCACCTGCACGGCGCGCCCGCGCTCGTAGTCCCAGCGCAGCGCCACCACCACCACCGCGAGCGCGGCTCCCACCACCATGACGAGGAACAGCGAGGCCGCCACGCCCTGCCACTGGCGGATCCTCCGCTCCGCGGTGTCCACGAGCCCCGACACCTTCACCTCCACCGGGCCGTTGGCGTGCCGGAGGATCTCCACCGCGGCGCGGGACGGGCGCGCGAGCAGCCCGGAGCTCGGCCGCGGGCGCGACGGGCGCGCGGGGGCGACCGGATCCAGCAGAGAGGGCTGTCGCGAGTCCATCACTCTCATCGGATGTCCTCCTACCGCAGCGTCACGCCGCGTTGAGTCACGACGTCCAGGAACTGACCGATCTCGACGTTCATGAAGTCTACGTCAGCCGGCAAGCCTACGCCCGCCGCGGCGTGGCCGGGATCAGGACGGCCCGGGGCCTGCGCCTCTGGCGCGACGATCAGGAGCGCCAATGTCCGGTATCGCGTCATGGTGTCCTCCTCTCTTAGCGCACTCGGAGCCGCGGGTCCAGCACGTCTCGCAATCCGTCGCCCAGCAGGTTGAGGCTGAGCCCGGCCACCGTGAGGGCCAGGCCGGGGAAGAGGCTCACCCAGAACGCCTCGCGGATGACGTTCTTGCCGCTCGCGATCACGTTGCCCCACGACGGCACGTAGGGCGGCACGCCCACGCCCAGGAAGCCCAGGATGGCCTCGGCGAGGATCGCGTAGGCGAAGACGAAGCTGCCCTGCACGAGCAGCGGGCCCACGCAGTTGGGCAGGATGTGCCGGAAGGCGATCGCGCTGTCGCGCCGGCCCAGCGCGCGGGCGGCCTGGATGTAGTCCAGCTCGCGCAGGCTCAGCACCGTGCTGCGGATGAGCATCGCGGTGCGCGGCATGTAGACGACGGACAGGGCCACGATCACGTTCCACACCCCGGGGCCGCGCGCGGCCATGAGGGCGATGGCGAGCAGGATGGCGGGAAAGGCCATGAGGCCGTCCATGCAGCGCATCAGCGGCACGTCCAGGCGGCGCGAGTAGCCGGCGGCGAGCCCGATGACGATGCCTCCGGCCGAGGTGAGCAGCATGGTGGTGAGCCCGACGAGCAGCGAGACGCGGCTGCCGTGCAGGACGAGGCTATAAACGTCGCGGCCGAACTCGTCGGTGCCGAGGTAGTGCTGCGCGCTCGGCGGCTTGAGCCGGTTCGCGGGCTGCAGGCGCGTGGGGTTGTGGGTGGAGACCACCCCGGCCAGGAGGGCCGCGGCCACCAGGAGCAGCAGGATCCCCGCCCCGGTCGCCACCCCGCCGTTCCGGCCCAGCCGGCGCAGCCAGCGCTGCCGCTCAGTCATAGCGGATGCGCGGGTCGATGAAGGCGTAGAGCACGTCCACGATCAGGTTGATGAGCACGTAGGTCGCCGCGGTCACCAGCACCACGCCCTGCACCACCGGGTAGTCGCGGCGCAGGATGGCCGAGATGACGAGGCGGCCCAATCCAGGGATATTAAAAACAATTTCAGTAACGACCGCGCCCCCGATCAGCACCGCGGTGGTCACGCCGATCACCGTCACCACCGGCACCAGCGCGTTGCGGAAGGCGTGCACGTAGGTGACCGCGCGATTGGGCAGGCCCTTCGCCCGCGCGGTGCGGACGTAGTCCTGCTGGAGCGCCTCCAGCATGCAGGAGCGGCTGATGCGCGCGATCAGCGCCGACTGGTTGAAGCCGAGCGAGAAGGCGGGCAGCACCATGTAGCGCACCGCGGACATCGGATCGGTCAGGACCGACGCGTAGCCGGCGGCGGGCAGCCAGCCGAGGCGCACCGCGAAGAGATAGATGAAGTTGAGGCTCAGCCAGAAGCCGGGGATGCAGACGCCGAGCAGCGAGCCCAGCATGAGGACGCGGTCCCAGGCCGAGCCGCGGTGGGCCGCCGCCACGATGCCCGAGGGTACCCCGATCACCACGGCCACCAGCAGGGCGCAGGCCATCAGCATGAGGGTGGGCTCGGCCCGCTCGACGATCGCGGTGACGACCGGCCGGTCGAGGAAATAGGACTGGCCGAGGTCGCCGCGGAGGACGCGGCCGTAGAAGCCGAGGAGCTGCGAGTGGATCGGGCGGTCGAGCCCGAGCGAGCGCCGGGTGGCCTCGATCTGGGTCGGCGTGGCGTCGGGGCCCAGCATCACGCTCACCGGGTCGCCCGGGATCAGGTGGATGAGCAGGAACACCACCGTGACCACGACCGCCATCACCGGGATGACGGCCAGGATGCGACGAACGAGGTACGCGAACAAGGGCCCCGGCGGTTATTTCTCCAACCAGACGTTGTAAAAGCGGATGCGCTCGGTGGCCTCGTTGAAGCCCTTCACCGTGTTGCGCGCCGCCCGCAGGCCGAAGAGGTCGCCGTAGCGAATGACCGGCACCTTCTCGTAGAACTGCCGCGTCTGCTGCTCCCAGAGCGCCATCCGCTTCTTGGGATCGGTCTCCCGGGCCAGCTCCGCCTGCAGCTTCAGGATGCTCTCGTCGCTCGTCCAGCCCGGCCAGCTATTGGTCAGGTAGATGTGGTGGGTCGGGTCGTAGAAGGCGCCCATCCCGGTCGTGAACACGTCGTACTCTTTCGAGTTGTTGCGCCGCTTGACGAGCGTGGCCCAGTCCACCACCTGCAGGTCGATGTTGAACCCCGCGTCCTCGAGCTGCTGCTTGCTGAGCAGCGCGAAGTCGTACATCCACTTGTACTCCTGGGTGGTCATGAAGCGGATCGGCTCCTTCTTGTAGCCGGCTTCCTGCAGGAGCCGCTTGGCCTTGTCCCGGTTGTGCTCGTTCCAGGGCAGGCCGGCGAGCTTGGTATGCCAGGCGGTGATCTCCACGGGGGCCAGGCTATTGTCCATCCGGTAGAACTCTGCCCTGCCTCCGGCCACGTTCTTCATGATGGGCTCGATGTCGATGGCCGCCTGCCAGGCCTGCCGCAGCTTCTCGTTCGTCATCAACCCTTCCTTCTTGTTGAAGACGGCCACGAGCCAGTAGTAGGGCTTGGAGATGATCGGACGGGCGCCCGTCGAGGCCTTGAGCCGGTCGTAGGCGTCGAGGTTCAGGTCGTCGGCGAAGTCCAGCTCGCCGGTCTCCACCTGGGCCACCCGCGTCGCCACTTCCGGCACCGGCACCCAGCGGATCTCGTCGAGCCACGCCGTCTTCCCGCCCCCGTAGCCGTTCGGCTTCTCGCTGCGTGACTTGTAGTCGTCGAAGCGCACCATGCGGATGTACTGGTCCGGCTTCCACTCCACGAGCTTGTAGGGCCCGGTCCCCACGTACTCGGTCACCTTGGTCTCCGGCGGGAACTTCTCGGCGATCTCCTTCGGATAGATCGCCCCGAAGTTGTTGGGGACGGCGAGCGAGATGAGCACGATGGCCGACTTCTCCTTCAGCTTCATCTCCACCGTGTACTTGTCCACCGCCCGCAGCTCGGCGACCTGGGCGAAGAGGGACTTGCCGTAGTTGGACTGCTTGCCCCAGCGGTTGAGCGAGGCCACCACGTCCTCGGAGGACATCTCCTTGCCGTTGTGGAACTTGACGCCCTGGCGGAGCTTGAAGGTGTAGGTGAGCCCGTCCTTGCTGACGGTGTGACTCTCGGCCAGCATCGGGATCGGTTTGTTGCCCGCGTCGAGGCTGTACAGCCCCTCGTAGATGTGGTTGGTGAGCGTCTCGGTGATGCTGGCCGTCGTCCAGTGCGCGTCCAGCGCCGGGGGCTCGCCGAGGTTGCCGACCCGGAGCACGCCGCCCTTCTTCTGCGCATCCGCGGGCGGTGCTCCCACCACGAGCACTGCCGCCATCGCGAACACGGTCAGGAGTCGTAGTCCGTACGCTCGACACGCCATGCCTGCACCTCCGGGAGAGAGCGGGTGGTCTTGGGTGCCAAGACTCTGCGATGGTTGCCCCGCCTTGTCAACGGCTGAAGCGGCTTGCTAGACTGCGCGTCCATCACAAGGAGGACACTATGGGCGTCGCGGGCATCCTTCACACCGGGCTCACCGTCAGCGATCTGGATCGCTCGATCGCGTTCTACCGTGATCTGCTGGGCCTCGAGCTGATCAGTCAGTGGGAGAGCAGCCAGCCCTACTTGCGTGCCATCGTCAACTATCCCGACGCCGAGCTGCGCATCGCCCTGCTGCGCCTACCGCCGGGGCCGGACGGGGCCGCGGGCCACCACATCGAGCTGCTCGAGTACCGGCGGCCGCGCGGCGCGCGGGGAGACGCCAACACCTTCAATCCGGGCAACGGCCACGTGGCCTTCATGGTGGCGGACCTCGACGCGACCTACGCCGAGCTCAGCGCCAAGGGCGTGCGCTTCAAGTCGGCGCCGGTCCCGATCACCCACGGGCGCAACACCGGGGCCAAGGGCGTCTATCTCTTCGATCCGGACGACATCACCCTGGAGCTGATCCAGCCGGCCCCGCGGGCATGACGAGCCTCGATCTCTTCCGCCTGGACGGCCAGACCGCCGTGGTCGTGGGCGGCGCGGGCGGGCTCGGCGCGGCCATGGCTCGCGGCCTGGCCGAGGCCGGCGCCGCGGTGGCGGTGGCGGACGCCAACGCGGGCCAGGCCAAGCTCGTCGCCGACGGCCTCGCGCAGCAGGGGCGCCGCGCGCTCGCGGTCGAGGTCGACGTGATTGCGCGGGAGAGTGTCGAGCGCATGGCGACCCTGGTGGAGGATCGGCTCGGCGCCATCGACGTGCTCGTCAACAGCGCGGGGATCACCCACCGGAGCCCGGCGGCCGACTTCCCCGACGCGGAATGGCATCGCGTGCTCGCGGTCAACCTGACGGGCGTCTTCCTCGGCTGCCAGATCGTGGGGCGGCGCATGATCGCGCGCCGGCGCGGCCGCATCGTCAACATCGCGTCGATCGCGGGCCAGATCGGGCTGACCGGCACCGTCGCCTACGCGGCCAGCAAGGGCGGCGTGGTGATGCTCACGCGCGCGCTGGCCGTCGAGTGGGCGCCTCACAATGTCCGCGTCAACGCCATCGCCCCGTCGTGGTTCGAGTCCAATATCGGCGACCTGATCCATCGCGAGCCGGGCTATGCGGAGCGCGCCATGCGCCGCGTCCCGGTCGGGCGCATGGGCCAGCCCGACGAGCTGATCGGCGCCGCCCTCTACCTGGCGTCCGAGGCCTCGAGCATGGTCACCGGCCACGTCCTCGCAGTGGACGGCGGCACCCTCGCCTCCTGACCCCTATCGTTGGAGGGCTTGGTGCACCGCCAGGGTCAGGGCGCCGAAGTCGGCGCCGGCGCGGGAGGCGACGGTGCGCGGACGCGGCAGCGGCACGCCGAAGACGCGCGCGAGCCGGCCCGGGCGGGCGGTCATGACCACCACGCGGTCGGCGAGGAAGACCGCCTCCGGGATCGAGTGGGTGACGAACACGATGGTCTTGCGCTCGCGGCTCCCCTCGCCCCACACGCGCAGCAGCTCGAGATTCATCTCGTCGCGGGTCATGGCGTCGAGCGCGCCGAAGGGCTCGTCCATGAGCAGGAGCGGCGGGTCGAGCAGGAGCGCGCGGCAGAGCGAGGCGCGCTGCTGCATGCCGCCGGACAGCTCGCGCGGCAGCCGCTGCGCGAACTCGGCGAGGCCGACCAGCCGGAGCAGCTCGTCCGCGCGGCTCCGGTAGTCCCGGGGATCGAGCCCGGAGAGCTCGGCGGGCAGCAGCACGTTGGACTCGATGCTCCGCCACTTGAGCAGGACCGGGGCCTGGAACACCATGCCCACCGATGGAATCGGCCGGACCACCGCACGGCCGTCCACCTCGACGCGGCCACGGCTCGGCGGGCGCAGGCCGGCGATGATGCGCAGGAGCGTGGACTTGCCGCAGCCCGAGGGGCCCACGATGGCCACGAGCTCGCCGCGGCCCACCGTGAGGTCGATGTCCCGCAGCGCCTCGACCGGGCCGGACGCCGTCGTGTAGGTCATCCCTACACGGTCGAGGCGGATGAGGTCGCCCACGCTCGCGGTCAGCGGGCGGACTTGGGCAGCTCCACCTTGGTCAGGAACTCGTTCGTGTAGACCGCCTTGCACTCGACCTTGGTCGGCACGCCCATGTAGGTG
>JBGOVO010000437.1:0-2977 GCA_041478145.1 Methylomirabilia bacterium
CCGCCTCCTTGCCGAGCAGCTCGGCGAACATCCGGCTGACCGAGGCGCCCTTGGCCAGGCAGTGGCCGTGGCCGCGATGCGTGCTGGTGATGAAGTCGTCGCGATTGAGCGCCTCGCAGACGCCGACCGCGACGGCCTCCTCGCCCACGTAGAGATGCGCCAGGCCCGGCATCTTCGCGCCCTTGTACAGCTCGTTCACCTGCTCCTCGAAGGCGCGAATCTTGGCCATCTGCCGGTACATGTGCAGGTGCTGCTCCAGCTCCATCCGCGGCTCGGTCACCTGGGTGCTCATGGCGGGTCCCCCTTTGGCCTCGCGCGATGGTGCGCTCGCGGGGGGCGCGGAGTCAAGGCGCGGCGAGCGGCGGCGCGGCGTCAGACCGGCCGCGCGACGGTGGGCGTGACCGGCCCCCCGCCCGGGGCCCGGCGGATCACGACGGTTCCCGCGATCTTGTCGTGCCAGGCCTGCCCATCCTTGTCCCAGATGGCCCAGAGGTACCCGAGCCCGAACAGCAGGCCGCTCACCCACTTGCCGATGATCTCGCGAAGCAGCATCTTGCCGAGGCCGGGCTGCCCCCCGGTGAGGTGATCGACGACCTGCTCACCCACCAGGTACTTGCCCGGGGTGAGGCCCTTGGCGAGGAACTTCACGATCACGACCACGTAGACGACGAACCCGATGAAGAGGCTCAGCAGGAACACCCCGACGGCCGTCCCCTGGCTTCCCCCCGCCCCCTGGATGCCGGCGGCCAGCGCGCCGAGCACGAGCACCGACACGAGGAGGACCGCCGCGAACACGAGCCCGTCGACGACGTGGGCGCCCAGGCGCAGGCCGATGCCGGCCTTCGTCCCGATCGCCGGATTGGGAACGTAGCTCTCGCACCAGGGGCAGAACCGACGGTCGGCCACCATCTCCTTCTGGCACGCGGAGCACTTCATGGTCGGTCTAGGCCGGCTTGCGGGTGTTGGCCGCGATCTCCGCGGCGTGCTCCGAGATCCGGAAGACGACGATGATGATCTCGAGGAGCACGCGGGAGTAGATGACGACGATGGCGAAGACGAGGGGCGCGATGACGAGCAGGGTGAAGATCCCGGCCAGGGTCGACGTGACGAACGCCCCGACGATCAGGACGAGGCCGACCAGGGCCGCCCCCACGATGGACAGCCCGTAGAGCAGCTTGATGATCTTGGAGGTGACGAACGCGGTGAACGAGAAGTCCATCAGGCTCTCGATGAAGCTCGTGGAAGGGTTCACGTGACGCTCCTTTTCAAGGGGCCGGGCGTGGGAAGGTAGCACCGAAAGACGGGACACGGGCCGAAAGCAAGGGCATGATTGCCCTCCGGGAGCGGCACGGTGAGACCCAGGGGACCGCGCCGGACTCTAGGGGCCGGGCGCCATGTTGTCAAGGGGAGAGAAGCCGATGACGGGACCGATCGACGTCCACACCCACATCTTCGCGAGCGGCTGGCCGGACTTCGCGGCCCGCTACGGGGGCGACCGCTGGCCGCGCCTGGAAGGCGATCCGGCCACCGGCTGCCGACTCTACCTCGGCGAGACGCTGAACCGGACGCTCACCCCGCATGCCTTCGACCCGGCGCGGCGCATGGAGGACATGGACCGGACGGGCGTGGCGCGGCAGCTCCTCTCCCCGGCGCCGCCCACCTTCTGCTACTGGGCGCCGGGTCAGGCCGCGGCCGAGTGGTGCCGGATGCAGAACGACGCGATCGCGGAGCTGGTCGGCCGGGCCCCCGCGCGCTTCCTCGGGGCGGGCGGGCTTCCGCTCCAGGCGCCGGACCTGGCCGTCAAGGAGCTGGAGCGGGTCGTGACGGCGCTGCGTTTCCCGGCGGTGGAGATCGGCGCCAACGTCGGCGGCCACGATCTCGACGATGAGAACCTCCGCCCGGTCTGGGATGCCGCGGCCGCCCTCGGCGTGGCCATCTTCGTCCATCCCCAGGCGCCGATCCTGGGCGATCCGCGCTTCCGCAAGAACAATCTCACCCAGGTCGCGGGGTTCCCCCTCGAGACCGCGCTCGCGATGACGCGGGTGATCTTCGGCGGGGTACTGGACCGGTGGCCGACGGTCCGATGGTGCTTCGCCCACGGGGGCGGGGCCTTCGCCTACATCCTCCCGCGCCTCGACCGGGGCTGGACGGCGATCGGCGAGGCCCACGGCGCGCTCCCGCAGCCGCCGAGCGCCTACGCGCGCCGGGTCTGGGTGGACTCGCTCACGCTCTCGCCGAAGGTCCTCGCGTTCGCGCTCGACACCTTCGGACCCGAGCGTATCGTGCTGGGGAGCGACTACCCGTTCAAGATGGGGGTGGACGATCCGGTCGGCGCCCTCGACGCCCTCGCCCTCGACGCGGTCACGCGGCGGCGAATCACAGTGGACAACGCCCGGGAGTTCCTCGCGCTCCCGCAGGCTCCGTCTTGACCGGGACGCCCGATCATCGCACTATCCCGCCCATGAACTTCGGAACCTTCCTCCTGATGCAATCGCCGTCCGCCCGCTCCTCGCGGGAGATGTACACGCGCGCAATCGACATGGCCCAGGCCGCGGAGACCCTCGGCTTCAACAATATCTGGCTGGCCGAGCACCACTTCTCGACCTATGGGTATCTCTCGCGCCCGGTGCAGCTCGCCACCTTCATCGCGGCCCGGACCACCCGGCTCCGCGTGGGCACCGCGGTGATCGTGGTGCCGCTCCACCATCCGCTCGTCGTCGCCGAGGAGATCGCCACGCTCGCGCTCCTCTCCGGCGGCCGGCTCGACATCGGGCTCGGCCGCGGCTACCAGCACTACGAGTTCGAGCGCTTCGGGCTCGAGCTCGAGAGCGGGCGGGCCCGGTGGGAGGAGTCGGTCGACATCATCCTGAAGGCGCTCGCGGGCGGCCCGTTCAGCTACGAGGGCAAGCTGTTCAAGATCCCGGAGACCACGATCTTCCCGCAGCTCGAGGGGCCGCGCCCGCCCATCTGGATCACC
>JBGOVO010000099.1:0-11035 GCA_041478145.1 Methylomirabilia bacterium
AACTCGTCGCCGTCGCCGAAGTAGGGGCGGACGTCGGCGGGCCACTGGTTGGCCTCGGCCAGGAGGATGCGCCCCTGATAGCGGGCGTCGATGTGCCGGCGGATCTCGCGGAGGAACTCGTGCGTCTCCGGGAGATTCTCGCAGCTCGTGCCCTCGCGCTCGAAGAGATAGGGCACCGCGTCGCAGCGGAAGCCGTCCAGCCCCTTGTCGAGCCAGAAGGCCATGTGCTCCAGCATCTCGCGGCGGACTTCCGGGTTGTCGAAGTTGAGATCCGGCTGGTGGTGGAAGAAGCGGTGCCAGTAGTAGGCCTTGGCCACCGGATCCCACGTCCAGTTGGAGTGCTCGGAGTCGACGAAGATGATGCGGGCGTCCCGGTAGCGCTCGTCGGTGTCGCTCCAGACGTAGTAGTCGCGGTAGGGGGACTCGGGGGAGCGGCGGGCCGCCTGGAACCACGGGTGCTGGTCCGAGGTGTGGTTGACCACGAAGTCCACGATGACCCGGATGCCGTGGCCGTGGGCCGCCTCGAGGAAACGGTCGAAATCGGCCATGGTCCCGTAGTCGGGGTGGATGGCCCGGTAGTCGGCCACGTCGTAGCCGTCGTCGCGCAGCGGCGAGCGGAAGAAGGGCAGGAGCCAGAGGCAGTCCACGCCAAGCTCCTTCAGGTGCCCGAGCTGGCTGGTGAGCCCGATGAAGTCCCCGATGCCGTCGTCGTTGCCGTCCTTGAACGCGCGCACGTGCAGCTCGTAGAAGACCGCGTCCTTGTACCAGAGGGGGTCGCTCACTCAGGCCTCACGCGAAGTAGTCGAAGTCGCGCTCGCGCCGGCGCCAGCGGCCCACGCGGTAGATGTGGGCGGGGGCCACCCGCGGGTCCAGGCGCACCGCGTGGGCGGCGCCGCGGACGAGGCGGCGCTCGTCGGCGAGCAGCTCGTGGAGCTCGTAGGTCTCGTCCGCGGCGATGCCGATCTCGCCGAGCGGGATCTCGAGGGTCGCCTCGTGGGTCGCGAAGGGGTCGAGGTTCACCGCCACCAGGATCACGTTGTCCCGCGCGGGGGTCATCTTGCCGTAGAAGAGCACGTGCGGGCTGTCCGCGCGGTAGAAGCGCAGGCCGCGCATCCCGTGGAGGGCCGCGTTGTCCCGGCGGATGGCGTTGAGCCGCGCGATGTGGTCCGTGATGTTCCCGGGGGTGTCCCAGTCGCGCACCCGGATCTCGTACTTCTCCGAGCCCCGATACTCCTCGGTGCCGGGCAGGGGCGTGGCCTCGCACAGCTCGAAGCCGCTGTACATCCCCCACAGCGACGAGAGCGTCGCGGCCAGAACGGCGCGCATCCGGAAGGCGGGCGGGCCCCCGCGCTGTAGCACCTCGGGCAGGATGTCCGGCGTGTTGACGAAGAAGTGGCCCCGGAAGTATTCCGCCATCTCCGACCGGGTCAGCTCCTCGAGGTACTCGGTCAGCTCCTCCTTGAAGTTGCGCCAGGTGAAGTAGGTGTAGGACTGCGAGAACCCGGCCTTGGCCAGCGCGCGCATGACCTTCGGACGCGTGAAGGCCTCCGAGAGGAACACCACGTCGGGGTCACGCTCCTGGACTTCCCGGATCAGCCACGCCCAGAAGTCGAGCGGCTTGGTGTGAGGGTTGTCGACCCGGAAGATCCGCACGCCCTGGTCGATCCAGAAGCGCACCACGCCGAGCAGCGCGTCCCAGAGCGCCGTCCAGGCCGGGCTCGCGAAGTTGATCGGGTAGATGTCCTGGTATTTCTTGGGCG
Organism: Methylomirabilia bacterium; assembly: GCA_041478145.1. Taxonomy (GTDB): domain Bacteria; phylum Methylomirabilota; class Methylomirabilia; order Rokubacteriales; family CSP1-6; genus CAMLFJ01. The sequence continues at coordinate 1,761 of JBGOVO010000099.1, forward strand.
GATTCTCCGCGTACTTGATGGTCCCGTCCGGCCGCCGGTAGAACCACTCCGGATGCTCGCGCACCCACGGGTGATCCGGCGAGCACTGGATGGCGAAGTCCAGCGCGATCTCCAGCCCGAGACCTTGGGCCGCCTTGACGAGCCGCCGGAAATCCTCGAGGGTGCCGAGCTCCGGATGGGTCGCGGTGTGGCCGCCTTCGGGACTACCGATGGCCCACGGGCTGCCCGGGTCGCCGGGGCCCGCGACGAGGGCATTGTCGGGGCCCTTGCGCGCGGTGCGGCCGATGGGATGGATGGGCGGCAGATACACGACGTCGAAGCCCATCCGCCGGATCTCCGGTAGCCGGTCGATGCAATCGTCGAAGGTGCCGTGACGGCCGGGTACGCGGCTCTGCGAGCGCGGGAACAGCTCGTACCACGCCGCGAAGGCCGCCTCCGGCCGGTCCACCACCACCTCCAGCTCGCGGTCGTGGCGCGTGAGATCGGGCCGCGGCGCCACTCGCGCCATGATCTGACGCAGGTCTCCATCGAGCAGCACGTCGAGCCGCGCGTCACGCGCCGGCGAGGCGCCCAGACGATCGAGCGCGCGGCCGAGCGCGGCGGCGTCCGGGCCGTGGGCCGCCTCCCGGGCGCGCCTCAGCATCCCCGTCCCTTCCAGCAGCTCGCTCGCGAGGTCCGCCTGCCCGCCCGCGATGCGTCGGCGCATCTCCTCCGCCCACGAGCCGAAGGTGTCGGTCCAGGCCTCGACGGTGTAGCGATAGCGCGTGTTGGCCTCGAGCGGGAACGCGCCGGCCCAGCCGTCGTTGTCCACCGGGAGGAGCGGCGCCTCGCGCCAGTCGGCCTCGCCCCGAGCGCGGTAGCGGATCCGGGCGGCCAGGAGATCGTGCCCCTCCTTGAAGATGTCGGCCGAGACGGTGAGCGCCTCGCCGACGATCCGCTTCACCGGGTAACCGCCGTCGTCCACGACGGGCCGCACGTGCTCGATCACGATCGGCCGGCGCGCCGCCTTCATCGCCAGCGGTCCACCAGGTAGGGCTTGTCCTCCTCGAACATGCCGCCGAGGCGCGCCGCGCTCTGCAGCATCGCGGCGGGAGGCCGGGCCTGCGTCTCGAGGATCACCGAGGCGGCCCGGCCCAGATAGAGCGGCGCCAGCGACTGGGCCGCGTGGCTCCGGTAGATGACCCGGGCGCGATAGGCGAGCAGGAAGTCGTAGACGACGCGGGTCCAGAGCCGGTCCGTGAAGCGGAAGCGCTCGATCGGCCGGTCGCTCAGCGCGAGCACCTCGCCCAGGTTCTCGGGGGCGAGGATGCGCTCCCACACCGGGAGGAGATCGCGGACGCCCTGGACGAAGCCCACCTGCATGAGCGAAGGATCCACCGGGGGGCCGCCGGCGAGCGGCTCGGGCGGCGCCCCGAAGCTCATCACCGGCTCGGAGCCGCGGATGTCGAGCCAGTAGTTCTCGAAGCTCTCGGCGAGGGCGAAGAGCGCGCCGGCCACCCGACCCACGGTGCGCCCGAGCGGTGCGGGCGGATGCGCGGAGGCCACGGTGCGCGTGCCGAGCACGGCCTGGCCCAGCGGGAGCCCCTGCTCGATGGCCGCGGCGGGCAGCCAGAACTCGAGGCCGTGCTGGCCGAGATCCGTCTCCCAGATCGGCGACTTGAGAAAGGTGTCGGCGGCCGCCGCGGAGCAGGCGAACTCCTCGGCCAGCGGATGCGCGAGCTGGCGGCCGAAGAGGCTGCGCATCAGCGGCACGACGAGGGCCTGGGTGAGCGTCCCGTCGTAGCGGTAGCGCCGGTAGAGCGGCAGCACCAGGCCGTAGTCCTCCTTGAGCACCGGGGTGGCGAGGCCGCGCAGCCACTCCCCGGTCATGCTGCTGAGATCCGCGTTCAGCATGACGATCGCGCGGGCCTCGAGCCGCCGCCCGACGGTGAGGGTCGCGCGCACGGCCCCCGACCAGTCCAGCTCGTCGTCGCCGCCGTGGGTAGAGCCGGCGGAGGCGACCGGGACCACGCGGAGGTCGCCGAGGGCCGCCGCCACCGCGACCGTCGTCTCCTCCGACGGCGCCTGATCGACGTGAACGACCGCGGCGGTCTGGCCGGCGAAGTGCCCCTCCAGCCCCGCGCGGACCGCGGCGGCCACCGGGGCGAGGGCGGGGATCGGCCCGGACGTCGCCAGTCCGACCACGAGGTCGGCGGTGCCGATCCGCTCGACGGCGGCCCTGGCCTCGTCGGGGAGCGCGGCGGGCTCCATCACCGGGTCAGATGCGCGAGCAGCGCCAGGTAGTCGCTCAGGTGCCGGGTCACGAGAAAGTTGCGGCGCACGTGTTCCCGCCCGGCCGCGCCCATGCGGCCGATCAGCTCCGGGTTGCTCAGTAGCTGCCGGATGCGGAACGCGGCGCCCTCCACAGTCTCCACGGTATACCCGGTGACGTTGGCGACCATCTGAAATGGGATGCCGCCCGCGATCGTGCCGATCACCGGCTTGCCCTTCCACATGGCGGTGGCCACCTCGATGGTGAAGTCGGCCTTGAGCGGCTTCTGGATGGCGATGGTCGCGGCCCGCTCGAGCGCGTTCAGCTCCGTCTGGGGATCCGGGGGCAGCACGATCACCGCGATGTCGGGATCGCGGCCCGCGGCCTCCTGCACGTCGGACAGGGCGTCGCCGCTGGGGGCGGGCGGCGGTCCCGCGAGCACGAGCCGGACGTCGTGATGCTTCTTGACGAGGCGGTAGGCGTTGATCACCCCCAGGGGATCGTGGAGCCGCTCGAACGGTCCGACCTGGAGGAGGATGGGCTTGTCGCGCGGGACGTGGAGGCGGTCCATCTGCACCGCCTGCTCGGCGCGCGTCATCTCGCGGTTGCGCTCGGAGAGCGGGTCGATGGACGGGTACACGATGAAGCGCGGGATGGAGAGCGCCGCCGCGAACCGGGCGAGCGAGAACACCGCCGCGTCGTAACGCTGCACCACCGGCCGGAGCGCGTTCCAGAGCTGGGGCTGGGCCGAGGACAGATCCTGGTGGCAGCGCCAGACCCACCGCCCGGCGGGGCCACGCGACTCGACGAGCCCGAGGGGCGCCGCGTCGTGCACCATCACCAGATCGGCCTCGAGCCGAAGCCGGCGCGCGTTCTCGACGCCGGTCTCCCGCAGCCGGGCCAGCATGGCCTCGGTGATGACCTGCTCGGTGCCCCCGAGCGCCTTGCCCACCGCGCGCCCGACCTGGTCGAAGTCGGCGGTGCCGATCGTGATCTCCCAGCTCGTCTCCACCCCGAGGTCGTTCAGGATGGGTACGACCCGATTCAGGACCTCCACCAGCCCGCCGCCGTAGCGGGAGGCGCTCACGTGGACGAGCCGCCGCCCGCGAAGGCGCTCGCCGATACGCATGAGGAAGTCCACCGCGCCGCGCGGCGCCACCTGGCGGTAGTCGTCGAGCTTGAGCAGCGCGCCCTGGGCCATCAGGACATCTCCCCGGAGATGGCGTCGCTGAGCACGCTCAGGTGCCGGTCGCGGATGCGCTCGAGGCTGCCCGCGTGGGGGTCGATGTGGGCCAGCCGGTCGGCCAGCTCGTGCAGGCCGAGGGCGCCCCCGACCCATTCCGCGAAATCACCGCGCCCGCGGCCCGAGCGATAGCGCGCCTCGATCGTGTGGTAGAAGAGCGCGCTCACGTCCACCTCGGCGAGGGCGTCGCGGAACTCGGCGAGGGTGCGGGCCTGGTGTCCGGTGGGCACCGGGACCAGGTGCATCTGGAAGAAGCGGAAGCGCTTGCCCTGGGTCCGCGGGGGGGCCACGCTCAGGTGCTGCAGGTGATCGGAGATGGTGGCGATCAGCTCCTCCCGCACGCGCTCCATGGAGCCGGCCTCGAAGGCGTCGACCGCGGCGAGCCGCTCGGCCAGCCGCACGTCGCGCACCTCGGTGCCCACCCAGAGCGAGAAGTCGTTGGGGTAGGCCTCGGGCAGCACCGGGCGGTGCAGGAGCGCGGCCGAGGTGTGGCAGAAGATGGACTCGACCGGCACGCGCGCGAGCTGCTCGAGCAGCTCGCGGGCGTCGTGGGCCTCGTGGGGCAGGAGCTCGTTCAGCTCCAGACAGCCGAGGAAGACGAAGGGCTCGGTCGGGCTCATGCGGTAAGCTCTCGTCCGAGACGGCATCCGTGAACATCCTGCTCCTGAGCCGGGAATATCCGCCGCACGTCTACGGAGGCGCCGGCGTGGTGGTGGACCATCTGAGCCGCGCGCTCGCGCGCCACGCGTCGGTCGAGGTGCGCTGCTTCGGCGCGAACGAGCAGACCCATCCCGACCTGACCGTACGCGGCTACGCTCCGTGGGAGCGTCTCGCGGGCGGGCCGGAGGCGCCCTACGCGCCCGCGCTGGAGGCGCTCTCGGTCGGGCTCGCGATGGCGCGCGACCCGGTGGCGGCCGACGTGGTCCACAGCCACACCTGGTACGTGGGACTGGGCGGCATGCTGGTGCAGTCGATCCACGACGTCCCGCTCGTGGTCACCCTCCACAGCCTGGAGCCGCTCCGGCCGTGGAAGGCCGCTCAGCTCGGCACCGGCTACGCGGTGTCGAGCTGGGCCGAGCGCCTGGCCGTCGAGCGCGCCGACCGCGTCATCGCGGTGTCCGCCCAGATGCGCGCCGACATCCTCGCCCACTTCCGGGTGGACCCCGAGCGCGTCGTGGTGATCCACAACGGCGTGGACGCGGAGGCGTTCGCTCGCACCGGAGACCGCGCCGCGCTCGCGCGCCACCGCGTGCGCGCGCCGTACGTGCTCTTCGTCGGCCGCATCAGCGAGCAGAAGGGGATCTTCCCGCTCCTCGAGGCGGCGCGCGCCCTGCCGGAGGGCGTCCAGCTCGTGCTGTGCGCGTCCAGCCCCGATACGCCGGAGCTCCTGGCGCGGCTCGAGGCCGGGGTGGCCGGCCGGCCCGAGATCCGCTGGATCAACGCGATGCTGCCCGTCGCGGAGGTCGTGCAGCTCTACAGCCACGCCGCCGTCTTCGTCTGTCCGTCCATCTACGAGCCCTTCGGCCTCATCAATCTCGAGGCGATGGCCTGCGGCACTCCGGTGGTCGCGTGCCGGGTGGGCGGCATCCCCGAGGTGGTCGTGGACGGCGAGACCGGCTGGCTGGTGGAGCCCGGCGATATCACCGCGCTCGGGCGGGCGCTCCGCGACGCGCTGGCCGATCCGGCGCGCGCCCGCCGCATGGGCGAGGCCGGCCGCCGTCGCGTCGAAGCGCAGTTCTCCTGGGGCCGCATCGCGGAGCGCACCCTCGAGATCTACCGGGACGCCATCGACGCTCACCGCCGGGCCTCGCCGAGATAGAACGCGGCGCTCCAGGGCGCCAGCTCCGACCAGCTCGCGGCCGGGAGGTTGAGCGCATAGAGGCGGCGGCCCCAGTCGGGGGCCGGGCCCGGGTGCCCGACCGCGGCCGCGCCCAGGTTGGCCGCGAGGCGCAGGGTCCCCGTCGAGAATGTCCAGGCCACCTCGAGCGCGCTCTCGCCCAGCGCCTTCCACGTGGTGACCGGCGCGCGCTCGCCCACGAGGAGCGGCACGATCGCCTCCGCCCGGCGCCGGAGCAGCGCGCGGTGGAACTCGATCCATTCCGCGTGGGCGCCGTCGTCCCGCCGGCTCCAGTCGAGCACCGAGCGCTCCCGGGTGGTCGCGGCCTGCGGATCCGGAATGCGCTCGCGCATCGCGGGGCTCGCGAACTCCGGGAAGCGCGCGAACTCGCGGCGGCGGCCCTCGGCCACCCGCGGGCCCAGGTCGGGCCCGAGATCGCTGAAGAAGAGAAACGGCTCCGGCGCGCCCCACTCCTGGCCCATGAAGAAGAGCGGCAGGGCGGGCGAGAGCAGCAGCACCGCGGTGGCGGCCCGTACCGCCTCCGGCGAGGTGAGCGCGGTGATCCGCTCGCCGCGCGCGCGATTGCCGATCTGGTCGTGGTTCTGGAGAAAGCTCACGAAGGCGGTGGGCGGCAGATCCGTGCTCGGCTCGCCGCGCGCGCGGCCGCGGTAGAGCGAGGGCTCGCCCTGGAAGGCGAAACCCTCGGTCAGGCTGCGCCCGAGATGGGGCAGCGGCGGCTGGTAGTCCGCGTAGTACCCGCCGGCCTCGCGGGTGAGCGTCACGTGCAGCGCGTGGTGCACGTCGTCGTTCCACTGGGCCTGGTACAGCGGGCGGCGCCCGCCCTCTCGCTTCAGGTACCGCGCCTCGTTGGCCCCGTTCTCCAGGATCAGATGGACGGGACGGTCCCGGCCGGGGCCGTCGGCCACCGCGCGGCCCAGCTCCACCAGGAGATGCGCCGCGGAGGCGTCCACGATGGCGTTGACCGCGTCGAGCCGCAGGCCGTCGAGATGGAACTCCGTGAGCCAGTAGAGCGCGTTGTGGATCATGAACGAGCGGACGACCTCCGAGCCGGGCCCGTCGTAGTTGATGCCGTCGCCCCACTGGGTGCGGTGGCGGGCGCTGAAGAAGCCCGGCGCGTAGCGGTGGAGATAGTTGCCCTCGGGGCCGAAGTGGTTGTAGACGACGTCGAGGAAGACGGCGAGGCCGCGCGCGTGCGCGGCGTCCACGAGCGCCTTCAGATCCTCCGGCCGGCCGTAGCGCGATTCGGGAGCGAAGAGCAGCACGCCGTCGTAGCCCCAGCCCCAGCGGCCGGGGAAATCGGCGAGCGGCATCAGCTCCACCGCGGTGACGCCGAGCGACGCCAGATGGTCGAGCCGTTCCGCCACGCCCGCATACGTGCCGGCCGGGGTGAAGGTGCCGACGTGCAGCTCGTACAACACGAGCCGCTCGGGCGGCACGCCGCCCCACGCGGTGGCGGCCCACCCGTAGGCGAGGGGATCGATCACCTCGCTGGCCCCGTGCACGTCGCCGGGCTGAAAGCGCGCGGCCGGGTCGGGCACCAGCGTCTGGCCGTCGATGCGAAAGCGATAGCGCGTGCCCACGGGCGCCTCGCGCGTGACGTGCTCGGCCCACCCGCCCGCGTCGCGCGCCATGGGAAGGGTCCGGCCCGCCTCTTCGAGCCACAGCTCGACGCGCTCCGCTCCCGGGGCCCACAGACGGAAGCGCGTCGACCCGTCCTCGCGGACCTCGGCCCCGAAGGGCATCGGGTGCGCGCGCCGGCCCGCGAGCGGGGCGCTGATTTCCCGGGCCGCGCGCGTGTCGATCATGCGGGCTAGAGGTGCGTCAGGGTCTCGCGCGGATGGGGCTCGCGGCGCAGGTGCCGCTCGAGGATCTGGCGGGCCAGCCCGCGGCCGCCGAGCCCGAAGGCGAGCGCGAGGGCGAAGATCAGCCCGCCGAAGGTGATGCCGAAGGCCACCAGGACCATCTCCTTGCCGATGCCCAGATGGGTGATGGCGGTGGCGCTCGCGAAGAGCAGCACGCCCCAGCGGATGGCGCGGGCCAGGAGCCGCGCCTCGGGCACGCGCGCGTTGACCGCGGCGATGAGCGCGCCTTCACCGAGGAAGTTCGCCACGAGCCAACCGACGAGCAGGATGAGGGCCGCGCCCATCACGCGGGGCACCCACGAGAAGACGAACTCGGTCAGGCGTCCCGTGCCCGGGATCGCGAGCGCGTCGAGGGCCACGGGCAGGAAGAGCACGAGCACGCTCCAGAAGACGATGAGCCCCAGCACCTGCGACGGGGGCTTCCGCACGCCGGCCCGATTGAGCGCGGCGACGATGCCCCAGGCCTCGGCGCGCCGGTCGAAGGCCATCGCCTGCGCGATCCGCCGGGCCACCCGCGCGCCGATCCATGCGCCGACCAGTCCGACCACCGCGAGCGTGAGCATCGCGAGAATTCCCGGGAGCACGACGATCAGCCTCGTCTTGAGATCGGCGAGGGCAGCCCACACCAGATCACCCCACATGTCCGTCATGATGCGCGCCTCCCAGGAGAGCAATGTCGACGCCAGCCGAACGTCATCACGGTACCACGCGGGGAACGTGGCAGAAAGGCGGAGGGGACCGTCGGGGCCGCGGGTGGGGCGCGCGGTTCGCGGCCGCGCTTACGGAGTCGGCAGGTACGCGGAGAGAGCAACCTCGGTCTGCTCGAGACGGCGCGCCAGCTCCCGCATCCCGCTCGTCATCAGCTCGAGGAGCGCGCGCTCTGTGCTGTCCGCGCTCAACTGGCCCGCGCGCTGATCCAGGGCACCGGCCATGCGGTCGAGCTCGTGCCAGGTCTCATCGACGATCGTGGCGGCGCGAGCGAAGAACGGCAGGGTCGTGGCGACAACCGTCGGGGGACGCAGCCCGCCCTGCTTCTCCTGCATGGACCCATAGTCTCTCCGCCGGGACTTTCATGGCAAGCCGGCGGGCATGATGGCGATCGCGGCGCCCGCTGGCCGCGGTCATGACTGACTTCGCGGGTGAGCCGCCGCCGGCATTCCGCCCACCTGCGTGATGTCCGAGCCTCAGCGGCGCACACTCGCTGGGGCTCGAGGGGCGAGCCTTGATGCGCCCAGCCATCCGCCTTGTACTTTTGACACGGTAAGATCTTCCAGTCCAGGATCTGCCTCGAGCCCCAGCCGGCTCATGCGTGATCTCAGGGAGTCCCCGTAAGTGGCCTTGGAATAGGCCAGAGTTAGCCTGATAGCCGGCATTTGATCTCGGCGAGATTTCGGAGGCATATCGCTTGCACGGGTCGGCGGTGTCCCACCGAATCACGCCAATCACCCGAAAGGGGACGACCATGAAGCATCGCATCCTGATCGCAGACGACGATGAGTCCGGCCGCAGCGGGCTGGCGGCCCTGCTCAGCCTGTGGGGGTACGAGGTGCAGGAGGCGGTGGATGGCAAGGACGCGCTCGAGCGCGCCCCGGTCTTCCGTCCGTCGGTGGTGATCGCGGACATGATCATGCCGGTGATCGACGGCCTCGGGCTGCTCAAGCCGCTCGCGGCCGTGGTGCCCGACGCGGCCGTCATCCTCCTCACCGCGCACTGCTCGATCGAGACCGCGGTGTCCGCGATGCGCGAGGGCGCCTACGACTACATGGCGAAGCCGGTCGACCCGCGTCGACTCAGAGTCCTGGTGGAAAAGGCGGTCGAGAAGGTCCAGGTCAATCGCGAGGTCACGGTGCTGCGCCGGCAGCTCAAGGAGAGCCGGGGCCTGGGTCCACTGCTGGGCGTGAGCCCGGCGATGCAGGAGGTCTACCGGCTGATCGAGATGGCCGCGGCCAGTCCGGCGCCCGTGCTCGTCCTGGGCGAGACCGGCACCGGCAAGGAGCTGGTGGCGCGCACCATCCACCAGATGTCCCCGCGGGCCAAGGGCCCGTTCGTGGCGGTCAACTG
>JBGOVO010000295.1:0-5177 GCA_041478145.1 Methylomirabilia bacterium
ACTTCGGCAGGTCCGTGCGCAGGTCCGCACCGGGCGCCACCCCGACCGGCTCGGGCGAGCCCGCGTCGGTGACCTCGATCAGCGGGCACGGCCGCGGGTTGCGCTGGCAGAAGAGCAGGAAGTCGTAGGCCTGCTCCTTCGGCAGCACGGCCAGGTTCGCCTGGACAAAGCCGGGAGCCAGGCCGGCCGTGATGCCGGTGAGCCGGCCCGCCCGGATGTCGGCCCGGATCTCCTTCGGATGGCGCGCGTCGATTGGCATCGCAGAGCCTCCCCGGCCCAGTCTACGTGAGGTGACCCAGCTTGGGCCAGAGATCGGGGTTGGCGAGCACGTGCGGCTTCTCGCCGCGGAGCACCCGGAGCATCTCGGCGGTCACCTGGAGCGCCATTCCGCGCATCGTCTCGCGGGTCACCCCCGCGATGTGGGGGGAGACGATCACGTTCTCGAGCTGGAAGAGCCGGTTGTCCGAGGACGCGGGCTCCTCCTCGAAGACGTCGATCCCCGCCGCGCGGATCTTCCCATTCTCGAGTCCGGCCACGAGGGCATTCTCGTCCTGGGTCTTTCCTCGAGACGTATTCACGAAGATCACCCCGTCCTTCATCTGGGCGACGGCGGCCGCATCGATCATGTGATGCGTCTCCTTCGTGTGCGGGGTGTGGCAGGTGACCACGTCGGCCTGGCGCAGCACCGAGGCCATGTCGGGCATGGGCTCGACGCCGCGGCTGCGCACCTCGTCGGCCGGCACGTACTTGTCGTACCCGATCACCCGCATGCCGAGCGCGGCCGCGGTCCTGGCCACCCGCCGGCCGATATTGCCGACCCCGATGATGCCGAGGGTCTTGCCGTTCATCTCGAGCATGCCTTGCCAGCGGGCCTTGCCCCAGTCCGCCTTGCGGGTGCGCTGGTCCACCACCACCGCCTGCTTGGCGCAGGCGAGCATGAGCATGACCGCGTGCTCCGCCACCGAGTTCGAGTTGGAGCCGGGGGCGTGCACCACCGCGACACCGAGGTCGGTGGCGGCGGGCAGGTCGACGATGTCGAGCCCGACGCCGTGCCGCCCCACCACCTTGAGCTTCGGGCAGGCCGCCATCAGACTGCGGGTGCAGTCCGGCTTCAACCGGAACAGGATGCCCTCGGCCTCCTTGGCGGCGGCGATCATGCCGCCCTCGCTCTCCGCGTCGGTGACGACCACGCGCACCTCGGCCTCGAGCTGCTTCATCCCATCGGCATGGATGGGCCCACCGAGCACGACGAGCGGCTTCATCGATGTCTCCTTCCGGAAGTCACGTGAGAACGGCGAGATCGCGAGCGCGGGGGGTCGAAGAGGCGCCGGCGGTCGAGCACGGCCTGCATTATAGCGGAGTGCGTCAGCGCGCGCCCGCTTCGCCGTGTCAATACGCGCGTGACCCCGGCGCGGGTGGAAGAAACGACCCGGTGGAACTTCCTGGCCCTCGCGCGCGGGCCGACTGCCGTCTTCGGAAATCGCGGGTTTCGCGGGCTCCGCTCGCGCCGGGCGCGGTGGCACGTCACTTGAATCCGGGGAGGGCCGCGACTCGTCGCGACCGCGCGAGGCCCCGCGGGGCCAGGAGGATCGATCCATGACACGGCCGCCGAGCTGCTGGGCCGTGGTGCTCGCCGGGGGCGACGGGGGTGCGGCCGCGCTCGCGGGTGCCGAAGCAGTACCTTCGCCTCGTGGGCACCCGGAGCCTCCTGCGCCAGACGCTGGACCGGATCGCGCTGGCGATCCCGGACACGCGGACCCTCGTCGTCACGCCGCCGGACCCCATTGACAAGCCGCGGGTTTTGAAGATAATCACGGCACCCGCAGGCCCGACTCAGGCTCAGTCCTACTTCCCAACCGCTCCGGCCCTTCGTCTCATGGAGGAGGCGATGGTGATGATCGGACACCGGTGGATACGTCTGGCGGCCCCCGCGGCGGCCCTCGCGGCCGTCGGAGCCACCGGTGCGCCGTCCGGCTCCGGCGCCGCCCATACGGCGCCCGCGGGCCCGATGACGTCGGGGAGTGACCCGTCCCCGTGACGATGAGACCGGGCCGCTTCCCCGCCGTCGCCGTCGCGATGGCCCTGACCCTGGCCGGCATCACCGCCGGGTTCGCGGCACGACCGGCCGCCAGCGCCGCGGCCGAGGGCCAGGCGACGTGGGCGGTGCACATCGCGCTCGCCCCGACGTGGTTCGATCCGGCGGAGACCTCGGGCATCATCACGCCGTTCATGGTGCTGTACGCCCTGCACGACGCCCTCGTGAAGCCCATGCCGGGCAAGCCGATGGCCCCGAGCCTCGCCGAGTCGTGGACCGCGTCGAAGGACGGGCTCGTCTACGAGTTCGTGCTGCGAAAGAACGTCCGGTTCCACAACGGCGACGTGATGACGGCGGAGGACGTGAAGTACTCGTTCGAGCGGTACCGTGGGGCCAGCGCCGCCCTGCTCAAGGCCAAGGTCGCGAAGGTCGAGGTGATGGATCCGAACCGGATCCGCTTCACCCTCAGGCAACCCTGGCCGGACTTCCTGCCCTTCTACGCCACGCCCGCCACCGGCGCCGCCTGGATCGTGCCCAAGAAGTACGTCGAGCAGGTCGGCGAGGACGGCTTCAAGAAGGCCCCGGTGGGGGCGGGCCCGTACAAGTTCGTCTCCTTCAAGCCGGGCGTCGAGCTGGTCCTCGAGGCCAACGAGCAGTACTGGCGCAAGGCCCCGAGCGTGAAGACCCTGGTGTTCCGGGTGATCCCGGACGAGTCGACGCGGCTGGCCGCGCTCAAGCGCGGCGAGGTGGACGTCGCCTACTCGATCACCGGGCCGCTCGCCGAGGAGATGAAGCGCACGCCCGGCCTGGCCCTCGTGCCCACCTACTTCACCTTCACCACCTGGCTCGTCTTCACCGACCAGTGGGAGGCCAAGTCGCCGTGGCACGACCGGCGGGTGCGGCTGGCCGCGAACCTCGCGATCGATCGCCCCGGCATCAATCAGGCGGTGTATCTCGGGCTTTCGAAGCTCTCCTACTCGTTCATCCCGCAGGGCATGGAGTACTTCTGGGCGCCGCCGCCCTACCAGTACGATCCCAAGCGCGCCAAGCAGCTCCTCGCGGAGGCGGGCTACCCGAACGGCTTCGACGGGGGCGACCTCTCCGGTGACACGATCTACGGCGTGGCCATCGGCGAGCCGGTGGTCAACTATCTCCAGCAGATCGGCATTCGCCTGCGGCTGCGGCCGATGGAGCGGGTTGCGTTCTTCAAGGAATACGGCGAGAAGAAGCTCCGCGGGGTGATCTTCAGCGGCAGCGGGGCGCCCGGCAACGCGCCCGTCCGGCTCGAGCAGTACGCGGTCACGGGCGGGCGGTTTGTGTACGGGGCCTATCCCGACGTGGACGGCCTCTACACCGAGCAGGCCAACGAGATGAACCCGCGGGTGCGCCAGCAGATCCTCTTCAAGATGCAGCAGCTCATCCATGACAAGGTCATGTTCGGGCCGATCATCGAGCCCGCGTTCCTGAACGGGGTGGGCCCGCGGCTCGAGGTCCACGGCCTGGGGCTGATCGCCAACCACGCCTACTCCGCGCCCTACGAGGACCTGAGGCTCAAGCGGCCGTGAAGCGCTACATCGTCAAGCGGGTCGGCTACGCGCTCATCTCGCTGGTGCTCCTGTCCATCGTGATCTTCCTGCTGGTGCGGCTGACCGGGGACCCCACCGTGCTGCTCGTGGAGCCGGGCGCCAGCCAGGCCGACATGGACGCCATCCGCCAGCAGTTCGGGCTCGACCGCCCGCTGTGGGTGCAGTATGGTCACTTCGCGACGAGCCTGGTCCGCGGCGACCTCGGGCATTCGTTCTACTACCGCACGCCGGTGCTGGAGCTGTACCTCTCGCGCCTGCCGAACTCGCTCCTGCTCGCCGCCGCCGCCATGGGCTTCTCGCTGCTCATCGGCATCCCGACCGGGATCATCGCGGCGGTGCGCGTCAACCAATGGTGGGACAGCGCGGGCAAGGTGTTCGCGCTCCTCGGTCTCTCCCTGCCCTCCTTCTGGGTGGGCCTGCTCCTGATCCTGTTCTTCTCGGTCTACCTGGGCTGGCTCCCGTCCTCCGGCTCGGGCTCGGCGGCCCACGTGGTCATGCCCGCCTTCGCGCTGGGCTGGTACTTCGCGGCCGCCCACATGCGGCTCACCCGCTCGTCCATGCTGGACGTGCTGGGCTCGGAGTACGTGAAGCTGGCCAGGCTCAAGGGACTGCCGGAAGCGCTCGTGATCGGCAAGCACGCATTCAAGAACGCGCTCATTCCGGTGCTGACCCTGGCCGGCATCAATCTGGTCATCATGGTGAACGTGGCGGTGGTGGTGGAGACGGTGTTCGCCTGGCCCGGCGTCGGCCGCCTCCTCGCCGAGGGCATCTCGTTCCGCGACTTCCCGGTGGTGCAGGCGACCGTCATCCTGAATGGCGCGATGGTCGTGATCGTGAGCCTCCTCGTCGACATCCTCTACGCGGTGATCGACCCGCGCATCCGGCTCGACCGATGAACGGCAGCCGCTCCGCCGCGCTGACCATCGCCTGGCGCTTCGCGGCCTTGCGGACCAGCGGCTTCCCGGTGATCCCGGTGGCCATCATGAGCGCGCTGGTCTTCGCCGCGATCTTCGCCGACGTGATCGCGCCTCACGACCCCGAGGTGGGCAGCCTCGGCGAGCGCTTCCGCCCGCCGGTCTGGCAGCCGGGCGGCAGCGAGAAGTTCCTCCTCGGCACCGATCACCTCGGACGCGACGTGCTCTCGCGGCTCATCTTCGGCGCCCGCGTCTCCATCGTGGTCGGCTTCACCGCGGTGATGGTGGCCGGGATCCTGGGCACCGGGCTCGGCATCCTGTCGGGCTTTCTGGGGGGCTGGGTGGATCAGGTCATCATGCGGATCACCGACACCTGGCTCGCGCTGCCCGCGCTCACCTTCGCGATCTTCCTGGCCGCGGTGGTGGGCCCGAGCGAGATGAACATCGTGATCATCCTGGCCGCGGTGTACTGGACGCGCTACGCGCGGGTGATCCGCGGGGAGGTGCTCTCGCTCAAGGAGCGGGACTTCGTCCGCCTCGCCATCGTGGCCGGCTGCTCCAAGCGCACCATCATGAAGCGGCACATCCTGCCCAACGTGCTCAACTCGGCCATCGTGCTGGGCACCCTCATGCTGGGTGTGG
>JBGOVO010000268.1:0-5712 GCA_041478145.1 Methylomirabilia bacterium
GCCGGTTCTCAAGCTGGATCTCGTGCTCTACCACGTAGCTGTCCGCCCGGAAGCGGAGCACGAGGCTCATCCGGATCCCGAACCCATCCTCTCCGACCAAGCGCAGCTCCCCTTGCGGCTTGTCCTTGTCGAGCTTGATCGAGTCGGTCGACAGCGCAAACGCGATCGGGTGCGGCGGTTGCCCGGGCCTCCTGACCACCCAGCCCGCGCTCTCGACGGTGCCGGAGAGCACCAGGGGCTTGTCGCCCCGGAAATGAAGGTCCCAGGCCTTGACCTGCCCGCCGACCGTCCCGATGGCGGCCCGGTACAGCGGCGTCTCGACGATCGCGGTGCGCTCCGGGACGGCCGGCGCATCCTTCGGAAGCGCGGGCGGCGGCAGGGGAGGGATCACAGCCTGCGGCGCCTGGGAAGCGGCGGGCGCCGCCGCCTTCCCCGCGGGGGCCGCCGCCTCGGGCTTCTGACCCGCCTTCTGGTCAGTATCGGGCGACCGCATGAAGATCGCCGGATAGATCATCAGCAGCGCGGCCATCAGCAGCAGCGCCAGCGTCGTCCGCTTGTCCATTAGCCTTTCGGCCGCTCCCTCGGCGGCGGATCGTAGCCGCCCGGATTCCACGGGTGACAGCGACCGATTCGCCGCAACCCCAGCCATCCCCCGCGCAGCAGCCCGTGACGCTCGAGCGCTTCCCGGGCATATTCCGAGCAGCCCGGCGCGAACCGGCACGCTGGAGGAAGCAGCGGACGGATCACCCGCTGGTACCCTCGCACGATCTGGGCCGCCAGGTGCCCCGCGCTCATGGCCGCCCCGCCGCGGTGCGGGGACGCTCGGTCAATGCCTCGGCCAGCCGGCGCATGTCCTCGACGAGCTCGGTGAAGGGTCGGGTGGCCGCGCTCGCCCGCGCCACCACCACCAGCTCGACGGCGCCGGCCATCTGCGCGCGCACTTGCCGGTACGCGGCCCGGAGCCGCCGGCGCGCCCGGTTTCGCTTGACCGCGCCCCGCAGCTGCCGGCTCACCGCGAAGCCCACGCGCCGGCTCTCCGCCGGGCGCCAGAGCGCGACGAAGCTCGGGCGCTCGTGTCGCCGGCCGTGCTGGAAGACCGCCTGGAACGCCGCCGCGTGCCGGAGGCGCTCGCCCCGCGGCAGCGACAGGGCCGCCGGAGATGTGGGCACCGCGCTGGGCTAGACCGTCAGGCGCTTGCGGCCCTTGGCGCGACGCCGCTTCAGCACCTTCCGCCCGCCCTGCGTCTTCATCCGCGAGCGAAAGCCGTGCGTCTTCTTCCGGCGGCGCACATTGGGTTGAAACGTCCTCTTCATGGAAAAACTCCCCTCTGGGTTGACGAACCCACGTAGTCTACGGACCGGTCACAACCAAGTCAAGGTGCGTAAGCCCCTTGCGACCCCACGAGACGCTGTGGTACGGTCGCCTTCCGCGTGTCGAAGCGCACGGGCCCGGAGCTCGCGACGCCCGCGTCACCGGCTGCGGTTGCAGCACTCGCAGGGCCTGTTCGTCGCTGGTTGAATTCATGAGACGTCGCCACCTGGTCGGCCGTCGTTGCGCGCAGGAGACCCAGGTCAGGCGGAATGCTCCCGGTTATCCACACCTGTGGATAAGTCTGTGTGTAACTCCTTGCGGCGCCGCCGACCAAGAGCCTGACAATGCTTGACTCTTTGTGGACCCGTATCCTGGCCACCCTGGGGGGAAAGATCCCGGAGACCGCCATCGAGTCCTGGCTGCGGCCCTGCCGCGTCTCGGCCCTGGAGGGAGATTCCCTCCGCGTCGCCGCCCCGAACAAATACAGTCGCGACTGGCTCGTGCAGCACTACACCGAGGCCATCCAGATCGCGGCGCGCGCCGTGCTCGGGGGCAACCCGGTGGTCTCCATCGAGATCGATCGCGAGCCCGAGCGCGCGCCCGCGCCGGTCCGCGAGACGACGCCGGTGCCGCTCTCGAACGGCCTCTCCCCCCGCTACACCTTCGAGTCGTTCGTCATCGGCAACTCCAATCAGTTCGCCCAGGCGGCCAGCCAGGCGGTGGCCGAGCTGCCGTCGAAGGCCTACAACCCGCTCTTCATCTACGGCGGGGTCGGTCTCGGCAAGACGCATCTCCTGCACGCGGTCGGCCATGAGATCGCGCGCCTCTATCCCTCGCTGCGCCTGCTCTACCTCTCCACCGAGCGCTTCACGAACGATCTCATCAACGCCATCCGCTACGACCGGACCGCCGAGTTCCGCGCCAAGTACCGCACGATCGATCTCCTCCTGATCGACGACATCCAGTTCATCTCCGGCAAGGAGCGGACGCAGGAGGAGTTCTTCCACACCTTCAACGATCTCTACGAAGCCCGGAAGCAGATCGTGGTGTCCTCCGACTCCGCGCCCAAGGAGATCCCGGAGATCGAGGAGCGGCTGCGCTCGCGCTTCGAGTGGGGCCTCATCGCCGACATCCAGCCGCCCGACTTCGAGACGCGCGTGGCCATCCTGAAGAAGAAGGCCGAGATCGAGCGCGTTCGCCTTCCCGACGACGTGGCCTATCTCATCGCCGGCCGCATCAAGGCCAACATCCGGGAGATCGAGGGCTCGCTGACCCGCATGATCGCCTTCTGCTCCCTGAGCGGCCGCGAGATGAGCGTGGATCTGGCCCAGGAGGTACTCTCCGACCTGTGGGGCGACGAAGAGAA
This sequence comes from Methylomirabilia bacterium, assembly GCA_041478145.1. Classification (GTDB taxonomy): domain Bacteria; phylum Methylomirabilota; class Methylomirabilia; order Rokubacteriales; family CSP1-6; genus CAMLFJ01. The sequence continues at coordinate 2,678 of JBGOVO010000268.1, forward strand.
GATCATCACGATCGAGCACATCCAGCGGAAGGTGGCCGAATTCTTCGGCATCAAGCTGGGCGATATGCGGGCCAAGAACCGCACCAAGGCGGTGGCGTTCCCGCGCCAGATCGCGATGTACCTGGCCCGCCAGCTCACCCACGCGTCCCTCGCCGAGATCGGCCGCACCTTCGGCGGGAAGGACCACACCACCGTGATCCACGCGGTCGAGAAGATCCAGACCATGCTCCAGGAAGATCCCAAATTCAAGAAGACGATCGACACGGTTACCCAGAGCATCTCCCTGTGATCCTCCGCATCTCGGCGCCGATCTCCGCGCTTGCCCACCGCCGGCGCGCGCGCAACTCCCCGCCGCGCGATGCGCTTTCTCGTCACCCCCGCTATCCACACCTCCGCCTGCGCTTACGACGACGAGTTCTTGAATCTTTCCCTACTTCCTAAACAACGGAGAGACTTATGGAAGTACATGTGGATCGTGACGCATTCATCCGCGGACTGCAGATGGCCCACAACGTGGTCGAGCCGCGCCAGACCCTGCCGGTGCTGGCCAACGTGCTGCTCGAGGCCCAGGGCGAGAGTCTGCGCATGACCGCGACCGATCTCGAGGTGAGCGTGCGGGTGACGGGCCCGGCCAAGGTGGTGAAGCCGGGGACCATCACCATCTCGGCGCGCAAGCTGATGGAGATCGTGAAGGAGCTGCCCGCGGCCCCGCTCGCGCTGAAGGTGCTGGAGAACGCCTGGGTCGCGCTGCGCTGCGGGGGCGCGTCGTACCGGCTGGTGGGCCTGACCCCGGAGGAGTTCCCCGCGGTGGGGGAGGGCGCGAGCACCGGCTGGCTCACGCTCGACGGCAAGGTGCTGCGGGAGATGCTCGGCCAGACCACGTTCGCGGTCTCCCACGACGAGAGCCGCTACGCGCTGAACGGCGTCCTGTTCGCGGTGCACGACAAGGAGCTGCGGATGGTGGCCACCGACGGGCACCGGCTCGCGCTGGCGGTGCGGCAGCTTCCGGTCGGGGGCGCCGCGGTATCGGGGATCGTGCCGCGGAAGGCGGTCCAGGAGGTGGCCCGCATCGTGGGATCGGGCGAGGAAGTCCAGATCGCGATCAGTGACAACCAGTTCATGCTGCGCATGCCGAACGTGCTGTTGATGGCGCGGCTGATCGAGGGGACGTTCCCGAACTATGAACAGGTCGTACCGCGGGCCCACCCGCATCGGGTCACGGTGTCGCGCGCCGCGCTGACCGCGGCGCTACGGCGAGTGTCGGTGCTCTCGGAGGAGCGGACGAAACCGGTGCGGTTCCTGTTCTCGCCGGGCATGCTCAAGCTCACCGCCAACAGTCCCGACTACGGCGAAGCCGAGGAGCAGGTGGAGGCCCAGTTCGCGGGCGAGGAGATCACGATCGGGTTCAATTCGCGCTACGTCCTCGACGCGCTCGGCGCGCAGGCGGGCGAGCAGGTACTGATCGAAATGAAAGACGGTTTGAGCCCCGGAGTGTTCAAAAGCTTCGAGGATGAGGGAACCCTGTGTGTTATCATGCCCATGAGAATTTAACCTCTCATGGGAGCGAAAATCGTTGGAGATTGACAGGGTAGAACTGTCTGATTTTCGCAACTATCGGACCCTGTCGCTCACGCCGGCGCCCCACCTGAACATCCTCGCGGGGCCGAACGCGCAGGGAAAGACGAACCTGCTCGAAGCCCTCGGGGTCCTGCTGCTCGGCCGGTCCTTCCGCGGAGCCAAGGCGATGGACATGCTCGCCTGGGGCGCGGCCGGCGCCTTCGTGGGCGGCGAGATCCGACGGGGTGACACCGTGCGGACGATTCGCCGCGCCGTCGCGCTGCGCGAGGACGGGACCTGGGGTGTCGGGGGTGAGGGGTGCGCCTGGGCGCGTGCCATCGGGTTCGGCTGGCAGGATCTGGCGATTCTCACCGACGGCCCGCAGGCGCGGCGCAGCTTCATCGATGGATTCGCGGGGAAGCTCTACGCGGCCCACCTGAGCGGAGTCCGGCGGTATCGACAGATCCTGGCGCGGCGCAACCATCTCCTGCAGAACGGGCTCGCGGGCAGGGCGCTCCGTGGCGCGCTCGCCCCGTGGAACGAGCAGCTCGCGCGCGTCGGCCTGGAGCTGGTGGCACGGCGGCGGACGGCGGTGGCCGCGATCGAGGACGAGGCGCGGGGCCTTTATCCGACGCTCGCCGGCGCGGGCGTGGTGAGCCTGCGGTACTGCGCTGCGCTCGAGGCCGACGCGGGCGAGCCCGAGTTCCTGGCCGCGCTCGAAGCCCGGTTCGTCGAGGAGGCGCGGCGGGGCCAGACCCTGGTGGGACCCCACCGGGACGACCTGGAGATCGCGGTGGACGACCGCGATCTCCGGCTCTACGGCTCGCGGGGCCAGCAGCGGCTGATGGCGCTCACGCTGCGCCTGGCCGAGGCCGGACCGGTCGCCCGCGCGGTCGGGAGCGCGCCGGTGGTGCTGCTCGATGACGCGATGTCCGAGCTGGACCCGCAGGTCCGGGCGCGGGTGCTGGAGCACGTGGCCGCGGCGGGGCAGGTCTTCCTGACCACCGCGGAGGCCGCGCTGCCGGAGGCCCGGCGCGTGACCTGGTGGGACGTGCGCGGAGGCCGAGTGACCGAGCCGAGGCTCAGCCGAGTGCGAGGGGCCGCCTGATGGCCGACACGTATACCGCGAGCGACATCAAGGTCCTCGAGGGGCTCGAGGCGGTGCGCAAGCGCCCGGCCATGTACATCGGCGACACGGGCGCCTACGGGCTGCATCACCTGGTCTACGAGGCGGTCGACAACGCGGTCGACGAGGCGCTCGCCGGCTGCTGCGACAGCATCAAGGTCATCCTGCACTCCGACGGCTCGTGCTCCGTCGGGGACAACGGCCGCGGCATCCCGGTGGACATCCACAAGGAGAGCGGGAGGCCGGCGGCCGAGGTCGTGCTCACCGTGCTCGACGACGGCTCGGGCATCCCGGTCGACGCCATGAAGGACAAGGACGTGAAGGACAACCCGAAGCTCAAGGGTAAGTCCGC
>JBGOVO010000235.1:0-6314 GCA_041478145.1 Methylomirabilia bacterium
AGAGCAGCGAGAGCGCGGCGGGATCGCGCTGGTACTGCGGCAGCAGCTCCATCATCACCCAGTACTGGTTGGTCGGGGTGTAGATGGTGGACACCTGTGGGGCGCCGTAGGCGTTGTTGAGGGCCGCCTCGATCTGCGCCGCGGTGACCCCCACCGCGGAGGCCTTCTCGCGGTCGATCTCCACCAGCACCTGCGGGCTCGTGATCTGCAGATCGGAGTTCACGTCGAGGAAGCCGGAGAGCCCGCGCATCCGGTCGTACAAGACGGGCGACCACTGGTAGAGGCTCTGGAGATCGGCGTCCTGCAGCGTGTACTGGTACTGCCCCTTGGTGAGATTGCCACCGATGCGGATGGTGGGCAGCACCTGCGGGTAGACGTTCATCCCGGGGATGCCGGAGAGCTTCCTTCGCAGGTCCTGCACGATCTCGTCGGCGGTAGGCCGCTCCGAGGCGGGTGTGAGCCGCATGAAGATGCGTCCGGTGTTCATGACCACGCTCGAGCCGCTGGCCCCGATGGCCGAGAAGAACTGCTGCACGTACGGCTGCTTGCCGACGATGGCGGCCGCCGCCATCTGGTGCTCCATCATGCCGTCGAACGAGATATCCTGCGAGGCCTCGGTGAACGCGAAGATCTGGCCGGTGTCCTCGTTGGGGATGAAGCCCTTGGGTATCACGTAGAAGAGGACGGCGGTCAGGAACACGGTGACGACGAAGGTCAGCAGGGTAAAGAGCGGGTGCCGAAGCACGAGCTGCAGGGTGCGCTCGTAGAGCGCGAGCATCCCGGTGAAGACGCGCTCCGAGGCCGCGTAGACGCGGCCGTGCGACTCGCGAGGCGGCCGCAAGAAGCGGCTGCACGCCATGGGGGTGAGGGTCAGCGAGACGATGCCGGACACGATGACCGCCGCGCCGATGACCACCGCGAACTCGTGCAGCAGCCGGCCGACCACGCCCCCCATGAACAGGACGGGCAGGAACACCGCGGCCAGCGAGGCGGTCATGGAGACGATGGTGAAGCCGATCTCGCGGGCGCCCACGAGGGCGGCCTCCATCCGGCCCTTGCCCGCTTCCATGTGGCGCACGATGTTCTCGAGCATGACGATGGCGTCGTCCACGATGAAGCCCACCGCCAGGGTCAGCGCCATGAGCGAGAGGTTGTCGATCGTGTAGCCCAGCACGTACATGACCATGAACGTGCCGACGATCGACATCGGCAGGGCGAGGCTCGGAATGAGCGTCGCCGAGACGTTGCGCAGGAACAGGAAGATGACCAGCACCACCAGGGCGATCGCGAGCAGCAGCGTGAACTGCACGTCGTGGACCGAGGAGCGGATGGAGACCGACCGGTCGTAGAGCGTGTTCAGGTTCACGGACGCCGGGAGCTGGGCCCGGAAGGCGGGCATGATCCGCTTGATCGAGTCGACCACCTCGATGGTGTTGGTCCCCGGCTGCTTCTGGATGGCCAGCACCACCGCCCGCTCGTCGTTGTACCAGGACGCCACCTTGTCGGTCTGCACGCCGTCGATCACGCGGCCGAGCTGCTCGAGCCGCACCGGCGAGCCGTTGCGGTAGGCCACGATCATCGGCCGGTAGGCGGCGGCGGTCATGAGCTGGCCGGTGGCCTGCACGCTGAAGGCCTGGTTCGGCCCCCAGAGCGTGCCGGTCGGCAGGTTGACGTTGGAGTCGGCGAGCGCCTTCTGCACCTCGTCGATGCCGATGCCCAGCGTGGCCATCGTGCTGGGATCGAGCTGGGCCCGTACCGCGTACTTCTGGGAGCCGAAGATCCCCACCTGGGCCACGCCCGCGATGGTGGAGATGCGCTGCGAGAGATTGGTCTGCGCGTACTCGTCGACCACGTAGAGCGGCAGGATGGGCGAGCTGAGCGCGAGATAGAGGATCGGCTGGTCGGCCGGGTTCACCTTCTTGTACGACGGCGGCGTCGGCATACCCGGCGGCATCTGCGGCTGCGCGGCCGCGATGGCCGCCTGCACGTCCTGAGCCGCCGCGTCGATGTTGCGCTCGAGCGTGAACTGGATCGTGATCTGGGTGGCGCCCAGCGCGCTCGTCGAGGTCATCGAGTCGATGCCCGCGATGGTGGAGAACTGCTTCTCGAGCGGCGTCGCCACCGCCGAGGCCATGGTGTCCGGGCTGGCGCCGGGCAGGCTCGCGGTGACCTGGATGGTCGGGAAGTCGATGTTGGGGAGGTCGCTCACCGGCAGGAGCCGGTAGGCCATGATGCCGAAGACCAGGATGCCCGCCATGAGCAGCGTGGTCATGACGGGCCGCCGGATGAAGAGATCGGTGCTCATCCGCCCGTCTTCGTGCCCGCCGGCGCCGGCCCCGCGGGCGCCGCCGGCTTGACGTCCACCCGGCCCCCCGGCACGAGGCGGAGCTGCCCGTCCGTCACCACGCGCTCCCCCACCTGCAGCCCGCTCGTGATCACCACGTCGCGCCCATCGGCGGCGCCCGGCACCACCGGCCGCACCTCCACCGTCTGGTCCGCCTTCACCACGAACACGTACTGGCCCTTCTGGCCGCTCTGCACCGCCTGCGACGGCACCACGACCGCGTCCGCCTGCCGCGTGAGGGTGAGCGCGATGTTGACGAACTGCCCCGGCCAGAGGGCGTTCTCGGCATTCTCGAAGGTGGCCTTGAGCTGGATGGTCCCGGTGGACATGTCCACCGTGTTGTTCACGAAGCTGAGCTTGCCCCGCACCGCGCCGCCCGGCAGGCCGGGCACCATCGCCTCCACCGGCAGCTCGCCCGCCGCCCGGTAGCGCTTGATCGCGTCGAGCTGCGCTTCCGGCACCGAGAAGACCACGTAGATCGGGTGGATCCGGTTGATGACCACCATCGGATTCCCCACGTCGTTCGCCTTGACGACGTTGCCCTGGTGCAGCAGCAGGTTGCCGGTGCGGCCGCCGATGGGCGTGCGGATCTCGGTGTAGCTGAGCTGCACGCGGACGTTCTCCACTGCCGCCTCATCCGCGCGCACCAGCGCCTTGGCGGTCTCGACGGCGGCATGATCGGCGTCGATCGTGGCGGTGAGCGTCAGCTCGGTGGTGCGCATCTGGTCGTACTGCTCGCGCGCCACGAAGCCGCCCTCCACCAGCTTCTTGTAGCGCTGCTCCTCGACCTTGGCGTTCTCGAGCTGCGCCATGTCCTTGGTGAGGTTGGCCTCCGCCTGCTTCACCATCGCCTGGTGCTGCGCGAGCGTGGCCTGCGCCTGCAGCAGCGCCGCCTGGAGCTGCCGGGGATCGATCGTGAAGAGCATGGCGCCCGCGGGCAGCTCCTGGCCCTCGCCGAAGTGCACCTTGAGCACCTCGCCGCTGACCATGGACAGCACCGCCACGGTGGCGAGCGGCTGGACGTTGCCGATCGCCCGGATCTGCACCGGCACGTCGCGCTGCACGACGTCCGCCACCGTGACCGGCACCGCCGGCGCCTTGCCCTTGGCGGTGGCCGGATCCGCGCCCTTGTCGCAGGCGGCCAGCAGCGCGCCGGTGAGCAGCGATCCCACCAGCAGCGAGCCGGCGGCGAGCAGGCGGCGGGGGGCCATCAGGCGTGCATCCCCGCGGCCGCGGCGCCCCGCGGGCCCAGGGCGTCGGCGAAGCGGCGGAGAAACTCCGCGCGCTGCTTCCGGAAGCCGGGCTCGGACGGACGGTGGCCCGTCACCAGCCGCGTCACCTGCGGGAAGGCCAGCGGGTACGTGATGAGCCCCATGATCGCCAGGAGCAAGTGGCCCGCGTCCAGATCCCCGGGCAGCAGGCCGCGGTGCTGGCGGTCGCGCAGGTCCCCGAGCGCGCGCATGAACGCGGCCTGTCGCTCCTGCTCGCGGATCACCGGCCCCTCGCCCGCGCCGAGCGCTTCCCACTGGACCAGGCGGATCCAGTCGCTGTCCTCGCAGGCCATCTGGAACCAGTACGCGAGGCTCGCGCCCAGGTCCACCGGCGCCTCGGTGAGCCAGCCCGCCCGCTCCTGCAGCTTGCGGTCGAAGATCCCGCGGAAGAGATCTTCCTTGTTGCCGAAGTAGTGGTAGAGCATCCGCTTGTTGACCCGCGCCCGCCGGGCGATCCGCGCGACGCGCGCCCCCGCGAAGCCCTCGGCGGAGAACTCGGCGAGGGCGGCGGCCAGGATCCGATCCCGCGTCCGCTGAGGATCGCGGGCGGGTCCGGGAGCGAGGCGCTTGACGCGGGCGGCGGCCGGCATAGAGGCGACGCTCCGATAGTAACCGTCTGGATACTTCGGGTCAAGACGGGACCCGTCGGGAGGGCCGGCCGGGGCGACAGGGTGCTAGCGGCGGGAGCGGGTGTCGGGCCGGCGGCTCCGGGCCAGGAGCATGACGCCGAGGCCCAGAGCGGTGGCGAGGCCCAGGAGGAGCGTCCCGGGCTCGGTGCCGGAGGGGACGGGCCCCTCCCCCACCCCGACATCGTCGACGGCCAGCGCGCCAGGCCCACCGGTCGAGGTGATTCCCGCGAACGTGACCGATTGGAGGTTGGACCAGCTCGGCGGGGCCGCGACGTGCGTGAAGCCGGAGAGGCTCAGGCTGTAGGAAGCGTTCAGCAAGCCACCCCCGGGTACGAGCCCGAGCAGGCTCAACTGCTGGGCGTTCGGGGCGCCGGGCGGCGGCGTGGCGAATAGGCCGGCGGCGGCCAGCTCATAGAGCGCGAATGGGAGGCCGTCGACCCGAGAGAGGGTGAGGCCCGGCACGGCGGTCACCTGGCCGAGGTAGACCGCCGAGGCGTCGCTGACGAGCCGGCGACCGGGCGCGTCGATGGTGCGGAAGGCGCCGGCGGTGAACCGATAGCCGTGAGTCTCGAGCGCCGTCACGAGCGGGTTGCCGACGCTCGTCACGTCATCGAAGGTGATGTCGAGCGCCACGGCCGGCCCCGAGCACGAGATCACCGAGAGCAGAATCGCACCCACCGTGCATGCACGCGCTTTCATGTTCGCCTCCTCGAAAAACGCGAGCTTCTCCGAGGCAAATCGCTTGCCACGAGGAGCGCAGCGGAAGACGCCGTCGCGACAGAGCGCGGCGCGAGCGCGGTGACGCTTCGGCGTCCGATCGACGTGGCAGCCGGTGACAGTGTCAGCGGGGGCGGGGCATCCGGTTCTGCAACTTTCGTCACACTGTCGCCACCCTCGGGGCCGCGGAGGAGCGTGGTCTGGGCAAAAGGGACGAGTTCGTCTAGACTTACCCGTGGCCCCGGACTTGCAACCTTGGATCAGAGTGGCAAACCAACCGAGACGAGAGCAGCCTCGACGTCCGACCCGACGGCCCACGCCGGCGGCGCGAAGCCTCTCCGGCATCGAGGCCGCGAGCCTGGTGAAGTTCGCGTACTTCACCGACGAGGCGCCCACGCCGGGCACGCTGCTCTACACGGCCTTCCGCCGCAACATGCCGCCCGGGGTCAAGGAGTTCACGGTCAAGAATCCGGTCACGTTCTTCTACGGTATCCAGCAGACGGGCGGCCTCCTGAACATCCAGGTCCGCTGGATCAACCCCGACGGCGTGGTGGCGCGAACCAGCGATCAGCCGATGGATCAGTCGCAGGAAGGCGCGCTCTGGACGTGGCAGGTGGACCGCCTCGAGAAGCGGGACCTGGCGCAGGCGGGGGTGTGGGTCGTGGAGCTGCTGATCTCGGGCCACCGCGTCGGCCGCTACCCGCTTCTGGTCAGACCCGCCCGCCGCTAGGCCGCCGGGAAGTTTGCACGCCCTCCCGCAGGGCTTTGCTAGACTCCGTGGGGACGCGTTGAGTCAGCCGAGTGCTCGCGAGACGCCAGGAGGCACAATGACCGGCCGGGCTCTGGTCTTGGTGGTGGAAGACGAGGCCGACGTGCGCGAGCTGATCGCCGACGTGCTGGCCGAGAACGGCTACGAGATCGAGGTCGCTCCCGACGGCGCCGCGGCCATGCAGCTCTGCGACCAGCGGCGGTACGACCTCATCCTGAGCGACCTGCGCATGCCGAAGATGGATGGCGCCGCGCTCTACTGGGCGCTGCAGCTCCGCCACGGCTCCGCGATGCCCCGCATCATCTACGTGACCGGCCAGGCCCACTCGCTCGACTACGCGGGCTTCCTGGCCGCCTCCCGCGTTCCGGTACTCTCCAAGCCGTTCAGCCCCGAAGACCTGCGCCAGGCCGTCCGCCAGGCCCTCACCAAAGGCAGCAACTAGCCCGGCCCGGGCAGCTCGGCGCAGGTTCAGGCGCTCGTGTCCTGACCGTCGGCCGTGCACCATCACGCTCTCCCGCCCGCAGTAGCGCCGAACGAGATGGTGAGCCGTCTCGGGATCGAACCGAGGACCCCCTGATTAAAAG
>JBGOVO010000446.1:0-2899 GCA_041478145.1 Methylomirabilia bacterium
CTAGATAGGCGCGCTTGACGTGGTCGTTCTGCATCAGGTCCTTGGCGGGCCCTTCGAGGGTGATGCGGCCGGTTTCCATGACATAGGCTCGGCTAGCGAGCTGGAGCGCCATGTAGGCGTTCTGCTCCACCATCAGCACGGTGGTGCCCTCGCGCTGGATGCCCGCGATGATCTGGAACACCGTCTCGGTGACCGTGGGAGCCAGGCCGAGCGAGGGCTCGTCGAACAGGATGAGCCGCGGGCGCGCCATGAGGCAGCGGCCGATGGCGAGCATCTGCTGCTCGCCGCCCGAGAGCGTGCCCGCGGCCTGGCGCCGCCGCTCGGCCAGGATCGGGAAGTGGCCGAAGACCCGCTCCCGGTCCACCGTCACCTGCGCGGTGTCGGTCCTGACGTAGGCGCCCATCAGGAGGTTCTCCTCCACCGTCATGTGCGGGAACACGCGCCGGCCCTCCGGGCAATGCGCGATGCCCCGCCGCAAGATCTCCTGCGGGGCCAGGCGGTGGATCTCCTGCCCGTCGAAGAGGATGCGCCCGGCGGCGGCCCGCACCAGGCCCGAGATGGTCTTGAGCGTGGTGGTCTTGCCCGCGCCGTTGGCGCCGATGAGGCAGACGAACTCGGCCGCGCCCACCGTGAGCGAGACCGAGTCGAGCGCGGTGATGCGCCCGTAGCGCGCCGCCACCCGCTCAAGCGTCAGCATGGGCTCCCGCTCCGAGGTAGGCGCGGATCACCTCGGGATCGCGCTGCACCGCGGCGGGATCGCCGTCCGCGATGAGCCGGCCGTAGTTGAGCACCAGCACGCGATCCGAGATGCCCATGACCAGGCGCATGTCGTGCTCGACCAGGAACACCGTGATGCCCGCGTCGCGGATCCGGACGATCAGCGCCGCCACCGCCATCTTCTCCGGGGCGGTCATCCCCGAGGCGGGCTCGTCGAGGAGGAGCAGGCGCGGGCGCGCGGCCAGCCCCACCGCCAGCTCGAGCAGCCGCTGGTCGCCGTACGACAGCGCGGTCGCCCCTTCGTGTCGCCGGGCTCCGAGCCCCACGAAGTCGATCACCCGATCGGCTTCGTCGCCGAGCCGCCGCTCCTCGTCGCGCACCCGGCGCCGGGCCAGGAGCGCGGCCGCCACGCCCACCTCGCCGCGCAGGTGGAGGCCGGTGAGCACGTTCTCCCGCACGCTGAGCCCGGGAAACAGGCTGGTCTTCTGGAACGTGCGCACGAGCCCGCGCGCGGCGATGCGGTGGGGCCGCCAGCCGGTGATGGGCTGACCGTCGTGGCGCACCGTGCCCTGGGTCGGCCGCTGGAAGCCGGTGATCACGTTGAACGCGGTGGTCTTGCCCGCGCCGTTGGGCCCGATCAGGCTCGTCACCGTGCCGGGGGCGACCGCGAAGCTCACGCCGGTCAGCGCGGCCACGCCGCCGAAGCGCACGCTGAGATCACGGGCCTCGAGGGTCACGACGTCCGCCATCGCGCCCTCACGGTGGGTCCGACCTTCCGCAGGGCCGGCACCACGCCCTCGGGCATGAAGAACAGCACCGCGACGAGCAGGACGCCGTAGAGCAGCATCTGCCACTGCCAGGAGGTGACGGCCCGGAGCGCCTCCGGCAGCACGGTGAAGAGCACCGCGCCCACGATGGGCCCGGCCAGCGTACCCTTCCCGCCCGCCACCACCATGATCACCATCGTCACCGTGTAGGTGAACAGGAACACCTCCGGGCTGACGAAGCGCGTGTAGTGGGCGTAGAGGCCGCCCGCGAAGCCCGCCATCGCCGCGCTGAGCGCGGCGGCCAGCACGAGATAGTGGGTGGAGTCGATGCCGACCGAGGCGGCGAGCGTCTCGTTCTCGCGCAGCGCCACCAGCGCGCGACCGACCCGCGAGCGGATGAGGGCCAGGCACACCAGGTAGGAGACCACGACCGCCGCCAGCACCAGGTAGTAGTAGGCGGCCTTCGAGCGCAGCGACAGCGCGGGCAGCCAGGGCAGCGCGACCTCTATCGGCGGCACCCCGGGAATTCCGAGCGGGCCGTTGGTCAGGTCCATCCAGTTCACGCTCACCAGCGAGACGCAGCCCGCGAAGGAGATGGTCAGCAGCACGAAGTAGGCGCCGCGCAGCTTCAGCGCCAGGCGGCCGATCACGAAGCCCGCCCCCGCGGGCAGGAGCGCGGCGGCCAGCAGTCCGATCCACGGCGACCACTCGAGCTTCACGGTGAGCAGCCCGCTCGCGTAGGCGCCGATGCCGAAGAAGGCGGCGTGGCCGAGCGAGAGCTGCCCGGTGTAGCCCAGCAGCAGGTTGAGGCTCAGCGCCAGCACCGCGAAGATACCGGCCATGATCAGCGTGTGGAGGTGATAGGGGTTCCACACCCAGGCCGGCGCGGTCGCGATCACGGCCAGCGCGAGGACCAGGGGGAGCCGGCTCATCCCACGCGCTCGGCGCGGGCGAAGAGGCCCGAGGGGCGCAGCAGCAGCACCGCCACGATCATCAGGAAACCGACCGCGTCGCGATAGCCGGAGGAGACGTAGCCCGCGCCCAGCTCCTCCGCGACGCCGAGCACCAGGCCGCCCAGCGCCGCCCCCGCGAAGTTGCCGAGGCCGCCCAGGATGACCACCGAGAAGGCCTTGAGCGAGGCGAGGTCGCCCATCGAGGGATAGAGGAGGAACACCGGCCCCAGCAGCGCGCCCGCCGCCGCGGCCAGCCCCGCCCCGAAGGCGAAGGTGATCGTGTGGATCCGCTCGATGCTCACCCCCATCAGCGCGGCCGTCTCGCGGTCCTGGAAGGTGGCGCGCATCGCACGCCCGAGCTTGGTGTGGGCGAGCAGGAGATGGGCGCCCAGGATGAGCGCGCCGGAGACCACGAAGACGAAGATGCGCAGCGGCGCCACCGACACCGCGCCCAGCACCATC
>JBGOVO010000258.1:0-5814 GCA_041478145.1 Methylomirabilia bacterium
AGGCCCCGCAACGCGAAGGCCTGAGAATCATCGTGGGTGTAGATCTTCCAGCTCCGGGGCGGAACGGCCGTCATCAGGCTCTCGTAGATGGTTTGCATCCGGTAGGGCGACAGGAAAGTCTGGGAGCGGATGACGTCGGCCGTGGCCGGGCTATCGACGTGGCCGCCCGAGGTGGCAGCGTGGACGAAGAACCGGTTCGGCCACGTGGGCCCCGGCACGGAGGAGAACCAGTGGTCGCAGACCACGAAGCTCCGGGCCAGCTCGGCCAGGACCGGCACCTGGGTCGGGGCCGCGCAGCCCATGATCCGATGAGCGTCGGGCAGACCGACGGGCTGTCCGTTGGAGCGCTTCTGCTTCGCGTAGCTCGCCACGAAGCCCTTGTTGAGGGGCGGAGCCCCCGGCGAAGGATCGTCCCTACCGTAGAGCTGCAGACGCACGTCGCCAAACTCGTGGCCGGGGTCCACCTCGGTCCGCCGGATCGCCGGCGTATCGACCTTCGTGACGGGGACCATGGGGCTGGGGTCGTGGCTGGGATCCTCGGGGACGGCCTCGGCGCCGGTCAGACCCTCGAAGGGCTGCGGGCTGAAGTCCTGACCCTGGAAGCCGAAGAGGTGGTCGAACGAGCGGTTCTCGAGCATGAGAACCACCACGTGCTTGATCTCGTCGAAGGCTCTGGTCACGGCTGGAGTCCGCGCGACACCTCTAGTGCGCCGGACGACCCCGCGTCAAGGAGAATGTGTCCTTACTGGGCTGTACGCGCCGGCCCGCGCGTTCATCACTCGATCACCCGATCCGCCCGCTGCAGCAGCGACGGTGGGACCGTCAGGCCGAGCGCCTTCGCGGTCTTGAGGTTGATCACCAGCTCGAACTTCGTGGGCTGCTCCATAGGGAGGTCGGCAGGCTTGGCGCCCTTGAGGATCTTGTCGACGAACGTGGCCGCGCGGCGGAACAGGTCCGGCTCGTCAGTGCCATAACCGGCCAAGCCGCCTGCTTCCACATACTCACGGGAGCCGATGACGGTCGGTAGCCGGTGCTTCACGGCAAGCTCGGCGAGCCGCTTGCGGTGGGAGAAGAACATCGGACCCTGGACGATGATGAGCGCTCCGGCACGATCCCGAACCACGGTGGCGAACGCCGCCTCGAGCCGGGCGGGGCTGCGCACGGGAACGCTGTGTATGGTGAGACCCGCCGTCTTGGCTGCGGCTTCGGTCCCGTCCACGGCGAGACGGGATCCCGGGTTCCTCTCGTCCCACAGGATCGCGATGCGGGACGCGCGTGGCGCCACGATCCTGAGGATCTCGAGGCGCTTGCCAGCCAGGTCGCTCGAGATGGTGGTCATCCCCGTGAGGTTACTGCCCGGCTGCCCGAGGCTGGCGGCGACCCCGACTGCCACCGGATCCGCCCCGGTCGCCGTCACGATGGGGATGGTCGAGGTCGCCCGCTTGGCGGCAATCGCGGCGTTCGTCCCTCCCGTGACGATAAGGTCAACCTTGAGGCCGACAAGCTCGGCGGCGAGCTTCGGGAGGCGATCGTCGTCACCCTGGGCCCAGCGTGGCTCAAAGCTGACGTTCTGCCCCTCCACGTAGCCGAGCTGGCGCATCTGTTGGCGGAACGCAACCCACCAAGCCTGTCGGGCGGGATCAGGCGCGCTGTAGTCGAGCAGACCGATCCGGTAGACCTTCGCCGTCTGCTGCGCCTCGGCAGCGAGCGGCGCGGCGAGGAGACCACTCGCCAAGGTCGCGATGAACACACGTCGATTCATCTAAAGGAGATTCTGTGACGTCAGGGCCAACTGGCCCTGGGTGGGCTCCGCTCAGCAAAACCACGCCTCGGTGAGGCGCGGCGGGCGCTTGCGGCCCTTGCCCATCCCTGCCGCCACCGCTCCCGGCGCGTGCGCGCCGGCCGCCGCGGCGGCGAGGGCGCGCACCCGGTCGAAGATCGCGGGCGCGTCCTCGCTCGCCTCCACCGCCTGGCCCACCGCCTGCGCCGTCTCCACCTGGAGCGCGTCCATGCGCGGGTCGGGATGCGTCCAGCGGTAGGAGAGCGTCTCCTGCTCGAGCGGGCCCAGGTGAGGGTGCAGCGCGGCGCACTCGAGCAGCAGCGAGCCCGGCGGCACCAGCAGGCGTAGCCCGTACTGCACCGGGTCCACCGCGTCGATCAGCGCCTCCGCCGCCAGGAAGTCAAGCCACGCGCGGTGATCGTCGAGCGTCGTCCAGGGCGTGAAGGCGACCCAGGTGGGGCGCAGCGTGATCCCGGCCTGCCGCGTGGCCTCGAGCGCGGTGGCGATGTCGGCGCGCGTGTGGCCCTTGTCCAGATTGGCGAGCACGGTGGCGCTCAGCGACTCGGCCGCGGAGACGATGAAGAGGCAGCCGGCCTGCGCCAGCTCCGGCAGGTGCGCGCGATGGCGCAGCAGGTGCTCGACCTTGGCGGTGACGTCGAAGGTGACGTCGGGCCACTCGGCGTGGAGGGCGCGCGCCACCGCGAGGGCGTGCGTGGGGCCGTTGAGGAAATCCGGATCGCCGAAGGTGACGTGCCGGGCGCCCGCCTCGATCTGCTGGCGCACGTCGGCCAGCACCACCTCGCGGGGCACCGCGAAGAAGCGCCCGCCGTACACCGGCGGGATCGGGCAGTGCTTGCAGTGATGCAGGCACCCCCGGCTCGCCTCCGCGTAGGCCACCAGCTCCATGCGCCCGTCGCGCTCGAGGTGCGCGTACTTCTTGATCGACGGCAGCCCCGCGCGGCTCGGCACCGGGAAGTCGAGGCGCTTGAGATGGGGCGCCGCCGGCCGGCCCGGGCGCGCCACCGCGGGCGGCGGCGCCGGGTCGCCGCGCTCGAGCGCCTCGACCAGCGAGAGCAGCGGGGTCTCCGCCTCGCCGCCGATCACGCTGTCGACCCCGTGGGCGAAGAGGAAGTCGGCGTTGAGCGAGGCGTAGAGGCCGAAGAAGCAGATGTGTGCGCCGGGATTGACGGCGCGGGCGCGCGCGGCCACCTCCAGGCCCAGGCGCAGCGCGGAGTGCATCGGCACCGAGATGGCGATCACCCGGGCGCGCTGGAGCTTCTGCCCGTCCACCGGCTCCACCGAGACGTCCATCATGGCCGGGTGGTAGCCGGCCCGCTCCAGGAACGCGGCCGGCCAGGCCACCGCCAGCGGCTGATGCCCCAGCTCGTAGCAGGCCACGAGCAGGATGTCGCCCGGCGCGCGCATGGGCGGTCAGTCTACACCTGCCTCTCGATGCGCCAGAACAGGGCGACCGCGGGGAGGGTGACGGCCATCAGGACGGCGGCAAACAGTAAGGGCATCGCGGGGTCGCCGGTGACGTCCCGGACGAAGCCGGCCGCCGTCTGCGAGAGCGCCATGCCGAGATAGAAGAGCCCGTAAAAGATGCCGAGCGCGGTGGCCAGGTGCTCCGTCCGCACGGCACGCGGCAAGAGGGCCATCATGATGCCGGGCAAGAGGCCGACCAGCACGCCGCTCGCCATCAGCCACAGCGCGGGCAGGGGCGCGCGGGTGATGGCCGCGATGGTCACGGCGGTGGCGAGGCAGCCGATGGCGACCTGCAGCCGCGGCCGGTTCGTGCGGTCCGCCACCAGCCCGCCGAGCGGTACCGAGACGATGCTGATCCAGAGCGCCAGGCCGGTGAGGAAGCCCGCCTCGCCGACGGAGGCGCCGCGCGACATGAGGAAGATCGGCGCGAAGCTCGCCACCACGATGATCGCGGCATTGAGCAGGGCCCAGGCGACGCCGGCGCTGAGCGCCAGCGTCCACACCCGCGCCGGGACGCCGAGCCCGGGCCCGGGCGCGGCCGGCTCGGCGGCGGCGTCGCCCGCCGGCGGATCCCGATAGCCCAGCGCGATGAGGGCCAGCGCCAGGCCCGCCGCCGCCACCGTCAGGTACTCGGCGACCCGCCACGTGGCCGCCGCCGCGAGCGGCCCGAGGACCACGAGCGACAGGGCGATGCCGAAGGGCCACGCCGCGAGCATGAGGCCCATCGCGGTCTGGATCTCGCGCCCGCGGAACCAGTCGGCCACCATGCGCGCCAGCATGATGTTGATGAGCACGCCGCCGATGCCCCCGAGCGTGCGGCCCACCGCGATGGTGAGAAAGCTGCCCCCGTAGGAGACGATCATGCCGCCCACCACCATGAGCCCCAGGCCGGCGATGGTGACGCGCAGGCTGCCGAAGCGCTGGCCCAGCAGGCCGCCGGGGAACGCCATCACGGTGCCGGGCAGCAGGAAGAGCCCCATGAGCAGCCCCACCTGCGCATAGCTCAGATCGAAGCCGGTCACGAGGAAGGGCGCGAGCGCGGCGATGGACTGGAACTGAAAGCCCATCGAGAGGCGCGTGAAGAAGATGACCAGCAGCATCGCCCAGCGGCGGCTCATGCGGGGCGCTCCGGCGCGACGACCGTGAACGTGCCGTGGCAGGCGGGGCAGTCGAGGCTCTTGCCGGTGGCGAAGCGGCCGCCGGCCTTGAAGGCCTGCTGGGCGCCGCACCGCGGGCAGGCGCCGCGCACCGACAGCAGGCGCCGCTCCTCCCGCGAGCGCTTGACGGCCATGATGATCCCGGCGGTGAGGAACGTGGGCACCAGGATGAAGTGCGCCACCGGGATGAAGAGGCCGGCCAGCGCCAGCGCCCAGAACATGCCCAGGCCCGCGAAGGCCCGCCCGACCCGCTCCGCGGTGGACTGCTCGACCACGAGCGCGGTGGCGGCGCGGGGCTCGTAGCCGAAGGCAGTGAGCGAGATCGGCACCTCGAGCTGGGTCATGGGCGGGTCACGAGGTCAGGGCCGATGGCTGATGCGATAGATCCGGCCCGCACCTTGATCGGAGAGATAGAGCGCGCCGTCGCGCCCCACGATGAGGTCGACGGGCCGGCCCCACGCCGAGACGCCCTCGAGCCAGCCGGTGGCGAAGTCCTCCACGCCGGCGGGCCTGCCGTCGCGGAACCGGATGCGCACCACCTTGTAGCCGGTGGGCACCGTGCGGTTCCACGAGCCGCGATAGGCCACGAAGAGGCTGCCGCGGTAGTCCGGCGGGAACTGGGTGCCGGTGTAGAAGGCGAGGCCGATCGGGGCGGAGTGCGCCTGGATCTCCAGGGTGGGCGGCGTCACCTTGTCGCAGCGCGCGCCCCGCTCGAAGCGGTCGTCCGGGATGGCCTTGCCCCCCACCACCAGGCAGTCGGGCCAGCCGTAGAAGGCGCCCTCCTTCACCTCGGTCACGTAGTCGGGCGGCACGTCCTCGCCGCGCCAGTCGCGCTCGTTCACGGTGGCCCACAGTACGCCCGTGGTCGGCTGGAACGCGAGCCCCACCGCGTTGCGCAGGCCGGAGGCGAAGATCTGCTCGCCCGAGCCGTCGCCGTTGTAGCGCAGGACGGCGCCGCGCCGCTTGTCCGTCTCGCGGCAGACGTTGCAGGAGGAGCCGACCGAGACGTACAGGTGGCCGTCGGGCCCGAAGACGACGGTGCGCGTCCAGTGGCCGCCGCCCGCCGGCAGGCTCTTCACCACCACCGTCGGCTGCGTGGCCTTCATCGCCGCCGGATCGTAGTGGAAGCGCAGCACGCGCGCGTTCTCGGCCACGTAGAGGGCGCCGTCCCGGAAGGCCAGGCCATGCGGCTGATCGAGCCCCTCCGTGACGACGCGCGTGGCATCGGCCTTGCCGTCGCCGTTCCGGTCGGGCAGCGCCAGCACGCGCCCGCGCGAGGGCTCCGAGACCAGCAGCGTGCCCGCCGGATCGACGGCCATGAAGCGCACGCTGCCCACGTCCTTGGCGAACACGTCGATCGCGAAGCCCGGCGGCACCGTCAGCCGCGGGCCC
>JBGOVO010000456.1:0-2683 GCA_041478145.1 Methylomirabilia bacterium
ACCGGGCGAGCGAGCAGGTGCCGGACGGCCCGCGCTGGTACAACCGCGTGCTGAGCGCGCGGCAGTACACGATCGCGGGCGGCACCAGCGAGATCCAGCGCAACATCATCGGCGAGCGGGTGCTCGGCCTACCCAAGGACTAGAGCAGTGGCGGGGCGAGGCGCAGCCGAAGGCGAGCCGAGCGAATACGAGAAAGGGGGGCACCGTTTGAGCGACTCCAACCGGGAGCAGCAGGCGGAAGCACTGATCGCGAAGATGAAGGCGGCCCGGGGCTACATGTACCCGGAGTGGGAGTTCGCGGCGCGGCAGGATCCCGAGTTCGTCGCCGCCTACAACCGGCTCTACGAGCTCGGCCTGGGCGAGGGCCAGCACGTCTCCGCCAAGGTGCGCGAGTTCGTCGCCATCGCCCTGCTCTGCTTCCGCGGCGCGGAGCGGTCCGGGCTGGTCGCGCACATGCGCCGCGCGATGCAGTTCGGGGCGACCCCGGCCGAGCTGTTCGAGGTGCTCGAGTCCTGCCTGGTGCCGGGCGGCGCCCCGACCTTCCATCGGGGGCTCACCGCCCTCATGGAGGTGGTGAGCCCTCCGACCCGGTAGCCGCGCTCAGGCCGGCGCGGGCGCGCGCGAGGTGAGCGCCGCGAGCACGATGGCGATCACCAGCAGCGCGGGGACGTCTCCGAGAAGGTGCCCGCGCTCGGCGGCATCGGTGAACGCCTGCGCGGCCATGATCACCGCGTGCACCACGCTCGACCAGACCGTGAACCAGATCAGGCTCCGGTGCGCGAGCGGATCCCGGGCCGCGAGGAGCAGGAAGACGCCGAGCGTGGCGTAGAGGCCGAGGATCATCATCAGGTAGTGCGAGTGCCCCGTCCCCCACGTCCACCCGGCGGGCCAGACCTTGCCCAGCGGGTAGATGCCGAAGATGAAGATGAGGCCGACCACGATCAGCGCGATCTTGAGGTAGGAGAGGCGGCTCTGATCCGGCATCCCAGGTTCCTCCTGTCGGTGAATCGGGGGAAGGCCATGCGCCGAGCGGCCCGGGGCCGTGCGGGCCCACCGACGGTACCGCCGGCGCCGGGAGCGGTCAAGGGTCCCCGGATGCCAGGCGCCTTGACAGGGCCTTGGAGCACGGCCTAGAGTGCCGCACACACCCGACTGGCTGGTGGGTTCGCGGAGGCACGGATGGTGCGAGTGCCTGATTCTGATCGGTCCTGTCCCTGCGCCGTGAGCTGCGGGCGCAACCCTCGCGCTGTGCCCCCCGAGCCGTGAACCGTCTTTCATCGATCCGCACCCTCACGGAGGAGGTCTCATGAGCACTCGACGCCAATTCCTGACCACCGCCCTGGCCGGCGGCGCGGCCGCCGCGCTCGGCCCCCGGCGCGCAAGCGCCGCGACCAAGTCGATGACCGTGGTCCACGAGAGCTCGTTCATCAAGGCCTTCGACGACTTCTTCGTGAAGACGCTCTCCCCCGAATACGAGAAGCTCACCGGCATCAAGGTCGGCTACGAGCCGGTGAGCGTGGGCAGCATGCTCACCCGGCTCACCACGATCGTGGAGACGAAGTCCGGACCCGAGATCGTCGCCACCGGCGTCAACTGGCCCCACCTGTTCGACCAGGGCCTGCTGGACGTCACCGACCTGGCGAGCGAGATCGGCAAGAAGATCGGGCCTTGGCACGACAACATCTTCGACTCGGTGGTGGTGAACAAGAAGTGGAAGGCCCTGCCCTGGGGCAATATCGGACAGCTCGAGGTCTACCGCACCGACTGGTTCAAGGAGGTCGGCGTGAACAAGTTCCCCGACACCTGGGAAGACCTCCTCTCGGCCGGCCGCCTGCTCAAGAAGAAGGGGCATCCCTTCGGCTTCGAGCTGGGGCACGGCTTCGGCGACAACCACGGCTGGATGTATCCGCTCCTCTGGTCGTACGGAGGCCGCGAGGTCGACAAGGACGGCAAGACGGTGCTGATCGACTCGTCCGAGACCGCCAAGGCGGTGGACTTCTGCCGGAAGTTCTACCAGGAGACGATGTTCGAGGACGTGCTGGGCTGGACCGACGTCAACAACAACAAGGCCTACTTCGGCGAGCAGATCTCCTGCACCAACAACGCGATGTCGATCCTGATCGTCGCGAAGCGCGACTTCCCGGACATCGCCAAGGTCACGGACCACGGGCTCAATCCCCAGGGCCCCAAGGGCCGCTTCCACCTCTACAACCCGCAGTCCCACGCGATCGCGTCGCACGCCTCCGATCCGGCGGCGGCCAAGGCCTTCCTGCGCTGGCTCTACGACGACAAGCAGCTCTCCCGCTGGCTGGTCGCGGGCGACGCCTACTACGCCCCGTACCTGAACGGTTACGACAACCATCCGATGTGGAACGCGGAGCCGCGCAACCTGCCGTACAAGGAATCGCTCAAGACGTCGCGGCCGCACACGTGGCCGGGGCCACAGAGCCACGCGGCGTCCGAGAGCGTCGCCAAGTACGTGCTCGTCGACATGTTCGCCAAGGCGTGCCGCGGCGACTCCACGAAGGACGTCATCGCCACGGCGGCCACCCAGCTCAAGCAGATCTACAAAGCGAAGTAGTCCATGGCCGTCGGCCCGCTCCCGATGGCGCGGCCGGCCCCGATGACGGGCCGGCCGCTCACGGTCTGGCGCCTCCTCGAGCGCGAGGGCGTCTTCAGCTGG
>JBGOVO010000371.1:0-3887 GCA_041478145.1 Methylomirabilia bacterium
CCGCCCTCCCCGAAGGCGAACCCGCGCTGGCCGAGCTCGGCCAGGCCGGCCCCGCCCGAGACGGCGCGGGCCTCGAGCCGCCTCGTGACGTGGTCGGCCACCCACACCGAGACCACCGGCACGCGCATCAGCTCGGCCGCCGCGGCCGCGATGCCCGCGAGCACCTCGCCGGGCTCGAGCGAGGAGGAGACGAGCTGGTTGAGGCGGGCCAGCGTGTGCAGCCGCGCGGCCCGCGTGTTCAGGGCCTCGTGCAGACGCGCATTGCGCAGCAGCACGCCCGCCTGCTCGCCGATCGCCTGCAGGGGCGCCAGCTCCGTCTCCTCGAAGTGCCGCCGCGCCGTCCACCAGACGAGGTAGAAGGCGCCCGCCACCTGGCCGTCGATGAAGAGGGGGATCACGAGGCCCGACTGGTGCGGGAACCGGCGGAACAGCTCGATCGCGAAGCGGCGGTCGCTCGGGAGGTCGTCGCTCCAGATGACCTGTCCGCTCTGGAAGACCGCGTCGAAGCCGCGCTGGTCCTCGGCGGTCAGCCGGGCGGTCGCGAGCACCTCCAGGGCGTCCTTGGGCACGCGATAGGCCGCGACCGGCCTCAGCTCGGCGCCTTCCGCCTGCCGGACATACGCCGCGACGGTCTCGGCGCCGGTCAGCCGGGCTAGCTCGCGACAGATGAGGCGCAGCGCCTCCCCGAAGTCGGTGGTGGCGCTGGCCACGCGCGCCACGGCCAGCAGCGCCGCCGTCTCGCGCAGCCGCGATTCGAGCCCGATGTCGCGACTCATGACCGTTCCCAGTATAAGCGGTCGGGTCGGGAACTCCGTGACTCCCGGACCGGTAATCACCGCAAGGCGAGGGCGGTGGGGGTGGCGGGGGCCCTCCCGGAAACCGTGTCTTCTGCGCGCGGCCGAAGCGACAAGCCCCCATCTCGTGGCCCGATCGAGTGGCCACGCGGGCCAGCGGGTCAGCGTGTTTCCGGGAGGGCCCCCGCCACCCCCACCGCCCGGCTAGAGAGGCTTCGTGCCCGCCGCGCCGTAGTAGTTGCAGGTGAACACGAAGTGCCCGGCCGCGTCCGCCCGCTCGATCGCGGCCAGCCAGCGCGCCGCCCGGCCGGCGCCGATCAGGCCGAACCGCATGGCGATCTCGGCCCGGCGCTGCAGGAGCGCGTGCGTGAACGGATCCAGGCTCCGCACCTGGTAGACGTCGGCGAGCAGCCGCACCCGCTCGAGCCCCAGCTCCACCAGGCGCCTCACCAGGGTGCGGCCGGAGAAGGGCTCGGGATACATGCGCGCGGCCACCCCCTCGAAGATCAGGCGGGTGAGCGCGCGATCCGGATGATCCAGGACCTGGGTGCCGAAGTCCTGATCCTGCAGGCCCACCACGCCGCCCGGTCGCACCACCCGCACCAGCTCCCGGAGCATCGCCCGCGGCCGCGCCACGTGCAGCAGCACCGTCACCGCGAGGGCGCAGTCGAAGCGGCCGCTCCGCAGCGGCAGCGCCGCCGCGTCGCCGAGACGAAAGTCGATGCGGCGGTCGAGCCGCTCCTCGCGCGCCCGCCGCCGCGCGGTCGCGATCAGCACGCGGCTCCGGTCGACCCCGGTGACGTGGCCGCGCGGGCCCACCAGCGCCGCCACGTCGCGGGCGACGACGCCGGTGCCGGAGCCCACCTCGACCACGGTCGAGCCGGGCCCGATGCGGCAGAAGCGGAGGAAGCGCCGGCGCACCCGCGCCTGGGTCGGGGTGCGGCCGCGCGACTCCATCATGCGCGCGTACCGCTCGGGCTCGGGCTGGCGGTCGATCGCGCGCCAGGGGTCGGGGTGCGGAGGCACGGATCGCTCAGTCGAAGCGGCCGGGGAACAGCTCGCGCAGCAGACGCAGCAGCCCCCCGTCGGAGGCGGCGGGCGCGATCCGATCCGCGGCGCGGCGCACCGGCTCGGGCGCGTGCGGCATCGCGATGCCGAGGCCCGCCGCGCGGAGCATCTCCACGTCATTCTCCTGGTCGCCCGCGGTGACCACCCGCTCGATCGGCACCCCCAGATGCGCGGCGAGCCGGGCGAGGGCCGCGCCCTTGGAGGCCGCCACCGGAATGATCTCGAGGTAGTCGCGGCGGGTGCGCACCAGGCGTCCATGCTCCGCCACGATGGGGGTGAGCTCGGCCCGCACGATGTCGAGGTCGTTGGGGTGGCCGATGAGCAGGCTCTTGATGAAGGCGCCCATCCGGAGGAACTCCTCGGGATCGTCCACCACGTCCGCCCGCAGCCCTTCCTCGTCGCAGTAGCGACGCACCGCCAGGGTCCGCTCCACGCAGAACAGGCGGTCGTCCCGGTAGAAGATCGGATGCACCGGAGCCTGCGAGAGCACCGTCCACGCGCGGTGAGCACGCCGCGAGGCAGCGTCAGCGAGACCAGGTCGGGGCCGCCGTCGCCACCGCGCACCAGCGCCCCGTTGTAGTAGATGACCGGCGCGGTGATCCGCAGCTCGTCGCGATACCGATCGGCCGCCGCGGGCATCCGCCCGGTGGCCAGCGAGATGGCGAGCCCGCGTTCGGTCGCTCGGTGGAAGGCCTCGACGAGCGCGGGGTCGAGGGTCAAGGAATCGTCGATGAGCGTCCCGTCGAGATCGCAGACGAGCAGGTCGTACGACACGGGGGAGCGGGCCGGCTCGGCGGCGTCGCGCCCGCCCGCGACGGGCCTCACGCCCGCCGCTCTCCTTGCCGGAAGCGCGCCGCGCACTCGCGGCTGCAGAAGAACGCGGGCGCGCCGCCCGCCTCCGACCGGATGGCGCGCGACATCAGCACGTAGGTCTGGCAGACCGGGTCCTTGACCAGCTCGTCGCTCCGGGGGGGCGCCGGGGGCAGCCGCGACCGCCACCGGGAGGGCAGGCGCAGGAGCGCGACCACGACCACGGCGAGGAGGGCCAGGAGCAGCAGCGCGCGCATCGCGCCGTCAGCGGGGATCGGGACGGATGGAGAGCGAGCGGAGGAAGTCGCGGTCCTGCTCGGTCAGGTCGAAGCCCTCGGAGACCTCGGCCGCCCGCGCCCCCGTGAAGAAGATGCCGGTCTCGGCGCCGCGCCGGAGAATCTCCTGCACCGCCTCGCGCGAGGCCTCGGCGGCCTTGAGCGACAGCTCGATGGCGCGAAGCAGCTTCTCCATCAGCCGATCCGCGGGGCGCTCTTGCGTCATGCCGCCTACGATAGCACACTAGCGCGGCGGAGCTTCCCGTGCCCCCCGACGACGGCAGCCGCGAGTGGCGATTCCTCGGCTCGACGCCGCGCGAGCGGCTCGGCAAGCTCACGCTTCGCGAGGACGTCTGGCGCCTGCCCACCGGAGCCGAGAAGACCTACCCGATCCTGCAGGTCGGGCTCACGGTGGGCGTGGTGCCCTTCGTGGACGCCGGACGCGTCCTGCTCGTGCGCCAGTTCCGTCATCTGGCGCGCGCCGATTCCTGGGAGCTGCCCGGTGGCGGTGGCCTGCCGGGGGAGACCCCGGAGGTGGCGGCGCAGCACGAGCTCCGCGAGGAAGGCGGCTATCGCGCCGGGCGTCTCACCTTCCTCACGCGCTTCTTTCCCTCGACCGCCTATCTCGACGAGACGGCCTACTGCTTCATCGGCGAGGAGCTCGTCGCGGACCCGCTCGCCTCCGACGACGACGAGTTCTTCGAGCGCCGCGTGATCCCTTTTCGCGAGGCGGTGGCCATGGCGGCGGACGACCGCATCACGGAGTCTGTATCCAAGGTCGCCCTCCTCGCGGCGGGGCTCCGTCTCGGCATCCGCCCATAGCATCGTCTGCGTCAAGTTGACGGGTGGGGCTGGGGGCGGGGGCGCTCTCCCTGGAGCCGTGTCTTGAGCGGGTCGCCGAGGCCTGACGCGCCCCGCCCCGGGGCCGCTCGCGGGCCGG
>JBGOVO010000060.1:0-14215 GCA_041478145.1 Methylomirabilia bacterium
CACGCCGTGCCTGACGATGGCGTCATCCGTGTAGCCGGACATATACAGCACTTTCAAGTCCGGGCGCAAGGTCGCCAGGCGCTGGGCCAGCTCGCGCCCGCTCATCTGCGGCATCACCACGTCCGTCACCAGGAGGTGAATGGGCCCCGCGGTCTGGTGGCTGACCTCGAGGGCCTCGGCGCCGTGACGCGCCTCCAGCACCGCGTAGCCGCTCATCTCGAGGATCTCGCGCACCACCGCGCGCACCCGCTGGGCGTCCTCCACGAGCAGGATGGTCTCGCCGCGCCCCGCGGCCAGCCGGGCTTCCCCGGGCGTGCCGGCGGGGGCGGCCGGGCTCTCCCCGGTCCGCCGCGGATCGGGCGGGAGGCCCGCCGGCGCGGCCACCCGCGGCAGGTAGACGCAGAAGCTGGAGCCGTGGCCGGGCTCGCTCTCGACGGAGATGTGGCCGCCGCTCTGCTTCACGGTGCCGTAGACGGTGGAGAGCCCGAGCCCGGTGCCCTTCCCCTGCTCCTTGGTAGTAAAAAACGGTTCAAAGAGGTGCGAGCGGGTGTCGGCGTCCATGCCGCCGCCGGTGTCGCTCACCTCGAGCATCACGTAGGCCCCGGGCTTGGCGTCGCTCCAGCGCCGCGCCGCCGCCTCGTCCAGCTCCACGTTGGCGGTGCGGACGGTGAGGCGGCCGCCGTCGGGCATGGCGTCGCGCGCATTCACGCAGAGGTTCAGGATCATCTGCTCCATCTGGCCGGGGTCGGCCTTCACCCCGCCCAGGTCCGGCGCGGTCACCGTGACGAGGTTGATGGTCTCGCCGAGCAGCCGCTGGAGCATCGCGTGGATGCTCGCCACGATCCCGTTGAGGTCCACGAGGCGCGGGGCCACCACCTGCTTGCGGCTGAAGGCGAGGAGCTGCCGGGTGAGGGTGGCGGCCTGGTCGGCCGCCTCGCGGATGCCCTCCGCGTTCTGGCGCAGCGGGTGACCCGCGGCCAGGCGGCGGAGCATCAGGTCGCTGTCCCCGCGAATGACCATGAGCAGGTTGTTGAAGTCGTGGGCGATGCCGCCCGCCAGCTTGCCCACCGCGTCCATCTTCTGCGCCTGGCGCAGCTGCTCCTCGCTCTGGTGGAGCGCCCGCTCCGAGCGCTTGAGCTCGGTGAGGTCGACGGTGAGGCCGCGCAGCGTGATGGGCTGGGCGTCGGCGTCCCGCACCACGTGGACGATGTCGCGCAGCCAGACCTCGCGGCCGTCCGCGGTGACCGCGCGGTACTCGTAGTCGTGGTCGTGCCGGCCCGCGAGGGCGTCGCGATAGACCTGCATGACCGCCTCGCGGTCGTCGGGGTGGATGCGCCGCGCCCAGAAGTCGGGCTCGCGCAGCCAGCGCTCCACCGGGTAGCCGAGCACCGTCTCGGCGCGGCGGCTCACGAACGAGAAGGTGAGCGTGCGCGCGTCCGCCTCCCACACGATGGCGTCGAGGCCCTGGATCAGGTCGCGGTACCGTTGCTCCGACTCCTGGCGGGCCGCCTGCAGGCGCTCTTCCTCGGTGAGGTCTTCGATGATGAGGAGGAGGCGCGACGGCTCGTCGTCGGCGGTCTGGATCGCGGTCATGGTGATGCGGGCGGGCTTGGTGTCCCGGCGCGCGTACACGTAGAGGTCGTAGAGGCCGTCCTGCTGGGCCACCCCGGTCTCGAGCACGTGGCGGGCGCCGCGGACGAGCCGGTCCGCCCGCACCAGCTCCTGGAGGTCGCGCCCGAGCACGTCCTCGTCGCGGAGGCGGAACGACTCGAGGAACGCCCGGTTCGTGGAGAGCACGTGCAGGTCCCCGGAGAGGAGCAGCAGGCCCGCGGGCACGCTCGCCACGATCTTGTCGGCGTAGCCCTGCAGGTTGGACAGGGCCCGCGCCTGCCGCATCTGGTCCTGGAGGAGCCGCGCGCGCTGCTGCTCGCGATGGAGCGCGATGAGGAAGCCGGCCAGCGCCAGGAGCAGGAAGGCGGCGGCGGCGCCCGCGAGCCGCTCCGAGCGATGGAACTCGGCGAGCGCCTCGTCGCGATCCACCTTGAGGGCGAGCGTCCAGCCGGTGGAGGCCACGCGGCGCACCGTGGCCAGCACGGGGACGCCGCGGTAGTCGGCCGTCTCGGCCACCGCCTCCCGCCCGGCCTCCGCCGCCCTGGCCAGCACGCCCAGGGCGGTCAGCGATCGACCGGACGCCGCCGGGTCGGACGGCAGCGGCTGGCGGGTCGGCGAGAGGTAGGCGGGCGTCGCGTCGTCGAGATCGACGAGCAAGGTCTCGCCGGTGCGGGTGGGCTCCGCGTCGTCGGCCAGCAGCGGAAAGAGCCCGGCCTCCGGCCTCGCGCCCAGGGCGACCACGCCCAGGAGCGGCCGCGCGTCGTCCTCGGCTCCCGCGGGCGCCCCGTCGGCGAAGACGGGCACGGTGATCACGAGCAGGCGCCCCCCGTGGCCATCGCTCAGATCGAAGCGCGGTTTCCGACTCTTCGCCACGCGGTCGGCGAGCCCGGAGGACTGCTCCGCGAGAAGCGCCGTCGGTCCCGCGTCCGATGCCGAGCGAGCCACCGGGCGGCCGCTGGCCTCGGAGACCACGATCCCCACGTAGCCGTACGCGGCCGCGACCCGGCTGAGGTGCCGCGCGAGCGCCTCCTCGTCCTTGCCCTGGCCCGCGAGCAGCGCCCGCACCGCGGGAAACGCGGCCAGCACCTCCGCGTCGGCACGGCGAGCCGCGAGCCAGCCGGACACGAGGCGGGCCCGGTCGCCGGCGATGGTGGCGATGCGGCTCTTCCAGTGGGTGAGCGCGGTGTCGCGCTCGGTCGCGATCTGGTGCGCGGTGAACAGCACGACCAGGATGGTGCCGGCGACGAAGGCCCCGACATGGACCCAGGGGATGCGCTCGCCCGAGGTCGGGGTCGGGCGGCGAGCGGACGCGACGGCGAGGCGCCCCCGTTCGGCGCGCGGCCGCGCGTGGGGACTCAGCTCGCGGCTTCCGTTAATGGCCAGGGCTCCGCCGGCACGTCATAAGAGCGCGGCCCTCGGCGAGAACCGCGTGCTCCCAGGATACGGCGGGAGGGGGATCGCGACAAGAAGTGCCACCCGCCGGTACTGCTCAGGTGACGAGGGCCGATCAGGCCACGTCGAAGCGGCTGACGTAGTGGTTGATCAGGGTGACGGGGGCGAGCGCCAGGCGGGCCGCGGGGCCGCCGCCATCAGCCGACCCGGTAGCGGACCTCGAAGCTGAGACAGCCCGCGGCGGAGTGGAAGGGGCCGTGTGGCATGCCGGGCGGTCGCACCGCCACCGAGCCGGCCGGGTAAGACCGCCCGCCGCACTCGAGCGTGCCGGAGATGATGTAGATCTCCTCCCAGAAGTCGTGGGTGACCACGCGATCGTTCCCCGAGCCCGGATCGAAGCGGAGCCGGCGCGTGGTCACGCCCTCGTCCAGGCCGCCGCTGATCACCTGCTCCCAGACGCCTCCCGGGAACCCGGGGGCCGGGCGCCAGGGGAGCGGGCCGGGATCGAAGAACTCGCGCTGGGCTTTCACGGCTGAGGTATTGTAGCCGCCGTGCCGACCCTCGATCCCACGCAGCTCGAAGCTCGGGCCACGCGCATCTTCACCGCGATGGGCGCGCCGGCGGGCGACGCGGCGTGGATCGCCACGCTGCTCATCCGCGCGAACCTCCGCGGCCACGATTCCCACGGCGTGATCCGCATCCCGCAGTACTGGGAGGCGGTGAAGAAGGGCCAGGTCGATCCGAAGTCGCCCGTGACCGTGACCGCCGAGACGCCCGCGCTCGTGCGGCTCGACGGGGGTGGGGGCTTCGGCCAGGTGGTCGCGCGCCGCGGGATGGAGATGGCGATCGCGAAGGCCAAGGCGGGGGGCCTCAGCGCCGCCTCGATGTCGCGCACGAGCCACGTGGGCCGGCTCGCCGACTACGCCGAGATGGCGGCGGCCGCCGGGCTCGTCGGCATGCTCTGGGCCAACTGCGTGCACGGCCTCAACGTCGCGCCCTGGGGCGGCGCCGCGCGCCGGCTCGGGACCAATCCGCACGCCGTGGGCATCCCGGGCTCGACGGGCCCCGCCATGGTCCTCGACTTCGCCACGAGCGTCGTGGCCGAGGGCAAGATGCGGGTGAAGCGGAACCGCAAGCAGCCGGCGCCGCCCGGCTGGTTCGTGGACGCGCAGGGGAGGCCCGCGACGGATCCCGAGATCTTCTACGGAGACCCGCCGGGGGCTCTGCTGACGTCGGGGGATCACAAGGGCTACGGGCTCTCCCTCGCGGTGGAGATCCTGGGCGGCATCCTCTCCGGCACGGGACCCGCGGGCCCGCCGCCCGGCGTCTTCGCCAACGGCACGCTCATGATCTGCCTCGACGTGGCGCGCTTCCTGCCGCTGCCCGAGTTCCACCGGCAGGTGGCCTCGCTCTTCGGCTGGGTGAAGTCGGCGCCGCTCGCGCAGGGGTCCACCGAGATCCTGATCCCGGGCGAGCCGGAAGCGCGGCTCGAAGCCGAGCGGCGCGCACACGGCATTGCCATCGAGGACCAGACCTGGAGCCAGATCGAGGCGACGGCGGCGGAGCTGGGCGTCGCCTAGCCGCGCCTAGGGGAAGAGCCGCTCGGCGTTCCGGAAGGCGATCTTCTCGGCCACGTCGCGCGGGAGCTGGCTCAGGTACCCGCGCACGTCCGTCACCGATCCCGGCAGCGCCTCCCACCGCGAAGTGATCCAGGTATCGGTCCCGGCGAGGAAGCGGTCCGGGTGGCGGAGGAAGACCGCGCGCCAGCCCGCATCGAGCATGCCGTCGGGCGCCACGTCGCCGTTCCGGATCGCGAGGTCCACCCAGAGGTTCGGGTAGCGATCGAGCAGCGCCCCCACCGCCTGCGGGCCCGCGCTCATCCCCGCGTGCGCCCAGATGACCTTGAGCCGCGGCTCGAGCGTGAACAGCTCGATGATCGCGAGCTCGTCCGAATGGGCGTGGAGGTAGAGGTTCTCCTGCACGGCCAGCTCGGTGATGCGCTTGACCACGAAGGTGCCGGTCTGCCCGCCGAAGAGGTGGAACTCCCCGATGCCCTTGTGCACGCCCCGGTTCTTGGCGAGACGGTCCTGCACGTAGGCGAGCACGGCCGGATCCTGCCACCAGTGGCCGATGTCGTCGCGCGTGCGATAGGGCCGCAGGATCGGCACCACCCGCTTGGGGTCCTTCGCGTAGAGCGTGAGCGTGCCGTCGTCGGGCGTGCTGGAGACGAGCGCGCGCTTGATCCCGGCCTTCTCGAGGATGCCCAGGATGCGGGCGGGCGGGTACTCGATCCAGTCGGGCGCGCTGTAGTGGATGTGCGTGTCGAAGATGGGCAGCTCCGGGCTCTGGGCGGGAAGCGGGCCGGCGTGGAGCGCGACGAGCGTCAGCGCGAGGAGGGTGAAGCGGCGCGCCGCGATCCAGGACGCCACGAGCGAGAGCGTAGCACGGCCCCCTCGCCTTGCGCATGCGGATCGCGTCCGCTACGCTGGGCGACGTGACGCGCTTCCTGCGAGCCCTCTTCACGGCGGGATTGCTGCTGCTGTCCGCGGCCCCGACGGCCTCCGCCCAGGGACTGCCGGGCGGGCGGCCGGCCGACGCGATTGATCGCGCCCGGGGCCTGGCCACCCAGCCCTTCAGCACGCTGCCGCTGCCGGAGCGGCCGACCGATCGCTACGTGCCGCCGCAGCGCGTGTACTCGCCCACGCAGGGGCGGGAGGTGCTGGTCCCCGGCCACTACGAGCGGGACGTCAATGGCCAGCGCGTCGAGGTCCCCCCGCTCGTCACGACGAGCCCGGACGGGCGCAATCCGACCGTCGTGCCCGGCGGGGAGCGCCCGCCGGTCGAGTCGCGCGGAGCGCCCTGATGCTCGACGCGGTCGGCATGGCCGAGATCAACAAGATCTTCGCGGTCACCGACGCCCTCGGGGTCCACCGCGAGGCGCTCGTGATCCCGCTCGGCACCGGCACGGGTCGGGTGCGCAAGCTGCCGAGCGGCAAGCTCGAGATCGTGGTGGACCGGGAGACCCCGATCGACGAGTGGATCGAGGGACTCCCCGCGCTGATCAAGGCCGCCATGGTGTGAGACCCCGCCACCGCGGGGAGATCGGCTTCCTTCCGCTCGTCGCCATCCTCTTCTTCAACGTGAGCGGCGGTCCCTACGGCATCGAGGATGCCGTCAGCTCGCTCGGCCCCGGTCTCGCGCTGCTGCTCCTGCTCGTCACCCCGCTGGTCTGGAGCCTCCCCGTCTCGCTGGCGATGGCGGAGCTGGCGACCGCGCTCCCCGAGGAGGGCGGCTACGTCGTCTGGGTGCAGCGCGCCTTCGGCCGCTTCTGGGGCTTCCAGGCCGGGTGGTGGAGCTGGATCAATTCCTTCGTGGACGTGGCGGTGTATCCCGCGCTCTTCGGCGACTACCTCGCGTTCTGGCGGCCCGGCATGTCCTCGCTCGAGCGCTTCATGCTGGTCCTGGCCTTCATCTGGCTCCTCACCGCGGTCAACCTGGTCGGCGTGCGTATCACCGGCTGGGCCGCGGTCGCGATGGGCGCGGTGGCGCTGGCGCCGGTGGTCGTGCTCACCGTGATGGCGGCGACGCGCCTCGACGAGATCCCGTGGCGCCCCTTCGCCGCGGAGGAGGGGAATCTCTTCGCGAGCCTCGGATTGGGCCTGGCCGTGATGATGTGGAACTACTCGGGCTGGGACTCGCCCACCACCACGCTCGGCGAGACGCGCGAGCCCGGCCCGAGCTTCCGCCGGGCGGTGTGGGTCGCGCTGCCCCTGATCACGCTCGCCTACGTGCTGCCGGTGGCCACCGGCCTCTCGGCGGCCGGGAGCTGGGCGGATTGGGAGACCGGCCACTGGCCCGTGATCGCGCTGGAAATCGGCGGGCCGTGGCTCGCCCATGTGGTGACGCTCGGCGCGGTGGTCGCCACCGCGGGGCTCTTCCTCTCGCTCTTGCTCACCAACTCGCGGCTGCCGTATGCGCTGGCGCTCGACGGGCAGATGCCGGCCGCGCTCGGGCGCCTCCACCCGCGCTTCGGCACGCCGTGGGGCGCGGTGCTGCTGTCGAGCGTCTGCTACAGCCTGTGCGCGTTCTGGAGCTTCAAGGAGCTGATCGTGCTGAACATCTGGCTCTACTCCGTCGCGCTGCTGCTCGAGCTGGCCGCGTTCGTGGCGCTACGGGTGCGAGAGCCGCGGCTGCCGCGGCCCTGGCGCGTGGGCGGGGGCGCGGTCGGGATGTGGCTGGTTGCCGGGCTGCCCGCGCTCTGCTGTCTGCTCGCGATGGCGACGGCGGGGTGGATCAATACCGTCGTCGGGATCGCGGCGGCGCTGACCGGGCCGGCCGCGTACTGGCTCTGGCGGGCGCGGCGCGCTACCGCCGGCTGAGCCAGGCGCTGGTCGCGGCGGCGGTGCCGCGCGGTGGCACCGGGTTGATTCGCAGGCCCTTGCGACGGAGCTGGCGCCAGACTCCGGATCGAAAGGACCGGTCGACCAACAGGCCGCCGGCCCAGCTGATCGTGATCGGCGGGCGCAGGCGCAGACGGCGTGCGGCGCTCGTGACCAGGTCGGCGAGGGCGTCCTGAGCGTCCCGGACGAGCCGGCGGGCGTTCGCGTCGCCGCGGGCGGCGCGGCGGAGCGCGGTCGGCGCGAGCGCGGCGATGCGCGCCACCGCGTCCGGCGATCGGCCGATCCCGCGCGCGCGCGCGGGCGTCACGACGCCGCTCCGCAGCCACTGCCGGCCGATCCAGAAGGCGGAGCCGTCGTCGCCGAGAAGGGGGCCGAGGCCCCCCGCGCGGGCCCAGCGACCCCGGGGGTCGCGGCCGAGGGCGATCGAGCCGGTGCCCGCGAGGAGCAGCACGCCAGCCTCGGCTCCGAGGGCGGCGAGGTAGGCGGCCTCGACGTCGGAGATGACGACCACGCGCGGCGCGAAGCGCCGCAGCGGGCGCGCGAGGGCCCGGCGCTCGGCGCGCGTCCAGATGCCTCGTGACGCCACCCCGAGCGCGGTGATCTCGCCGCGGGACAGCCCCCAGCGGCGCCACAGCCGGCCGAGCAGCGCGGGCAACCCCACCGGGCCCGGGGTCGGTCCTTTGAAGGCGCGCGGCGCCGCCCCCGACAGGGAGACGCGCACCCACGTGCCCCCCAGGTCCACGACGACGAGCCTCCCGGCTCGGCGGGCTTTCACAAGGGCGCGATTCATGAAGCCATTCTCCCCCGGCGGGCGCGAAAAACGAAAGCACGGTATCGTGGGAATACACGCCTCGGCTCCCCGTCGAATCGGACAGCGTGGTATCCCGAGACCCCGTACCAGGAGGCAATATGCGACGTGCCCTGATGACCATGACGGCGGCCCTGCTCGTGGGCGTGACCGCGACCGCCGCGCAGGCCCTGACGCCGACCGAGACCGTGAAGGCGCGGGTGGAGCAAGCGCTGCAGACCCTCAGCCAGTCGACCGCCACCGGCCCCGAGGCCGCCGAGCGTCGGCGCGCGGAGATCCGTCACGCGGCCGACTCGCTGTTCGATTTCACCGAGATGTCGCGCCGGGCGCTGGGCCGTCACTGGGCGGACCGGACGCCGGCGGAGCGCGAAGAGTTCGTGCGGCTCTTCACCGACCTGATGGCGCGCTCCTACATCGGCAAGATCGACCGCTACGCGGGCGAGGCCATCTCCTACACCGGCGAGCGCGTGGACGGCGACGAGGCCACCGTGCGGTCGCAGGTGGTCACCGCCAAGGGCTCCCAGATCCCGGTCGAGTACCGCCTGCACCGCGTGAACGAGGTCTGGACCGCCTATGACGTCTTCATCGAGAACGTGAGCCTGGTCGGCGCCTATCGCAGCCAGTTCGACCGCATCATCAAGGCGCAGTCGTTCGCGGATCTGCTGCGGCGGCTTCGCGAGAAGGGGCAGCTCGCCGACGCGCGGTAACGACGTCCCCCCCCTCACGCAACCCTCTCCCCCGAGAGGGGGAGAGGGTTGTTATTTGGTCATCAGGAACTGGGCTTCGTCGAAGGACTCGGCGGCGAGATCGGGCATCCCGGTTCGGGTGTAGAGATCGCCCAGCAGCAGGTGGAGCGTCGGCTCGTCGCGGTCCGCGGCGAGCGCGGTGACCACCACCCGCCGCGCGTCGTGAAGCAGCCCCTCGCGCGCGAGCAGCCCCGCCCGTACCACCGCGCGCGAGGTCGGTGACACCGACGTCCCCAGCGCCTGCTCCAGTGAGGCCAGGTCCCCCGCGACGGCGCGGGCCCGCTCGGTGTCCACCACTTCGAACCACGCCTCCTGCGGCGGGTGGCCCGCGCCCGTGACCTGCAGCGTGTAACGGACGTTCGGGGAGAGCGCGGGCGCGTCGGCCGGGTAGTCCAGGCGCGCGCCCGCGATCTCGCGCCGCTCGAAGACGGTCCCCCCCGGCCCGACCACCCGCACCGTGTAGCGGGTGAACCGGCTGCCGAGCCATTCGAAGGCGAGCGCACCGGGCAGCATCGGGCCGTTGCGCGGGCTCACGATCACGGGTGGGCGCCCCGCGCTGCGCGTGGCGAGCACGGCCTGCGACGACTCCCTGGTGGTGCCCGCGAGGAAGCCGAGGCTCGCTTCCACGAGGGCCTTGGCCTTCTGGCCCTGGCCGGCGGCCGCCGCGGCCGGCACCGTGAACGCGGCCGCCGCGCCCTCGACCCGCACGGTCCCGCGCCCGCCGGAGAGCAGCACCACCGCGCTCGCGTTCTCGGTCACGCGCACCGCGTCGCCCGCCCGCAGCGCCAGCAACGGTCGCGCCCGCCGCCACTCGGCGGCGCCCGCCGGCTTCACCTCCACGCGGCCGCGCGCCGGCTTGATCTCGGTGATGACGGCGGTGGTCTCCGCGGTCTGGGCGAGCCCCGGGGGCGGCGCGAGCGCGATCAGGACGCACAGGGACACGAGCACGGGCACTCTCAGGGCCACTCTCATGACGTCAGGCCTCCTTCAGGCTCAGGAGCTCGAAGATCTCCACCGGCTCGCGCCGTCCCTTCACGGGCACGCGGCCGCGGTCCCGCACCACCACGCGGTCCTTCAGCTCGGCGAGCGCGGCGCCGCTGATCAGGATGCCGGTCCCCAGATCCCGATTCAACCCCTCCATGCGCGACGTCGTGTTCACGGTATCGCCGAGCACCGCGTACTTCTTCTTGCGCGGCGCGCCCAGCGTACCCGCAAAGGCCTCCCCGGTGTTGACCGCGATGCCCATGGCGAGCGGCCCGCGGCCCTCCGCCTCCCAGCGCCGGTTGAGCGCGGCGAGCGCGGCGTGCATGGCCACCGCGGTGCGGGCGGCGTGCCAGCAATGCTCGGGGTCGTCGAGGGGGGCGCTGTAGACGGCCATGATCGCGTCGCCGATGAAGTCCTGCACGAGCCCGCGATGGGCCAGGATCACGTCCACCATCGCGGTGAAATATTCGTTCATCATCTCCGAGACGATCTGGGGCGGCAGGCGCTCCGACATCGTGGTGAAGCCGCGCAGGTCCGACATCAGCACCGAGACGCGGCGCACCTCACCCCCCAGCGGGGCGCCCGTGCGCAGCACCTGGTCCATCACCTCGGGGCTCACGTACTGGCCGAAGGCGGAGCGCAGCCGCCGCCGGCGCAGCACGTGCGCGCCCTGCAGATAGGCCAGCGTGCCGAGCAGCGGGGCCAGGAAATCGAGCCAGTACCCGCCGCGCGTGTAGGCTTCGTAGCTCGCCGCCACCAGCCCCGCCACCAGCGCCAGGCCCACCAGCGCGAGCCACGCCGGCCGCAGCCACAGCGACAGCACCGAGACGGACACGCACACGACGGTGAGCAGGATCAGGTTCAGATACCACGGCGGGGGCAGCAAGGTCCGGCGCGAGAGCAGCGTGTTGACCATGTGGGCCTGGATCTCCACCCCGGACATGAGACCGGTCGGGGTCGGGAAGAAGTCGCGGCTCTCGGCGAACGTCGCGCCCACCAGGACGATGCGGTCGCGGAACGGGTTGTCGGGATCTGGCTCGGTCCCGGCTCGCGCGAGGGCGACGAGCGGCTCGCTCGGAAACGTGGTGAAGGCCCCGGGCGGCCCGGTGTAGTCGATGCGCCACGGCCGCGCCGCGAGCTGGGCCACCGAGGCCGGCGTGGTGACGATCCGCCCCGCCTCGTCGCGCACGGGCAGGGTCAGCGCGCCGCCATCCGTCGCGAGCAGCTCGGCGAGCCGGGCCGGCGGGACCCCGGCCGCCCCGGAAAGAGTCGCCAGCGACAGGGCGGGCAACCGGCCGCCCCCGGCCGCGGGCAAGAGCGGGGTGAACCGGCGGATCGCGCCGTCGGCGCCGAGCGGGGCGTTGGCGAACCCCACGAGGCCGGTCAGCTCGGGCGTGAACGGCGGGAGCAGCGCGTAGCCGCCCTTGGCGCTCGGCATCGCGAGCGAGGCGAACAGGAGCGAGCCCGGCCGCCGCGCGCCCCAGCGTCGAACCGTGGCCAGCAGCGCCTGGTCCTCGGCGGGCGTGGACGGTGTCGTGACCACCAGATCGAAGGCGACGACCTTCGCCCCGCTCTCGAGCAGGAAGTCGGCGAGATCCGCCACGTAGC
Source organism: Methylomirabilia bacterium (assembly GCA_041478145.1). GTDB lineage: Bacteria > Methylomirabilota > Methylomirabilia > Rokubacteriales > CSP1-6 > CAMLFJ01. The sequence continues at coordinate 11,550 of JBGOVO010000060.1, forward strand.
GCCGCGAGAGGGGCTGGCGCTGGCCGAGCGCCTGGAAGGCGTCGTCGTCGACGACGACCAGGACGATCTCGGGCGCGGGCACGCGGTCGCGCAGGAAGAGGAACGCGTCCACCGCGCGCGTCTCCCAGCCCGTGAGCAGGCCGCTACCCGAGAGCGCCGTCACCACGATGGAGACCAGCAGGCCGACCGCCATCGCGCGAAGCACCCGCGCGCGGGGCCCGGATCCCCGGGGGCCCTCGGTCAGCGGCCGACTCCGGTCAGGCCGAAGGCGGCCCACGCGAACGGGTGGGGGAACTCCTTCAGGAGAGCCATCCACCGCCGCGCACCACGCATGATCGTCACGCCATCCCGACGGCCGATCATAGATCAGAGGCACGACCGGCGGCAACCCGCGGCGCCGCAGATTGGCGGCTCTCCGCCCCGCTTCCGCGATAATGAGGCGTGCTCACCGCGGGGGCGGAGCTCCTGATCGACGGCGCCATCGTCGTCTCCTACTTCGCCGGGATCACCGCCATCGGGCTATATCTGGGGCGGCGCGACAAGACCTTGAGCGATTTCGCGCTCGCCGGCCGGCGCATCCCCTGGTGGGCGGTCATGGCCTCGATCATTGCGGCGGAGACCAGCGCGGCGACCTTCCTGGGCGTGCCCGGGGAGGGCTACACCACGAAGAGCTTCGCCTACGTCCAGATCATCCTGGGCCTCATCCTCGGTCGCGTCGTCGTCGGCCACGTCTTCCTCAAGCCCTACTACACCTTCAAGGTCTACACGGTCTACGACTACCTCGGGGTGCGCTTCGGACCGCGGACGAAGGGCTACGTCTCGGCCCTCTTCCTGTTCATGCGCACGCTCGCGTCCGGGACGCGCCTCTTCATCCCCTCGCTGGTGATGGTGCTGGCGTACCGCCTGTTCGTCTCGGGCGGGCAGCCGCAATTCGGCCAGCAGGCGGTCACCACGGTCGGGCCCTACCTCGTGGCGATCATCGTGCTCACCGTCGTCACCTGCCTCTACACCGCGGTGGGCGGCATCAAGGCGGTCATCTGGACGGACGTGATCCAGGCGTGCCTGATGTTCAGCGGCGCGCTGGTCGCCATCGGGACGCTCCTGGCTCACGTCGGCGGCCTGTCGGAGGTCATCCGGGTCGTCCCGCAGCTCACGACTCACGAAGGCTACTTCCTCCACGGCTTCGAGCCGAGCGCCATCGCCAAGTGGCAGGTGAGCCACCGCCTGGACGTGATGAGCCTGTGGGACTACGTCAAGCTGGTCCTGGCGAGTGACTACACGCTCTTCTCCGCGCTCATCGGCGCGACGCTCGGCAACATGGCCGCGTTCGGCACCGATCAGGACATGGTCCAGCGGATGCTGACCGCGGAGACCCACCAGAAGGCGCGCCGGAGCCTGATCACCGCCGCGTTCATGGACATTCCGATCGCCTCCGCCTTCGTGTTCATCGGGATCCTGCTCTTCGTCTACTACCAGAAGGACCCGACCTTCAGGCCGCAGGCCACCGCGGACGTCTTCGCCTCGTACATCCTCAACGTCATGCCGGTGGGGGTGCGCGGGTTCGTGGTGGCCGGCGTCTTCGCCACCGCCATGGGCTCCTTCTCGGCGGCCCTCAACGCGCTCGCCACCAGCGCCACCAACGACTGGTACATCCGGTGGGCTCCCGCTCGAAGCGAGACCCACTACGTGCGGGCGGCCCGCTGGTTCACGGTCCTCTTCGCGGGGCTGATGGTCGCCATCGCCGGCGGCTTCGCCTATGCCAAGGTGACGAACCCCGACATGCGCATCATCCCGGTCGTGCTGGGGATCGCCGGGTTCATTCTCGGCCCCATGCTCGGGGTCTTTCTCATCGGGATGTTCACGACCCGGCGCGGCTCCGATCGGGGAAACATGCTGGCGATCTCGGCCGGGCTCCTCGCGACCGTGCTGGTCGGCAAGCTCCACATCACCATCCTGAACGGGCTGGCCCCCTGGCTCGGCGTCGAGGGGACGTTCCAGCAGCCGGCCTGGATTCCGGAGGTCTCGTTCACCTGGTGGGCGATGATCGGTGCGCTCGTCGTCGTGAGCGTGGGCGCCCTCTTCCGGACCCCCGACGAGGTGCGGGGGGCCATCGCCCGATATGCGCAGGAGGCGCGGACCGCCGAGGAGGTCCCGCTCGCCCTGCGGGGTCGAACGTAGGATTGAACGGCCGTTCAGTGGATGCTATCCTTCGGCCACCGAGCCACCCCGACCCCCGAAGGAGAGGGCCCATGTCGAGCAAGTTCCTCTACCGGTTGCCCGTCGAGCAGACCCAGTGGAAGGTCGACGGCCAGACGACCACCGCCTTCACCTGGGAGTACGAGGACGGGAGCGAGGATCTGCTGCGGCTCTACGCCAAGGGCAAGAAGCAGCAGTGGGACGCGGCGGAGCGCCTCGACTGGTCCCAGGAGATCGATCCCGACAACCCGATGGGCATGTCGGACCGGACCATCGCCATCCACGGTACCGACCTCTGGAACAGCCTCGACGAGAAGGAGCGGGTGCACATCCGGCGCAACCTGCAGGCCCACTCGCTCTCGCAGTTCATGCACGGCGAGCAGGGCGCGCTCATCGCGACGGCCAAGATCGTCCAGACCGTGCCGACCTACGAGTCGAAGTTCTACGCGGCCACCCAGGTGATGGACGAG
>JBGOVO010000352.1:0-4351 GCA_041478145.1 Methylomirabilia bacterium
CGGCGGCTACGGCTACACGCGGGAGTTCCCGGTCGAGCGCTTCATGCGCGACGCCAAGATCACCCAGATCTACGAAGGCACGAACCAGATCCAGCGCATGGTCATCGCCCAGCAGCTCCTGGGCAGGTCCTGACGGCCCATCCAACGGAGGATGCGATGAGCAACCGACGTGCCCAGCCCCGAGTGCATCGCCGCACGTTTCTCAAGACCGCCGGGACGGCCGCCGGCGCCGCCGCGCTCGGCTTCCCGGCCGTGCTGCGCGCCCAGGCGCCGACGTTCAAGGTGGGCGTCGTCCACCCGGTCACGGGCCCGCTGGCCGAGCCCGGCCAGGCCTGTCGCCTCGGCGCCCAGATGGCGGCGGAGGCCATCAACGCGGCGGGGGGTATCAAGACGCTCAACGGCATGAAGCTCGAGCTGGTCGCCGGCGACACGCAGACGAAGCCCGACATCGGACGCACCGAGGCCGAGCGGGTGATCAATCAGGGCGCCCAGATGCTGATGGGCTCCTTCGACTCCGGGTCCACCCAGGCGATGGTGCCGGTGGCCCAGCAGCGCCGCATCCCGTTCCTGGTGGACATCGCGGCCGCCGATCCGATCACCGCCAACGTGGCCCGAGCGGTGAAGGAAGGCCAGCAGAAGGTCCAGTACGTCTACCGCAACTTCCCCACCGGCTCGTCGTTCGGCCGCAAGGCCGTCCAGTATTTCGGCGAGGTGTTCAAGGAGGCCAACGTTCAGCCGAAGCGAGTGGTGCTCATGTACTGCAACGATCTCTTCGGCCAGAACAACGCCAAGGGCTTCCAGGCCGCGCACGCGGCGGCCAAGCCGTCGTGGGAGATCGTGGACGTCATTCCCTGGCCGGAGCCGCCCCAGGACCTCTCCACGGAAGTCTCGCGCGCCAAGGCGGCCAAGCCCGACATCGTCGCGCCCATCACCCGGCCGGCCAGCGCTCAGCTCCTGCTCCCCGAGATCCGGAAGCAGCGTCTCGACATCCTCGGCATCGTCGGGCCGGGCAGCCCGGGGCTCTACGAGGCGGGGCAGCTCGCGGTGCTCAAGGAAGACCTCGAGTACGTCATGAGTAGCCTGCCGTGGGCGAACTTCAAGAACCCGCGCACCCAGAAGGTGGGCGAGGACTACCAGAAGCGCTCGGGCGGCAAGACGTTCGACACGAACTCGGGCTACTCCTACGACGGCATGATGCTGATCGCCGACGTGCTCGAGCGCGCCAAGTCCACCGACCCCGACGCCATCGTCGAGGCCCTCCGGAAGACGAACTGGTCGGGCGGGCTCATGCAGTACGCGGGCCCGGTCGTGTTCAACGAGGTCGGCGACAATCCGAACGCGGTGACCACCATGATCCAGATCCTGAGCGGCAAGCCGGTCGCGGTCTGGCCCAGGGAAGCCGCCCTCCAGAAGTTCGTCTTCCCGCGTCCCAAGGCGTAGCCGACTCTGGACCCGGCGCTCATCGCCCAGGGCCTGCTCAGCGGGCTCTTGTTCGGCGGCGTCTACAGCCTCATGGCGGTGGGGCTCACCCTCATCTTTGGCGTGATGCGGGTGGTGAACTTCGCCCACGGCGACATGATGGTGTGGGGGATGTACCTGGCGTGGATGCTGGCCACGAAGGCCGGCGTGGATCCCTACGTGGGCTTCATCGCGTGCGCGGCCGCCCTCTTCGCGCTCGGCTGGGTCATCCAGCGCCTCCTCGTCGACCGCATCGTGGACGCCCCGCACGAGATGCAGATCCTCCTGATGCTGGGCGTGGCGCTCGTGCTGGAGAACGGCGCCCTCGTCGCCTTCGGCCCGGATCCCCAGCGCGTGCGCTCGCCGCTTCGCGCCGCCACTCTGTGGCTCGGACCCGTGTTCGTGGACGTGGCCCGGCTCGTGACCTTCGCGCTGGCCATGGCGCTCACCCTGGCCCTCTACCTGTTTCTCACGCGCACCGATCTCGGGCGCACCATGCGCGCGGCCGCCGACAACGCCTACGGGGCGCTCGTCATCGGCACGGACGTGCGGCGCGTCTACGCGGTCGCCTTCGGCATCGGCGCGGCCTGCGTGGGGGCGGCGGGAGCGCTCGTCTCGCCGATCCTGCCCTTCCAGCCCGCGGGCGGGCTCTCGCTGTCGGTGGCCTCGTTCAATATCGTGATCATCGGCGGCATGGGCAGCCTCCCCGGCGCGTTCCTGGGCGGCCTCCTCGTCTCGGTGGCCGAGTCGATGGGGGCCGTGTTCCTGAGCCCGTCGATGAAGGAGCTGGTGAGCTTCTCGCTGCTGATCGTGATCCTGCTGTTCCGGCCGGCGGGGCTCTTCGGGCGGGTCGCCACGTGAAGTGGCTCGCCGCCGCCGGGCTGGCCATCCTCCTGGCGCTGCCCGCGGTGCTCAACTCCTACGCGGTCACCGTGTTCATCTTCATCTTCTTCTACGCGTTCCTGGGCCAGGCGTGGAACATCGTGGGCGGCTACGCCGGGCAGCTCTCGGCCGGCCACGCGGCCTTCGTCGGCATCGGCGCCTATGCCGCGGCGCTCCTCTCCGTGGAGGCGGGCCTCACGCCGTGGATCGGCATGTTCGTGGGCGGCGCGCTCTCCGCGGGGCTCGGCACGGTGGTCGGCTATCTGGGCTTCCGCTTCGGTCTGCGCGGCTTCTACTTCGTGCTGCTGACCGTCGCCTTCGCGGAGGTCTGCCGCATCGTCGCGCTCAACACCGACGCGGTCGGGGGGGCGCTCGGCTACTACATCACCTTCACGGGCAACCCGCGGCAGTTCCAGTTCCAGGACAACCGGGCCTACTACTACATCGCCCTGGGCCTGATGCTGGCCGCGACCGGCATCGTGGCCTGGATCGAGCGGCGGCGCTTCGGCGCCTACCTCGTCGCGATCCGCGAGGACGAGAGCGCCTGCGAGGCGCTCGGCGTGAACACCTTCCGCTACAAGATGCTCGCGATGGTCGTGTCGTCGTTCCTCACCGGGGTGGGCGGGACGTTCTACGCCTTCTACCTGTTCTCGCTCCAGCCCAACGCGGTGTTCGGCATCCCGCTCTCGGTGGAGATCGTCATCCGCCCCATCGTGGGCGGCGCGGGCACCGTGCTGGGTCCGATCCTCGGCTCCTTCATCCTCAGCCCGCTCGCCGAGCTCTCGCGGATCTACTTCGGGCAGGGCGGCTGGTCGGGCGCCCACCTGATCGCCTACGGCCTCCTGCTCATCGCGGTGGTGCTGTTCCTGCCGCAAGGCGCCTACCCGGCCCTGCGCCGCCTCTGGGCCCGGGCCGCCCCTCGCTAGGCGCGCGCATGCCGTCGTTGCTCGACGTGAGCGGGATCTCCAAGCGCTTCGGCGGCGTGCAGGCGGTGCGCGATCTCTCCTTCCACATGGCGCGGGGCGAAGTGCTCGGGCTCATCGGTCCCAACGGCGCGGGGAAGACCACCGCGTTCAATCTGCTCTCGGGGTTCCTGATCCCGGACGCGGGCGAGATCCGCTTCGACGGGCGGCCCATCGTGGGGCTCAAGCCCCACGCCATCTGCCGCCTCGGCCTCTGCCGCACCTTCCAGATCGTCCGGCCTTTTCCCCACCTGTCCGTCCTCGACAACGTGCGGATCGGCGCGCTCGCGCGCCACCCTCGGATGGCGGACGCCCGCGGCAAGGCGCGGGCGGTGATCGACCAGGTGGGGCTCGGCGCCAAGGCCGATCACGCGGCGTCGGGGCTTACCCTGGCGGAGCGCAAGCGCCTCGAGCTGGCGCGCGCGCTCGCCACCGAGCCCAGCCTGCTGCTCCTCGACGAGGTGATGGCCGGCCTCAACCCGACGGAGATCGAGGCCATCGTCGTGCTCATCCGAGGCCTCAACGCGGCCGGCGTCTCCATCCTGCTCATCGAGCACAACATGCGGGCGGTGATGACGCTGTCCCACCGCATCGCGGTCCTGAACTTCGGGGAGAAGATCGTGGAGGGCGCGCCCGCCACCATCGCCAACCACCCCCGCGTGGTGGAGGCCTATCTCGGGGAGGAGTATGTCCACGCTCCTGCGCGTTGACGGCATCGAAGTCGGCTACGGCGACCTGACCGCGGTCCGCGACGTCTCGCTCGAGGTGCGCGAGGGCGAGGCGGTCGCGCTCATCGGCGCCAACGGCGCCGGCAAGACCACCACCCTGCGCGCGGTCTCGGGCCTCCTGCCCCTGCGCCGGGGTCGCATCGAGTTCGAGGGCCAGCGCCTGGACGGGCTGAGGCCCGCGCAGGTGGTGGCCCGGGGCATCGCCCACGTGCCGGAAGGCCGGCAGCTCTTTCCGTCGATGACGGTGCTGGAGAACCTGGAGCTGGGGGCGTTCGTCCCGCGGGGCGGAGCGGGCCGCGAGGAGACCCTGCGGGTGGTCTA
>JBGOVO010000322.1:0-4664 GCA_041478145.1 Methylomirabilia bacterium
CCTGCTTGAGGTAGGCGAGCGAGTCGGGGAAGTCGGGCCCCTGGGCGAACTCGATGTAGGCCTCGTCGAACACCACGATGACCTTGTCGGGCACCCGCGCCATGAAGTGCTCGACCTCGTCGGCGGTCACGATGGTCGCGGTGGGGTTGTTGGGGTTCGCGATGAAGACCATCTTGGTCATGGGCGTGATCGCGCGCGCCATCGCTTCCAGATCGAGCCGCTGGTCCTTCAGTGTCACCACCACCCGGATCCCGCCCACCGCCTGCACGATCATGGGATAGACCACGAAGGAGGGATGCGGGATCACCGCCTCCTCCCCCGGCCTCAGGAAGGCCCGCACGAGCAGCTCGATGAGGTCGTTGGATCCGTTGCCGAGAATCAGGTGCTCGGAGCTGAGGCCGTGGCGCCGCGCGATGGCCTGCCGGAGATAGTAGCCGCTGCCATCCGGGTACCGGTTGATATGGATGAGGGCCGCTTGCATCGCCTTCATGACCCGGTCCGACGGGCCGAGCGGGTTCTCGTTGGACGCGAGCTTGATGACGTCGCTGATGCCGAGCTCGCGCTCGAGCTCCTCGATGGGCTTGCCGGGCTCGTAGGGCGCGATGCCCAGGATGTGATCGTTGGCGAGGGATTCCCAGGACACACTCATTCGAATACTCCTTACGCGGCCGGGTAGGAGCCGAGGATCTTCAGGAACTGGCAGCGCTCCCGGACCTCGGCGAGGACGTCCCGGACCTTGTCGGTCTCGCAATGCCCCTCGAAGTCGACGAAGTTGACGTACTCCCAGGGGCGACGCTTCGTGGGACGGGATTCGATCTTGGTCAGGTTGAGTCGGTGCGCGGCGAACGGCTGGAGGATGCTGTAGAGCACGCCCGGCTCGTTCTTCATGGAGAAGAGGATCGAGGTCTTGTCGCGGCCGGTGGGGGCGACGGGCCGCCGCCCGATGACGAGGAAGCGAGTGGAGTTGGCCGGGTTGTCCTCGATGCGACCCCGCAGGATCGGGACCCCGTGGACCTGCGCGGCCATGTCCGAGGCGATGGCGGCCACCGTCTCGTCGTCCCGCGCCCGCTCCACCGCCGCCGCGGTGGAGGCGGTCTCCTCGGTCAGCGCCTCCGGCAGATGGGCGGCGAGCCAGGCGCGGCACTGGGCGAGGCCCTGCGGGTGCGAGCAGACCATCTTGACCCCGGCCAGCTCGGTCGCGCGCGAGATCAGGTGCTGCGAGATGTCGAGCGTGATCTCGCCGGTGATCGTCACGTCGGAGTCGATGAGCCGGTCGAGCGTGACGTTGACCGCGCCCTCGGTGGAGTTCTCCACCGGCACCACCCCGAACTCGGCGCGCGCCCGCTCCACCTCGTCGAAGACCTCGAGGATGGTGCGGACGGGCTGGAAGCGCGCCGAGGAGCCGAAGCGCCGCGTGGCCGCCTGGTGGGCGAAGGTGCCGGGCGGGCCCAGGTACGCGACGGGCAGCGGGTGTTCCAGCGCGAGGGAGGCGGACAGGATCTCACGCCAGATCGCCCGGACCGCGTCCGCGCCGAGCGGACCCGGGCTCAGGGCAACGAGGCGCTCGAGGACCTGGGCCTCGCGCTCGGGGATGAAGTACGGGAGATCCTGCTGCCTCTTGAGCTCGCCGATCCGGAGGGCGGCGGTACCGCGCTGGTTGAGGAGTTTGAGGATTTCGTCGTCGAGGTTGTTGATCCTGGATCGCCAATCGTCCAGGTTCATCGGGGGCTCCTGATGCACATCGGTCGCGTAACCCGGGCAGTATAGGAGAAAGCTACCCTCCACGCAAGTCATTGAGGGCGGCCAGCTCGGCGACGGTCAGCGGGCGGTGGGCGCCGGGGGCCAGCGCGCCGAGACGGAGCGGCCCGAACTGCACGCGCGTGAGGCGCCGCACCGGATGGCCGAGCGCCTTGCAGTAGCGCTTCACCTCGCGATAGCGCCCTTCCGCAAACGTGACGCGGAGCCGGGTGCCGCGGCCCCCGTCCCCGGAGACCCGCGTCACGCGCTTGGGCACCGCGGGGCCGTCGTCGAGGACCACCCCGCGCCGCCAGCGCGGCAGATCGGCGGCGTCCACGCGCCCGTCCACCTCGACCTCGTAGACGCGCGGGATCTCGTAGCGCGGGTGCAGGAGCCGATTGGCCAGCTCGCCGTCGTTGGTGAGGAGCAGGAGGCCTTCGGCGTCGAAGTCGAGGCGGCCCACCGGATAGACCACCGCGGCCGCGGCCGGCGGCAGCAGGTCGAGCACCACCGGGCGGCCGGCGGGATCGCGGCGGCTGGTGACGTAGCCGCGCGGCTTGTGGAGCAGCAGGTGCTGGAGCGGGGCGCGGTCCGGCAGCGGCCGCCCGTCCACCGTGATGCGGTCGCGCTCCGGATCCGCCTGGGCCCCCGGCTCGAGCCGGACCTGCCCGTTGACGGTGACGCGTCCCTCCGCGAGCAGCCCTTCAGCTGCTCGCCGTGACGCGATCGCCGCCTGAGCCAGGATCTTGCTCAGACGAATCGTCGGCAGCGGCCATCTCCTCGTGCTCGGGCTCGGGCCCCGGCTCGGCGAGCTGAGCGGCGGCGGCCTCGGCGAGCTCGGGCACGATCAGCTCGCCGTCCACCTTCGGCAGGTCCCCGAGGTCGCGCAGCCCGAAGGCCACCAGGAACTCGCGCGTCGTCTCGTAGAGAAACGGGCGGCCCGGCGACTCCTTGCGCCCCGCGATACGGATCATCCGCCGCTCCAGCAGGTTGTCCAGCACCGCCTCCGAGTTGACTCCCCGAATGGCGTCTACTTCCGGGCGGGAGACCGGCTGGCGATAGCCGATGATGGCGAGCGTCTCGAGCGAAGGGCGGGAGAGTCGCGAGCGGGTGCGGCTCCGCGCGAGCTTGACGAGCCAGGGCGCGAGCTCGGGGCGCGTCACCAGCCGGAAGCCGCCCCCCACCTCCACGACCTGCAGCCCGCGGCCCTCCGCGTCCAGGCGGCCGCGCAGGCTCTCGACCAGCTCGCGGGCCACCGCGGCCGACTCCAGATCGAGCACTTCCTGGATGCGCGAGGCCTCCACCGGCGTATCGGAGGCGAAGAGGAGGGCTTCCACCACGTCGATGGGCTCAGGCATTCGGGGGTTCCCCTTGCTCATCTGCCTCCCTCTCCGCTTTGGCGAGAGGGGAAGGGTGAGGGGCCGATTCAGGGTGAGCCGCCGGTTCGTCGAAGGCCGGCTCGGAGTCTCGCGCCGGCTCGCGCACGCTCACCGCGTTCCGCTCGATGACGATCTCCCCGAACAGGTCGGCCTGCCGCGCCTTCGCCTGTCCGAGCCGCACCAGCTCGAGCAGGGCCAGCAGCGTGACCACCCACTCCGCGCGGAGCCGCTCCGCCCCCGCCACCGAGGAGAAGAGCAGCGACCAGGTGCTGCGCAGCAGGTCGAGGATCTCGCTCATGCGCTCGAGGACGGACAGCGGGTTCGGCTCGACCTCCCGCGGCACGCGGCGCTTCTGGTCCTCGATGAGCCGCTGCAGCGCGCGCTGCAGCAGATGCACGGAGAGGTCCTCGAGCGGGATGTCCTCCGGCGGGGGCAGCTCGGCGGTGGTGCGGCCGAAGATCAGGGTCTGCGCCGCCTCGCGCTCGGCCAGCCAGGTGCCGAGGGCCTTCACGCGCGCGTACTCGCGCAGCCGCTCCTCCAGCTCGCGCCGGAGGATCTCCCCTTCCTCGTCCAGCAGCTCGTCGGGGTCGTCCGGGTTGGCGGGCAGCAACAGCTTGGACTTGAGATAGATCAAGGTCGCGGCCATGACCATGAACGAGCCGGCCGTTTCCAGGTCCTGGAAGCGCACCGATTCCAGATGGCCCAGATACTGGTCGGTGATCGTGCGCAGGGAGAGCCGCGACAGGTCCAGCTCGTTGGTGCGGCAGAGATGGAGGAGCAGGTCGAGCGGCCCTACGAACGACTCGACTCTAACTGTGAGTCCCGCGGACTCCGGGACGGCTCCTTGGGTGGTTGTTTCTTGGCCGCTCATGGCTCGAGCTTTATGGCGTCGCGGACTTCTTCCATGGTCTGGACCGCGATGCGGCGGGCGCGCTTGGTGCCCTCGTGCAGGATCTCCACGATCTCGGCCGGCTTCTCCACGAAGCGCTGGCGGCGCTCCCGGATCTGCGCGAGGGGCGGCAGCATGTGCCGGAGCAGCACGCCCTTGCAGTCGAGGCAGCCGATGGCGGCGGTGCGGCAGCCCGTCGCGCAGTCCTCGCGGGGGGCCTCGGGCGTGAAGATCCGGTGCAGGTCGAAGACCGGGCACACGTCCGGGTTGCCGGGGTCGGCCCGGCGCTTGCGCGCCGGGTCCGTGACCATCGGCTTGATCTTGGCGGTGATCTCCTCCGCGGTGTCCGAGAGGTAGATCGCGTTGCCGTAGGACTTCGACATCTTCCGGCCGTCCGTGCCGGGCACCTTCGGGATCTGGGTGAGCTTGGCCTGCGGCTCCGGGAACACCGCCTTCCAGGTATTGTTGAACCGGCGCGCCACCTCGCGCGTCAGCTCGATGTGCGGCACCTGGTCGGCCCCCACCGGCACCCACTGCGCCTTGTACATCAGGATGTCGGCGGCCTGCAGCAGCGGATAGCCGAGCAGCCCATACGACGGCGACTCGAGCCCGAGCTGCTCCACCATCTCCTTGTAGGTCGGCACCCGCTCGAGCCAGCC
>JBGOVO010000154.1:0-8247 GCA_041478145.1 Methylomirabilia bacterium
ACGCGGTCCCGTGATCCCGTCATGACGCTCTAGTCGCTCCCCGGGGACTTCCGCTCCCGCTGCCGCTCCCACACCTTGGCCATGCGGAGGAAGACGTATTCGCCGTACAGGACGGCCAGCACGAACCCCCGCCAGCCGTCCAGGAAGCCCCGATGAACAATGTACATGGAAAAGAAGCGGCCGAGCGGACGAGTCACGAGGCCGAGCAGCCCCGTGCCCTTGCCCCGGCGGATCCAGTCCTGGGCGGACAGGGTCGAGTAGCGGTTGGAGCGGCGCACGAAGTCCTCGAGATCCCGGTAGGAATGGTGCAGCAGCGGCTCGGTCAGCGCCTCCACCCGGCCCGAGACGGTGACCGACTCGTGGACCGCGTTCTCCACGAAGCGCCCGGCGCGGCGCCGGAAGAGGCGGAGCTGGTAGTCGGGATAGAGACCGCCGTGACGCACCCACCGGCCCCAGAAGATGTTGCGCCGCGGGATGGTGTAGCCGTCGGCGGGGCCGTCGTTCTTCACGATCGATCGGATCCGCTCGCGCAGCTCGGCGGTCACGCGCTCGTCCGCGTCGAGGGACAGGATCCAGTCGCCGGTCGCCTGGTCGATCGCGAAGTTCTTCTGGGTCGCGAAGCCGGGCCAGGCGCGGACCGAGACCTTGTCCGTGAACTCGCGCGCGATCAGCACCGTCTTGTCCCCGGACTCGGCGTCCACCACCACGATCTCGTCGGCCCACGCCACGCTCTCGAGACAGGCGCGCAGGCGCTCCTCCTCGTTCCACGCGATGACCGTGACGGTGAGGCGGCTCATGACCCGGAGCCGCGCTCCTCGAGCAGGGCGAGGGCCGCGTCGCCGGCGGCCTGCGGGTCGAGGCCCGCCATGGTGCCGTCGGGGCTCTGCACGCCGCGGCAGTGACGGCCGTAGGGGCCGTTCCGCTCCGCGCGCGTCGGACCGAAGAGCCCGAGGCTCGGCGTGCCGAGCGCGGCGGCCAGGTGCAGCGGGCCGGTGTCGTTGGCCACCATCAGGGCCGAGCGCCGCAGCAGGGCGGCCAGCTCGTGCAGATCGGTCGGCGGGGCCAGGATGGCCTGCGCGCTCAGGCCGTCGCGGATCTGCCGCGCCATGTGGACCTCGTCGGGCCCCCACAGGAGCAGGATACGCACGTTGGGCTCCTGGGCCAGCCGATCGGCGAGCCGGCGGAAATGCTCCACCGGCCACCGCTTGCTGTCGCGGCCGGCGCCGGGGTTGATCGCCACGAGGAGGTCGCGACTCTTCACGCCCTGCTCGCCGAGCACGTCGTCCATGCGCCGCACGGCCGGCGCCGGGATCGGAACGTGGAACTCGACCGGGCCGGGCGCGATCCCGAGCGGCGCGAGCAGGGCCAGGTACTGATCCACCACGTGCACCGCCTCGGCGGGCGGCCGCACGCGCCGGTTGGTGAACAGGCAATTCAGCCGCTCGCGGCAGTGATCCGCGCTGAAGCCGATGCGGAGCGGCGCGCCGGTGTAGGCGGTGAGCAGCCCGCTCTTCATGAGGCCCTGCAGATCGAGCGCGACGTCGAAGCGGGCGCCGCGGATGCGGCCCCGCAGCCGGCGCACCTTGCCCAGCACCTGGCGGGCCCCCGCGGGGCGCCAGATGAGCCGGCGCCAGAGCCGGGTGTCGACCGGCATCACCACGTCGAGATCGGGATGGTCCTTGAGCAGCGCGTACTCCCGCGCCTCCACGATCCAGGTGAGCTGCACGCCGCGCAGCCCACGCCGCAGCGCGCGCGCCACCGGAAGAGCGTGGATGACGTCGCCGAGGGACGAGAGCTTGATGATGGCGATACGCGAGGCGAGCCGCGGCTCGGTCACCGGCGGCTCCCCTCGCCGAAGCGGGTGAGGATCGTCGTGATCAGGTCTCTCGTCGAGTGCGTCTTCGGATCGCCCGCGATGGCCACCGTGGCGCCCACCGCCTCCGCGGTGGAGCGCTCGGGCACGCTCTGCCGGGTGTAGTCGGTGCCCTTGGCGTGCACGTCCGGGCGCAGCCGCGCGATGAGCGTGTCCGCGCTGTCCTCCTCGAAGACCACCACCGCGTCCACCCCGCTCACCGCCGCCACCAGCTCGGCCCGCTCCGCGGCCGGCATGACCGGGCGGCCGGGCCCCTTGAGGCGGCGCACCGACGCGTCCGAGTTGAGCCCCACCACGAGGGCGTCGCCCAGACCGCGCGCGGCCTGGAGATAGCGGACGTGCCCCACGTGGAGCAGATCGAAGCAGCCGTTGGCGAGCACGAGGCGCTTGCCCTGCGCGCGCCAGCCGGCCGCGAGTCGGCCCGCTTCCTCAACGCTGACGACGGCCGCCATCGCTCGCGAGCGCGGCCAGCAGCTCGGGGACGGTCACGGTGGCGGTGCCGCGCTTCATGACCACCACGCCGCCCGCGACGTTGGCCAGCCACGCCGCCTCCCCGGGGGTGCTGCGGGCGGCCAGCGCCACCGTGAAGGTGCTGATCACGGTGTCCCCCGCTCCGGTGACGTCGGCGATCTCGTCGCTGCCGTGAATGGGCATGAAGGTCACCGGCCCCTCGCGCTCGAAGAGAGCCATGCCGCGACTGCCGCGCGTGAGCAGGAGCAGCCGCGCGTCGAGCCGCTCGAGGACCGCGCGCCCGGCCTTCTCCACCGCGGGCTCGTCGGTCAGCTCCGTGCCCGTGAGCGCCTCCACCTCGGGCTCGTTGGGCGTGGCCGCGGTGGCTCCCTTGAATCGGGGCAGCTCGTAGCGGCTGTCCACCGTGACCGGCACCTGCCGCGCCCGACCCAGCTCCAGGACCGTCTCGTAGACGCGCGGGGTCACCGTGCCATAGCCGTAGTCCGAGACGAGAAAGGCGTCGGCGGCGGCGCTCACGGCGTGCAGCCGCTCGAGGAGCCCCGCTTCGGCCGAGCCGGTGAGGGAGCCGTCCGGCTCCCGGTCCAGGCGCACCACCTGCTGGCGAGTGGACTGATAGCCGCCCGCCATGATCCGCGTCTTCACCGGTGTGAGCCGTCCGGGCTCCCGGGCGATCCCGTCCGTGCTCATGCCGGCCCGGCGGAAGAGGGCCTGCACCTCGTCGCCCGCGCCGTCCTCACCGAGGAGCCCGACGGGCACCGCGGTCGCGCCGAGCGCGTGGACGTTGTGGGCCGCGTTGGCGGCGCCGCCCAGCCGGACCTCGCGGTCCGTGAAGCGCAGGATCAGGACCGGGGCCTCGCGCGAGATGCGGACCGGCTTGCCGTAGAGGTACTCGTCGGCGATGAGATCGCCCACCACCACCACGCGCCGGCCGGGAACTCGCGCCAGCGAATCCTGAAGGCGCCGCACCGGGAACATGTCAGCCGCGCGCGGCCGCCGCGCGGCCGAGCGCCCACTCCACCGCATCGAGCAGGTCTTCGGCCACGTGGTCCGGTTTGACGTCCTGCGCGTGGCGCGCGTACTCCCACTCCCCGCGGCCGTAGCCGGTGAGCACGAGCACGCCTGCCGTGCCGGCCGCGTGCCCCGCCGCCACGTCGGAGAACTTGTCGCCCACCATCACGGAGGCGCGCAGGTCGAGCCCCAGGTCCGCGGCCGCGCGGTGGAGGAGACCGGGGCGCGGCTTGCGGCAGTCGCAGTGGGCGCGGTACGGCGGCTCGCCTTCGCTCGGGTGATGCGTGCACACGTAGAGGCCGTCCAGCCGGGCTCCCCCGGCTTCGAGCTCGCTCCGCATCCGGGCGTTCGCGGCGTGCAGCGTTTCCTCCGTGAAGTAGCCCCGGGCGATGCCCGTCTGGTTCGTGACCATCACCGCGGCGACCCCCGAGCGATTGAGTCGGCGCACCGCCTCCGCGGTGCGCGGAAGCAGCCGGATCCGGCTCGGGTGGTTGACGTAGCCTACCTCTTCGGTGAGACAGCCGTCGCGGTCCATGAATACGGCGGGCCTCCGCTCGATCGTACTGGCCGACATTGACTGGCAGTGTAATGCGCGACCCCCGAATGATCAATGAAAATCGGGGGTTTGGCCCGCCTGCTCGCGCCGCGGGCAGGCGCTCAGCCGCGAAGGAGTCGGTAGATCGCGGTGAAGGCCTGCGCCTGGGCGGCGTAGGAGAACGGCTCGGCCGAGGCGCGGGCCCGCGTGGCCCACCCGCCGGCCGGCGGGTCGCGGAGCGCGACGAGGCCCTCGGCGATCGCCGCCGCCGCGGGCTCGGCGACCACCCAGCCGTTCTCGCCCCGGCGCACGATCTCGGCGCCGCCGGCGCGCGCGCTGCTCAGCACGGGCACGCCCGAGGCGAGCGCTTCGAGGTGCACGTTGCCGAACGGCTCGTACAAGGCCGGCAGCGCCACCACGTCCGCGAGGGCGTAGAGACGCTCCACCTCCCGCCGAGGCCCGGTCCACACCACCCGGCCGTCGAGCCCGAGGCGGGACGCGAGGCGCTGGTAGCGCGGCACGTCCCCCTTCCCGGCCACCACGAGACGGCTGCCGGGATCGGCCACGCGCGCGAAGCCCTCGAGGAGCGGCCCGAGTCCTTTGCGCTCGAAGCCCGAGCCCACGAAGAGCACGGTCCACGCCTCGTCGGCGATGCCGAGCTCCTCGCGCGCGGGCTTGCGATGCCGCGCGCGGTTCTCGGGATGGAAGCGCTCGAGGTCGACCCCGTTGTAGATGAGCGTCACGCGCTCGGGATCCGTGCCGAAGCGCCGCTCGATCTCCGCCTTGCCCTGGCGTGAGATCGCGACGACGTGCCGCGCCGCGCGCAGCCGGAAGATCCGGTGCTCCAGCGCGCAGACGAGCCGGTGGTACGAATTGCCGCCCGCGTGGCGCCCCATCGCCTCGAGGTAGCCCTGGTGGCAGCCCTCCCCCGCGCGGTAGAGATCCTGCCGGAGCACGCGCTCGTGGCTCTGCACGAGGTCGTAGCCGTGGCGCGCCGCCGCGCGCCCGGCCGCCAGCGCGAACGAGAGCAAGCGCAGCGCGGAGGGATGGCGGATCGTCGGCACGCGGCGCACGACCACGCCGGGCACGTCCGGCTGGAGCCGCGTGCTGATCAGCTCGACGACGTGCCCGGCCCTGCCGAGCGCCGTGAGCAGCCCGGCGGTGGCGGTCTCCACGCCGCCGTGGAAGGAGAACGGGCGGCAGATCAGGCCGAGTTTCATCGGCGGGCGCGCGCGCGCTCGACCAGCGGGAACAGCGCGCGCCGGGCGGACTCGAAGCTGTAGCGCTCGACCGCGCGCCGCCGGGCGGCCTCGCCGAGGGCGCGGGCCTCGTCGGGACGGTCGAGCAGGCGGCCGATCGCCGCGCTCAGCCCGGCGACGTCGCCGGGCTCGACCAGGAGCCCGCAGCCCTCGAGGATCTCGGGAATCATGGAGACGCGCGTGGAGACGACCGGCCGGCCGAGCGCCATCGCGTCGAAGAGCTTCGCCGGCACCTGCCCGCGCGTGTCGCTGCTGTCGCGCTGGGGCACCACCACCACGTCGGCGGCCGAGAGATAGGCCGGGACCTGGGCGATGGGCACCCGGCCGACGAGCCGGATGCCCGGGTGGCGCGCCGCGAGCCCCCGCCCGGTCTCGGAGCCGGGATCGGTGCCGACCAGGGCCAGCGTCACGTCCGGCCGCCCGAGTTCCTGCACCGCCGCCGCCAGATCCTCGACGCCCTTGTACGTGCGCGGCGTGCCGAGGAACATCACGACCCGCTCCTTGTCCACGCCGAGCCGTTCGCGCGCCGGCTGCGGATCGGCCAGGCCGGGCGCCCAGCGGTCCGTGTCGCGCACGTGCGGGAGCAGGACGCCGCCGAAGCGGCGCTCGAGGAACCGGGAGGCGACCGTGACGCCGTCGGCGATTCCCCTCAGGCGCTCCATGAGCCAGGTCCAGGCAAGTCCGCGCGGATTAGCCAGATTCATGGCCCGACCCACCGTACCCCAACGCCCGCCTCGGAGGAAGAAGCCCGTCTCCCAGTCGTCGATGTCGAGCAAGAGCGGCCGCCCTCGCGCGAGGCGGGCCAGATAGCCGACGCCGGCGCTCGTCAGGCGCGGCTTGGAGGCATAGAGCACGTCGCCGTCGGCGAGCCGGAGCAGCGTCGGCAGGCGGGCGGCGAAGGCCGGGAACCGCCCGCCGGGCACCTCGCGCACCGGCACGGTCTCCTGGGCCACCGGCTCCCACACGGAAGAGCCGAACCGCGGCCCGACGATCTCCACCGCCCCCAGCGGCTCGAGGAGCCTGGCCAGCAGCCACGCGCGCCCGATCGCGTTGTCCGAGACGTCGAAGCACAGGACCGAGATTTTCACGAGATCGTCATGGGCACGAGGTCGTCACGGGGACGGCGGGGTCGAGGCGACGGCGAGCGAGAGATAGAGCGCGGTCAGCCGCTCCGCGAGCTGGGCGCCGGAGTAGCTCGCGCGGACCAGCTCGGCCCCGGCCGCGCCGAGGGCGCGCCGCAGCGCCGCGTCGTCCAGGAGTCGCGCGATGGCCGCGGCCAGCGGCTCGGGCTCGCCCGCCGGCACCAGCAGCGCCGTCCGGCCGTCCTCGAGCACCTCGGGAACCACACCGACACGGCTGGCCACGACGGGAACGCCCGAAGCGAGGTACTCGAAGAGCACGCGCGACATGCCGTCGGACTCGAGCGCCGGGTAGAGGGCCACGTCGAGCGCGGCCATCGTGGCGGGCAGATCGTCGACGAAGCCCAGGATCGAGACCTGGCCGTCGAGCCCCGCGGCCTCGACGAGGCCGCGCACGCGAGCGATGAGGGCGCCCTGACCGATCAGGAGCAGGCGGAAGCGATGGCCGGCGGCGGCGAGGCGGGCCGCCGCCTCGACCACCGTCTGGTGACCCTTCATCACCCGGAAGCCCGACACGAGGCCGATGAGGGGGACCTCGGGAGGCACGGCCAGCCGGGACCGGAGCCCGCCGCCGCCGATGGCGGTATCCGGGCGGAAGCGATCGGCGTCGACGCCACCCTGAATCGCCACCACGCGGTCCGCCGCGCCGAGCCCGCCGGCCACGAGCTGGCTCCGGATGGCCTCCGTCACGGTGACGACGAGATCGGTGGCCCGGCCATAGAGCCAGCGGTTCAGGGCGTGCGGCCTCACCGGCTGGACGATGTGGCGCGTGCGCACGAGCGGCCGGCGCGAGTACGACAGTCGGTTCGCCATCGCGGCCAGCCAGTGCTCCTTGCCGCGGTGGACGTGGAAGACCTGCGTCTCCGGCAGCCAGGCGATCAGGCGCCGCAGGTCGAGTGCGTCGGCCACCGGCGCGACGCCGCTCGCCAGCTCGAGCGTCTCGATGCGGTTCACTCCCGCCTCTCGCGCCCGGCGGATGACTCGCGTCTCGCTGCGCCGCTTGCACACGAGCGCGACCTCATGCCCGGCCCGCTCGAGCTCGACGGTGGCGCGCGCCGCCCAGTACGCGTCGGACGACCATCCCCGGCAGGACATGATCTGCCGGATCGTCACGCGGACCGCCCGCGACCGCCATCAACCACCGCCCCGTATATCTTCTCCACCTGCGCCGCGTGCGCGTCGGGCCCGAAGCGCGCGCGCGCTCGCTCGCGGCCGGCGCGGCCCATCGCGGCCGCGCGCTCCGGGTCGGTCAGGATCTCGCGGAGCGCCGCCGCCACCGATTCGGGTCGGTCGTCGTCCACGAGCAGGCCGGTGACGCCGTGGACCACGGTTTCGGGCAGCGCGCCCACGCGGCGGCCGACCACCGCGCGGCCGGCCGCCATGGCCTCGAGCGCGGCGCGGCAGGACTCGTCGGAGCCCGCGCCCATCAGCGCGAAGGCGTCGAGGGCCTGGAGCACGCCGGGCAGGTCCGCGTCGCGATAGCCCGTGAACAGGACCTCGCGCGCCAGCCCCAGCTCGCCCACCAGCGCCTCGAGCCGGGCCCGCGCCTCGCCCTTGCCCACGAGGAGGAGCCGCGACTGCGGATACTCGGCGAGCAGGAGCCGGAAGCCGCGGATCAGCAGCTCGTGGCCGCGGCGGGGCGCCAGGCGGGCCACGCAGCCGAGCACCGTCGCGCCGCCGAGGTCGAACTCCTTGCGGATGGCGGCGCCGCCGTCGCCGTTCTCGAAGCGCGCGAGGTCGACGACGCCGTCGACCCGCGCGAGCCGATCGGCGGGGATGCCCGCGCGCCGGGCGCGCTCCTCGATCTCGCGGCTCACCGCGATGAGCGCGTCGGTGCGCCGGTAGAGCGCGGTGGTCGGCCAGCCGAGCCGGACCGCGCGGGCATTGTGAAAGGTCCGGACGAGGGCGGCTCGGCTGTGACCGAGCCAGCCGAGCCAGTGGTCGTGGGAATGATGGACGTGG
>JBGOVO010000341.1:0-4472 GCA_041478145.1 Methylomirabilia bacterium
GAAGACGTTCTGCAGCGCGTAGAGGAACTGGAGCAGGAAGCGGCTGTAGAGATCCATGGAGCCCGAGACGTCGCAGAGCAGGACCAGCCGGACTTTGCGCCTGCGGCGCTCCCGCCTTCGCAGCTCGATGATCTCGCCCTTCATGAGGTTGGCCCGGATGCTGCGCCGCAGGTCGATGACGCCGCCGCGCCGGGTCGGACGCTTGCGCCGGCTGATCCGCCGGGCCAGCCGCTTGGCGATCAGGATGGTCAACCGGGCCACCTCGTCCAGATCCTCAACCGGAAACGCTGAAAAGTCTTGATCCATGAGGATTTCTTTGTCGCTGACCCCAGGGACCTCCAGGGGCTCTCCGTCGTCCTCCCCCTGCTCTTCCCAGCCTTCCAGCGCCACCGAGACCTTCTTCTGAGCGGACTCGGTCCCGGTGGCCGCGGCATGCTCTTCCGGGATGGCCGGCTCGGTCGGGGTCGTCAGGCCATCCAGCCCCTGCCCCTCCTCGGCGTGGAAGCGCCAGAAGGCGTCGAAGCAGCGGTCGAACGCCGGGAACTCCTCGTGGCGCGCCACCAGCGTCGTGCGCAAGGCCAGGTACACGTCCTGGCGGTCGAGCAGATCCACCGCGTCCAGGGCCCGCACCCCGTCCATCAGCTCGGTGATGGTCAGGGGCAGCCCCGCCGCGCGCAGCATCTGCCCGAAGCGAAGGACGGCGGTGGTGAGATCGCGCGGACCCCGCATCCTACCCCTCCGCGGCCACGAAGCGCTTGAGCCCGCTCGACGTGAGCTCGCGCTTGAAGCGCTTGACGTCGTCGGCGTCCTTGAGCACGCAGCCGAGGGTCTCGATCACGATCTCCTCGTCGATGTGATCGGCGTGCAGCGAGGCGAGCGCCTGGGCCCAGTCGAGCGTCTCCGCCACCCCGGGCACCTTGGAGAGCCGGATCGTCCGCAGGCTCTCCATGAACCGCGAGATCTGGCGGGCCAGCGCCGCGTTCACTTCCGGGACTTTGCGCATCACGATCCGCACTTCCTTGTCGAAGCCGGGGAAGTCGATCCACAGGTAGAGACAGCGCCGGCGGAGCGCGTCGGACAGCTCGCGCACCCGGTTCGACGTGAGGATCACGTAGGGCGGGTGCGTGGCCTTGATGGTGCCGATCTCGGGAATCGTCACCTGGAACTCGGCGAGCACTTCGAGGAGGAACGCCTCAAATTCTTCATCTGACCTGTCGCACTCATCGACTAGCAGCACGGGCGGCTTGCCGTCCTGGCTGATCGCCTGCAGGAGCGGGCGGCGGATCAGAAAGGGCTCCGAGAAGATCGTCGCCTCCTTCTCCCGGAGCGAGTGGGTGGTGGACTCCTCGAGCTTGATGTGCAGCAGCTGCTTGGGGTAGTTCCACTCGTAGAGGGCCTGGGCCGCGTCGAGCCCCTCGTAGCACTGCAGGCGGATGAGGTTCGTGGTCAGCATCCGCGCCATCACCTTGGCCACTTCCGTCTTGCCGACGCCCGCGTGTCCCTCGATCAGGAGCGGCTTCTTGAGCGTCATGGCCAGGTGCACCGACGTCGCGATGGCGGGATCGGTGACGTAGTCGGCCGCTTCCATCATCTGCTGGATCTTCTCGATCTCGGGTCTCATGGCCCTCTCAGTCTACACCGCGTGATCGCTACCCCGTGGGATTGCCCGCTCGCAGCGTCGCCCGGATCTTCTCATAGTCGCCGGGCGTGTCCACGTCCGGCGGCATGGGCAGGTCGAGCTCGACCCACTCGACGCGGGCCGGCTCTCTTTGGATGATCGGTCGCGCGCCCTGGTCGCCGGTCAGGCGCAGCAGCTCGGGAAATATCTCGCGCTTGAACAGCACCGGATTGCCTTGCCCGTCCCGGTAGCGGGGCGCGACGATGGACTTGGTGCTCGCGCGCCGGGCCGCCAGCAGGGCCGGGATGATGGACGGCGCCAGGGCGGGCTGGTCGCCCAGGGCGATCAGCACCGAGTCCACCGCGGGCGGCAGCGCGGCGATGCCGGCGCGCACCGACCCCGCCTGGCCCTGCTCGGGGGCCGGGTTCACGACGATCTCGACGTCGATCCCGGCCAGGGCCGCCTGGATGGGCTCGACGTCGGGCCCGGTCACGACCCAGACGGAGTCGACGCCGCCCGCCAGCACCGCCTCGACGGCGTGCCGGACGATGGCCCGGCCGCCCACCGGCAGCAGCAGCTTGGCCTGTCCCATGCGGCGCGACAGCCCCGCGGCCAGCACGATGCCCGCGATCAGGGCCGGCTCCAAAGAAGAAGCCCCGCGGGGATCATCCCGCGGGGCTCGTCGGCTCTGCGTCGACTCACTTCGACGACGGCTTACTTCACGGCCGCGGCGGCCGCCTCCATCGCGCGCTTGGCGAACACGCGGAGCAGGTGGCTCTTGTACTCCACCGAGCCCTGCAGGTCGGCCTGGACGTCCACGCCCTCGGCCGCCTTCTCGGCCGCCGCCTGGATGGACGCCGCGTCGGCCGGCTTTCCAGTGATCGCCGCCTCCACGCCCTTGGCCCGTATCGCCTTGGTGCCGGCCCCGGTGACGGCGACGCTGGCCTTGCCGACCTTGCCGCCGTCCACGCTCAGGACGGCCGCGACCCCGACCACCGCGAAGCGCGAGGCGGGGTGCGGGAACTTCATGTACGCGGCGCCGGTCTTGGCGGCGGTGACCGGGACGCGCACCTCGACCAGGATCTCGTCGGGAGCCAGGGCGGTGGTGAGCAGTCCCTTGAAGAAGTCGTCGGCCTTGATGGTCCGCTTGCCCTTGGGCCCCTCGGCCACCATCTCGGCGCCGAGGGCGATGATCGCGGCCGGATAGTCGGCCGCGGGGTCCGCGTGAGCGAGACTGCCGCCGATCGTGCCCATGTTGCGCACCATCGGGTCGCCGATCTGGGCCGCCACCGCGGCGAGGACGGGGCACTTCGACTTCACCGCCGGGGAGGACTCGACCTGGTAGTGGGTGGTCATCGCTCCGATGGCGAGCGTGCCGCCTTCTTCCTTGATCCCCGACAGGCCGGAGATCTTCCGGAGATCCACGAGGTGCTTGGGCTGGGCCAGGCGCAGCTTCATCGCGGGCAGCAGGCTGTGGCCCCCCGCCAGCAGCTTGGCGTCGTCCTTGTGGCGCCCGAGCAGGTCCAGCGCCTCCTTCACGGTGCCCGGCGTGTGGTACTCGAACTGGGCTGGGTACATGTCGGCGTCCCCCTTACTTCCTGGATTTGGCGGCCTGGGCGGTCTTCCAGACCCGCTCGGGCGTGAGCGGCATGGCGTCGATGTGGTCCACGCCGAGGGCGGAGAGCGCGTCCACCACCGCATTGACCACGGCCGGTGGGGAGGCGATCGTCCCGGTCTCCCCTGCTCCCTTGACTCCGAGCGGGTTCACCGGCGTGGGTGTCTCGGTGCGGTCCGTCTCGTAGAACGGCAGCATGTCCGCCTTGGGCAGCGTGTAGTCCATCATGCTTCCGGTGACGAGCTGCCCGGAGTCGTTGTCGTACACCGCCTCCTCCCAGAGCGCTTGCGCCACGCCCTGGGCGATGCCGCCGTGGACCATGCCGTCGACGATCATGGGGTTGATGACGTTCCCGACGTCGTCCACCGCGAGGTACCGGAGGATCTTCACGTGGCCGGTGTCCGGGTCCACCTCGACCATGCAGGCATGCGCGCCGAAGGGGAAGCAGAAGTTGGAAGGATCGTAGAAGCTCGTCTCCTCGAGACCCGGCTCCACGCCCTCCGGGTAGTTGTGCGGGACGTACGCGGTGAGCGCCACCGTGCCGAAGGGCACCGCCTTCTGCGGCGAGCCCTTGACCACGAACTGGCCGCCGACGTAGTCCATGTCCTTCGGGTTCGCCTCGAGCAGGTGGGCGGCGATCTTCTTGCCCTTCTCCTTGATCTTGTTGATCGACATCAGGATGGCGGTGCCGCCCACGGAGGCCGAGCGGCTGCCGTAGGTTCCCATGCCGAACGGCACGCGGCCAGTATCGCCGTGGACGATCTCCACGTCGTCCATGGGGATGCCGAGCTGATCGGCCACGATCTGCGCCATGGTGGTCTCGTGGCCCTGGCCGTGGGAATGCGAGCCGGTGAACACGCTGACCTTGCCGGTCGGGTGCACCTGGACCTTGCCCGACTCCCAGAGACCGGCCTGGGCCCCGAGGGCGCCGACCACCTTGGACGGGGCGATGCTGCAGGCCTCGATGTAGGTCGAGAAGCCGATGCCCAGCAGCCGGCCCTTGGCGCGGGCCGCCGCCTGATCGGTGCGGAACTTCTTGTAGTCGACCATCGCGAGCAGCTTGTCGAAGGCGGCCGCGTAGTTCCCGCTGTCGTACGAGAGCGCCACCTTGGTCTGGTATCCGTTGTCGAACTTCGGGATGAAGTTCTTCTTCCGGATGTCGGCCGGGTCCATCTTGAGCGCGGCCGCGGCGGCGTCCACCATGCGCTCGAGGAGGTAGCAGGCCTCGGGCCGGCCGGC
>JBGOVO010000463.1:0-2502 GCA_041478145.1 Methylomirabilia bacterium
CCCTGCTTGATCGTGCCGGTCTGCTCGGCCTCGAGGCCGATCAGGAAGCCCGGGCAATCCACCAGGTAGACGACGGGCAGGTGGAAGGTCTGGGCGAAGTCCACGAAGCGCTCCACCTTCTGGCAGGTGTCGGCGGTCCAGGCGCCGGCGTAGAAGTACGGGTCGCTGGCGAGGACCGCCACCGGCCAGCCGTCGAGCCGAGCCAGCCCCGTGATGATGGCGCGGCCGTAGAGCGGCTGGATCTCGAAGAAAGAGCCGCGGTCCACCACCGCCTCCACGATCGCGCGCATCTTGTACGGTTTGCGGATGTCGCGCGGCACTGCGTCCGACAGCCACTCCTCGCGGCGCTCCGGGTCGTCGGTGCGCGGCCCGCGCGGCGGCAGCTCGTAGATGGACGAGGGCAGATACGAGAGGAACCGGCGCGTGCAGGCGAAGGCCTCCTCCTCCGTGTCCACCGCCTGGTCCACCGCGCCCGCTTTGAGCTGGATCTGCCAGCCGCCGAGCTCGTTCTTGGTGAGCTTCTGCCCGAGCCGCGCCACCACCGGCGGGCCCGCGACGAAGAGGGCGGACTTGTCCTTGATCATCACCGAGAAGTGCGCGGCCGCGAGGTGCGCGGCCCCGAGCCCGGCCACCGAGCCCAGGCCGAGGGCCACCCGCGGCACCGTGCCGATGCTGCTCACCACCCATTCCCAGCCGGAGACGCCGGGCACGTTCGCGCGCCCAGTGGTCTCGATGGTCTTGACGGAGCCGCCGCCGCCCGAGCCTTCCACCAGGCGGATGAGGGGCAGGCGCAGCTCGTTGGCCATCTGCTCGCACTGGTTGTGCTTGCCCTTGATGGTGGCGTCGGCGGAGCCGCCGCGCACCGTGAAGTCGTCGCCCCCGACAACCACCGAGCGCCCATCGATGCGGGCGCGGCCGAAGACGAAATTCGACGGGGTCAGCTCCTTGAGGTCGTTGTTGGCGTCGTACGAGGCCTTCCCCGCGATCTTGCCGATCTCGTGGAAGCTGTCTCCGTCCACCAGCCGGGTGATGCGCTCGCGGATGGTGTAGCGCCCCCCGTCGTGCTGCCGCTTCACCCGCTCCGCGCCGCCGAGCCGCTCCGCGAACTCCTCGCGGCGCCTCAGCTCGTCCATCTCGGACTTCCAGTTCATGAGGAAGACCTCCGCGGGGGATGGTAGCAGGGAGCGCGCGGGATGCCTAGGCTACGCCTGGGCTGAGCGGGTGGCGCCGATCACGAGCGAGATGCGGTTCCGGTCGCCGACCCGGCGATACTCCACCTGATGCGCCATCACCGAAACGAGCAGCACGCCCAGGCCGCCCACCGGACGGTCCTCCACGCCTGCGGCTGCATCGGGGGCGCCGACGGCGGCGAACGGATTGTGCGGCGGGCCGGTGTCCTCGTAGGTGAGTGCGACACGCCCGTCGGCCACCTCGCAGTCGAGCTGGATCGGCGCCTCGCTGTCGGCACCATGGCCGTGCACCACCGTGTTGGTGAACAGTTCCTCGACGAGCAGGGTGAGGCGGAGGCAGGCCTCGCGACCGAGCCCGGCGCCGGCGCACACCTCGGCGAGGAAGCTCTCGACCTGCGGCAGCGCATCACGGCGGGCCGGGAAGATCCGGCTGTGGCGGCGGCCAGTCATTGGGCTATTATAGGCCCCGCTCGGCCAGCTCTCTCGGCCCGGCGATCTTCCGGATCAGAAGGAGACGCTATGTTCCCTCGCATCGTTTCGCTGGCCGCGGCGGCCGCCCTCGTGGCGGGTCTGCCCATTCTCGCGTTCGCCCAGGAGGCCGGCCACGTCAAGGTGTCCAAGGGCGCGGTGCAGATCGAGCGCGCGGGCCAGAAGCTCCCCGCGGCGCTGGGCGCGGCGGTGCAGGCCGGCGACGTGGTGACCACCGGCGCCGACGGCGCGGTGGGCATCACCTTCCTCGACAATAGCCTGCTCTCCGCCGGACCGAACAGCGTGCTCGCCATCGATCGCTTCGCCTTCGACTCGACCACCCACCAGGGCGCCTTCGAGAGCTCGCTGAAGAAAGGCACGCTCGCCGTCGTCTCGGGCAAGCTGGCCAAGCAGTCGCCGGACGCGATGAAGGTGACGACGCCCGCGGCGGTGCTCGGCGTGCGCGGCACTGAATTCCTCGTCCGCACCGGCGACCCGAAGGACTGACACCCTCGACCACGATGCGCAGCCTGGCCGGGCTCGCGGCGCTCGCGCTCCTGCTGCTCGCCGGCTGCGCCAAGCCCGCCCGTGACGATCTCTACGTGCTCATGCCGGGCCAGGACGGCAAGACCGGCGCACTGAGTGTGGAGAGCGGCGGCCAGCAGGCGGTGCTCGACCAGCCATACGCGGCGGCGCGCGTGAAGGAGCCGGGGCGCGTGGAGCCGGGCGCGGTCACCGAGCAGGAAGCGCGCCAGGCCTTCGGCGCCGCGCTGGCCGCCCAGCCCGGCCGGCCGACGTCGTTCATCCTCTACTTCCTCGAGAACCGCGACGAGCTGACCCCGGA
>JBGOVO010000075.1:0-12795 GCA_041478145.1 Methylomirabilia bacterium
CCAGACCGGGCACAACAGCGGCGTCATCCACTCCGGCGTCTACTACAAGCCCGGCTCGCTCAAGGCGAGGCTCTGCGTGGACGGGGCGCGCCGCATGAAGGAGTTCTGCGACACCCACGGCATCAAGTGGGAGGGCTGCGGCAAGATCATCGTGGCCACCGATGACCAGGAGCTGCCGCGGCTTCAGACCATCTACGAGCGCGGCCAGGCCAATGGGCTCGCCGGCCTCAAGATGCTCTCGGCCGAGGAAGTGCGCGAGTACGAGCCCAACTGCCGCGCGGTGCGCGCCATTCACGTGCCCGAGACCGGGATCGTCGACTACAGGCAGGTGGTGGCGAAGATGGCGGAGGTGCTCCAGCAGCGCGGCGCGCGCATCGTGACCGGCGCCGGGGTGACCGCCATCCGGCGGCAGGGGAGCGGCCTCGTGCTCGAGACCGCGCAGGGCCCGGTGGAGGCGAAGCATCTCGTCAACTGCGCCGGGCTCCACTCCGACCGGGTGGCGGCCCTGATGGGCATCACGCCCGAGGTGCGGATCATCCCGTTCCGCGGCGAGTACTACATGTTGCGTCCCGAGCGGCGCTCGATCGTGCGCGGGCTCATCTACCCGGTGCCGGATCCCGAGTTCCCGTTCCTGGGCGTCCACTTCACCCGCACCATCCACGGCGACGTGGAGGCGGGACCGAACGCGGTGCTCGCCTTCGCGCGGGAAGGCTACACGCTCGGCACCGTGCGGCCGGGGGAGTTCCTGGACACCCTCGGCTACGCGGGCTTCTGGCACATGGCCCGGAAGTACTGGCGGGTGGGCGCGTATGAGATCTATCGCTCGGCGAGCAAGGCGGCCTTCGTCCGCTCGCTGCAGAAGCTGGTGCCGAGCATCGCGGCGGCCGACCTCGAGCGGGGCGGGGCGGGCGTGCGGGCGCAGGCGGTGGGGCCCGACGGCTCCCTGGTGGACGATTTCAAGATCAGCGTCACGGCGGGCGCGGTACACGTGGTCAACGCGCCCTCGCCGGGCGCCACCGCGTCGCTGGCCATCGGCCGCCACGTCGCGGGCGTCGCGGCGGAGGCCTTCGGCCTCGCCGCGGCCTGAGCCTACTTCTTCGTCTGCTTGTCCTCGACGTCGCGCAGCCGGTCCTCCGCGGCCAGCATGCCCTTGGCGAGGTCGCGGATCAGCGCGACGGCCAGCGCCGGATTCGCGCGCACGAGGTGATCGAGCCGGTTGGCGGGGATGACCATCAGCGTGACGGCCTCCGCCGCGATCGCGGTGGCCGAGCGGGGCGCGTTGCGGAACAGCGCGAGGTGGCCGAGCAGCTCCCCCTTGGCGAGCGTGTTCAGGAGGCGCTCCTCGCCGCCGATCTGCTTGCGGATCTCGACCCGACCGAGGTGGACCATGAAGGCCTCGCCCTTGGCGTCGTCGCCCTCGCGGAAGATCACGTCGCCGGGCTGGAACGTCCTGGTCGGCACCTCTTGGATCTGACGGCTCATGGCTCCCGTCTCAGTGTAGAATGGCCCGCAGTGGCCTTATGATACTGCGTCTGGCGCTGTTGGTGGCGGCCGTGATCGTGGCGATTGCCGGGCTGCCCGCCGCCGTCTCCGCCCAGAAGCCCCTCACCGTCCAGGAGGCCCTGCTCCGAGCCAAGCCGGCCGTGGTGCTGGTGGTGGCCGAGGTCTCCTCCGAGGTCACTCTCGACTGCGGCGCGGGCCCGGTCAAGATCACCCCGCCGGTCTTCCGGGAGACCGGCACCGGCTGGTTCCTCGACGGCGACGGCTGGCTCGTGACCAATGGCCACGTCGTCCAGCCCGCCTACGAGCCGCCCCGGTGGCTGGCCAATCAGCAGGCCCAGCGGGCGGTCACGACCGCCTGCCTGCCCCAGGTGCTGAAGCGGATGGGTCTGCAGCCGGGGGATCGGCCGGAGTCGGAGGAAGCGGCCAAACGGAAGCTGCTGGACACCGTGCTGCCCACGGTCAAGGTCAATCTTCAGCCCCAGGTCTTCGTCGTGACCGCGAAGGGCCGGCTCAAGGCCGAGGTCAAAAAGTACAGCCCGCCGGTGAACGAGATGTCGGGCCGCGACCTGGCCTTGCTCAAGGTGCCGGGCGAGAACTTCCCCGTGCTGTCGCTCACCGACACCAAGATGGCCCAGATCGGCGACCCGGTCCACATCATCGGGTTCCCCGGCGTGGTGCTCTCCCACGAGCTGCTCAACAACCAGTCCGCGATGGTCGAAGCCTCGGTGACCAACGGCGCGGTGTCCGGATTCAAGCCGGACCGCAACAACAACCAGGTGATCCAGACCGACGCGCCCGCGGCCTGGGGCAATTCCGGCGGGCCGGCCGTGGACGACCGGGGCAGCGTGGTGGGCATCCTCACGTTCGTATCGCTGGCCCCGGGCCCCGAGGGCAGCATCGTGCAGGGCTTCAACTTCGTCATCCCGTCCCAGGCGGTGACGGACTTCGTACGCGGCACGCCCACCAAGGTCAACCGCGGCAGCAAGTTCAACGACACGTGGTACGCCGGCCTGAACGCCTTCTTCACCGACGACTGGAAGGGCGCGCTCCGGCGCTTCGAGGAAGCCGACACGCTCCACCCGAACCTGCCCGACGTGCGGCGCATGCTGTCGGAGGCGCGGGAGAAGGTGAAGAACCCGCCGCCCAAGCCCTTCCCGTGGTTCTGGGTGGCCATCGGCGTCACCCTGGTGAGCGCGGGCGGCTAC
Organism: Methylomirabilia bacterium; assembly: GCA_041478145.1. Taxonomy (GTDB): domain Bacteria; phylum Methylomirabilota; class Methylomirabilia; order Rokubacteriales; family CSP1-6; genus CAMLFJ01. Next base: position 2,709 of record JBGOVO010000075.1, read on the forward strand.
GGCGGCCAGATGCTGCACCGCTGGAACAAGAACCGCTATCGCGTGCACCCCTCGGAGGTGGTCCGCCTGATGGAAGGTGGCAAGGCCCCGATCATCCTCGACGCGCGCCGCGCCGACTCCTTCGAGCAGCTTCCGCTCAAGATCCGGGACTCGGTGCGCGTGACGCCTGAGGATCTCGCCACCAGCATGGCCGGGCTCGATCTCGACATGACGCGCCCGGTGGTCGCCTACTGTACCTGACCCGACGAGGAAACCAGCGCCCGGGTGGCGCGCGAGCTTCGCAAGATAGGCTTCAAGGACGTGAAGATCCTGAGGGGCGGGCTCGGGGCCTGGATCAGCGCGGGCCTGCCGCTCGAGACCCGCTCCGACCTCTCGCAGGTGGGCCTCGAGCTCTACAAGGCGCTGGCGGGCGGAAACGTCTGATCGTGGCCGGGTCGGGTCCTCAGCGACCCGCCTGCAGGAGCTTGAGCCGATCGCCGCGCCGCCGTGATCGCACGGATTCGAGCAGCATCACGAGCAGCAGGCTCGTGCCCACCAGGATGAGCGTCAGCAGGCGGTAGGAGACGAGCCGGTGGGCGGTGACAGATTCGGTCAGGCTTTCGTCAGAAGCCGAGCGCGCCCCCGTCGGCCCGCGGGTCGGAGCCGCCGACCAGGCCGCCGTCCTCCGGCGCCACCCAGATGCAGTGGGCGTGGCCGAAGAGGTCGTCCCACTCCCCCGCGACCGTGACGTCGTGACCGCGGCTCTCCAGGTTCCGCGCCAGCTCGGCCGGATAGCGGCCCTCGAGGCTCAGCGCCCGCGACGCCGCCCCCCAGGTGCGGCCGTAGAGCCAGCGCGGTGCCTCCACCGCGGCCTGCGGCCCGAGCCGCCGGAAGAGCCGGCGCGTGAGGACGGCGGCCTGCGTCTGCGGCTGCCCCTCGCCCCCCATGGTCCCGTAGACGAAGCGCGGGCGGCCGCCCTCGAGGTACATGGACGGGATCAGCGTGTGCATGGTGCGCTTGCCGGGGGCCAGCGCGTTGACGTGGCCGGGATCGAGCGAGAAGAAGCAGCCGCGGTTCTGCAGCACCACGCCGGTATCGCCCGCCATCAGTCCTGCGCCGAAGGTGAAGTAGAGCGACTGGATCAGCGAGACCGCATTGCCCTCCCGGTCAGCGGTGACCAGCGCGATGGTGTCGCCGCCCGCGGGGGCGGCGGGCTGGGGCGTGCGCGCGCGCTCGCGCGAGATCAGCCGGGCGCGCGCCTGGAGCCGCTCGGGGGCGAGCAGCTCGCCGGCGGCGATGCGCATGAAGGCGGGATCGGTGAGATACCGGTCACGGTCCTCGAAGGCGAGCTTGGTCGCCTCCACGAAGACGTGGATGTAGTCCGCCTCGGGCAGCGCCGCCATGTCGAAGCGCTCGGTCATGCCCAGCACCGCGAGCGCGGAGAGCCCCTGGGTCGGCGGGGGAAAGCTCGCGGCGTGCCCTTCGGCGTACGGGATGCGGAGCGGCTCCATCCAGTCCGACTGGTGCTCGGCCAGATCCTCGAGGGCGAGCGGGCTGCCCGCCGCGGCCGCCGCCGCCACGAGGCGCCGGGCAACGTCGCCGCGGTAGAAGGCCTCGACGCCCCCGTCGCTGACGGCCTCGAGCGTGCGGGCCAGGTCGCGCTGCACCAGCCGCCCGCGTCGCAGCGCGTCCGGATGATAGAGGGGCCAGAGCCCTTGCCGGATGTCGGCGGGGGCGCGGTCGCCGAAGAGATCGGGCTCGCGCGGCGGGGGCGTGCGCTGGCCGTCGGAGGCCGCGAAGCCTTCGCGCGCGTAGAGCAGCGCGTCGGCGAGCAGCGCCTTCCAGGCGAGCGGCGAGCCCATCGCGGCGCGGCTGTACTCGTGCGCCTGCCACCAGCCGTCCACCACCGCGGGCGCGGTGAGGGCCGCCGGCCCGCCGCGCGTCGGCAGGGCGGAGGTGATGCCGCGCGCGGCGTACCAGTCGATGGTGGCGGCGCGGGCGGCGCGGCCGACGGCGCAGAGCGCGCGCAGGCGCTGGCTCCTCGCGTCGTAGATGAGCCACAGGTTGTCGCCGCCCAGCCCGTTCATGTGTGGGTAGACGACCGCGACGGTGGCCGCGGCCGCGATGGCGGCGTCCAGCGCGTTGCCGCCGGCCCGCAGGGCGGCCACGCCGGACTGGGTGGCGAGCAGGTGCGGCGTGGCCACCATGCCACGGGGGGCGCGCGCTTCGGGCCAGCGGGTGGCGGTCGGCATGAGCGCGATTCTACGTGATCCCGGCGGGAGCAGACGCATGTCATGTGCGAGGAATTCTTGACGACCCCGCGCTCGGCAGCGCAGGATCGGGGCCGATGTACAGCCAGGAGCAAGTTCGGGAGTTCTGGAGCCGGCAGGCCGCCTCACACGGCCAATCCCATTCCGCCTCGTGGTCCGATCGCATGGTCATCGAGCTGGAGATCCGGGAGATCATCCGGCACCTCTCGGACGGGGATCGCGTGCTGGACGTGGGGTGCGCGAACGGATACTCCACCGTCCAGTTCGCCTGCCAGAAACGCGTCCAGGTGCGGGGCTTGGACTACATCCCGGAAATGGTCAACCAGGCCCGCTTGCGCGCCGCATCCATGGCCCACGCCCTGGTCGGGCGGGTCGAATTCGACGTCGGTGATGCCACCGCATTGACAGAGCCCGACGAGGCGTACGACAAGGTGGTGGCGGTCCGGGTGATCATCAACCTGGGAGAATGGGAGCGGCAGCGCCGGGGGCTGCTCGAATGCGCCCGCGCGGTTCGGCCGGGAGGGCGGCTGCTGCTCTCGGAAGCGACGATTCAAGGCTGGCAGCGTCTGAACAAGCTTCGGCGGGAATGGAGGTTGCCCGACATTCCGATGCCCGCGTTCAACCAATATCTCGACCAGGACGCCGTCGTGAACGCCTTGTCGCCGTCGCTGCGGCTGGTCGGAATCTCGGACTTCGCGAGCACCTACTACCTGGGGACGCGGGTCCTGAAACCCCTCCTCATCCGGGCGCTCGGCGCCGACATCGACGTCGCCGACCCGGAAGCGGAGTGGAACCAGATGTGCGCCCAGCTCCCCGCGTGGGGGGAGTACGGCACGCAGAAGCTCTTCGTGTTCGAGAAACCCTGAGCCACGCCGCTCCCGTCGGCGGCCCCGCGCCGCTGTTCTCCGGTTCTCGTTGACGCGGCCGTGAGCGATTCGCTATTGTGCGTAGGATTTGCCGGCCGGTCGCAGGGTGCGCGGGCGCGAGGGGGGAGCGGTGAGGACGAAGTCGTTCGTCGACGGCGCGGGTGGGCATGCCCGGTGACCCGGGGCTGTCGGCCGGTGTGTCCGTCGTCATTCCGGTCTTCAACAGCGAGACCATCTGCGCGGAGCTGATCGGCCGGCTGGGCCAGGTGCTGGCCGCGTCGGGGGCTCGCTTCGAGGTGCTGCTCGTCAACGACGGCAGCCACGACCGGAGCTGGGCGCGGATCTCCGACCTCGCGCGCGAGTACTCGTGGGTGCGCGGCGTCGATCTGATGCGGAACTACGGCCAGCACAACGCGTTGCTCTGCGGCATCCGAGCGGCCCGGTTGAACGTGATCGTGACCCTCGACGACGACCTGCAGAACCCGCCCGAGGAGATCCCGAAGCTGCTGGAGCGGCTCACCGCGGAGTGCGACGTCGTGTACGGGACGCCCGAGCGCGAGCGGCACGGGTTCTGGCGTGACGTGGCCTCCCGGGTCACGAAGCTGGCGCTCCAGAGCGCCATGGGAGTCGAGATCGCGCGGAGCGTCAGCGCCTTCCGCGCGTTTCGCACCGAGCTGCGGGAGGCGTTCGCCCACTACGACGGGCCCTTCGTGTCCATCGACGTGCTCCTGACCTGGGGCACCACGCGCTTCGCCGCGATTCCCGTCCGCCAGGATCCGCGCCGGCGGGGCGTCTCCCACTACACGTTCCGCAATCTGATGACCCACGCGCTCAACATGCTGACCGGCTTCAGCACGCTGCCGCTCCAGATCGCCAGCCTGATGGGGTTCGTGCTGACGCTACTCGGGGTGGGTATTCTGGTGTACGTGCTGGCCCGGTATTTCTTCGGCGGCAATCGGGTCCCCGGGTTTCCCTTCCTGGCGTCGATCATCGCGATCTTCTCGGGAGCCCAGCTCTTCGCCCTGGGCATCATCGGGGAGTACATCGCCCGCATGCACTTTCGGATGATGGCGCGGCCGACCTATACCGTGCGCTCCATCACGACCGGCCGCGGATGAAGTACCAGATCCCCTTCAACAAGCCGAGCGTCGCGGGCAACGAGTTCCGCTACATCGGCGAGGCCCTCGCCCAGGGGCACATCTCGGGGGGTGGACCGTTCGCCGACCGCTGCCAGGCCCTGCTCGAGGCGGAGCTCGGCGTGCCCAAGGTGCTCCTGACCACGTCGTGCACCCACGCGCTGGAGCTGGCCGCGCTCCTGCTGGACGTCCGGGAGGGTGACGAGGTGATCGTGCCGGCCTTCACCTTCGTGTCGACGGTCAACGCGTTCGTGCTCCGGGGCGCGCGGCTGCGGTTCGTCGACGTGCGTCCGGACACGCTGAACCTGGACGAGACCCTCCTCGAGCGCGCGGTCACGCCGCGCACCCGGGTGATCGTGCCGGTGCACTATGCCGGGGTCGGCTGCGAGATGGATGCCATCATGGACACCGCGGCGCGCCACGGAATCGCGGTCGTCGAGGACAACGCGCACGGGCTCTTCGGCAAGTACAAGGGCAAGCCTCTCGGCACCTTCGGCGGCCTGGCCGCGCAGAGCTTCCACGAGACCAAGAACATCAATTGCGGCGAGGGGGGGGCGCTGCTCATCAACGACCCGCGCCACGCGGAGCGAGCGGAGATCATCCGCGAGAAGGGGACGAACCGCAGCCGGTTCTTCCGCGGGCTGGTCGACAAGTACACGTGGGTGGACGTCGGGTCGAGCTACGTGCCCTCCGACATCCTCGCCGCCTACCTCTACGCGCAGCTCGAGGCGCGCGAGCGGATCCAGGCGGCGCGACAGCGCATCTGGGAGTACTATCACCGCCACCTGCGGGACTGGGCCGCCGAGCGGGAGGTCGGGCTGCCCGCCGTCCCGGCCCACTGCGAGCAGCCCTGGCACATGTTCTACCTCCTGCTCCCGTCGCTCGGGCAGCGCCAGGCCCTGATCGCCCACCTCCGGGACCACGGCATCCTGAGCGTGTTCCACTACCTCCCGCTGCACCTCTCGGAGATGGGCCGGCGCCTCGGAGGGATGGAGGGCGACTGTCCGGTGACCGAGGCGATCAGCGACCGCCTGCTTCGCCTGCCGTTCTACAACGACCTCACCGAGCCGGATCAGGCGCGTGTCGTGGCGGCCATCACCCAGTTCGGCGGGTGAGGCCCGGGCGTCGCCTGCTTCCTCGATGAGCGGGCTGCGGGTAGGCGCTCGGACCGACGGGGCCGGATGAAGGTGTGCCTCGCGTGCCGACACCGCTTCCGCGCCGGCGGCTGGGCCTGTCCGGCGTGCGGCCAGTCGCCCGCGCAGCGCGGCCGCTACCCGGCGTTCGCGCCGGCTGCGAAGGACGCCGCCGAGTCGTATGATGCCGCCTGCTTCTCCCGCCTCGTCGGGCTGGAGGCCGGCAACTTCTGGTTCGAGGCGCGCAATCGCCTGCTCGTCTGGGCGCTGCGCCGGTACTTTCCCGCCGCCACCAGCTTCCTGGAGATCGGATGCGGGACGGGGTTCGTCCTCGCCGGGATCCAACGCGCCCTCCCGGCGCTGGCGCTGTCCGGGGCCGAGGTCTTCAGCGAGGGCCTCGTGTATGCCGCGGAGCGGGTGCCGGGCGCCGCGCTGCTCCAGATGGACGCTCGACGCATGCCCTTCGAGGAGGAGTTCGACGTCATCGGCGCGTTTGACGTGCTCGAGCACATCGAGGAGGACGAGGCGGTCCTCTCGGAGATGTTCCGCGCGGTCCGCGGGGGCGGCGGCATCATGCTGTCCGTCCCGCAGCATCCGGTCCTCTGGAGCCAGTCGGACGAACACGCCCGGCACAAGCGCCGCTACACGCGCGGAGAGCTGATGGACAAGGTGCGCCGGGCGGGCTTCGAGATCGCGCGGGCGACCTCGTTCGTGTCCCTGCTCCTGCCCGTGCTGGCGGCGTCCCGCCTCGCGGCGGGCGCGACGCGCCGGCGCGATGCCTTGCCGGAGCTCGCGGTGGGGCGGGGGATGAACGCGGTCCTGACCCGCGTGCTCGCGGTGGAGCGGGCGCTGATCGAGCGGGGGGTGTCGTTTCCCGCCGGCGGGTCGCTCCTCGTCGTCGCGCGGAAGCGAGAGGCGCCGGCGCGCTCATGAGCATGTGGCTGGTCGACGGCGGTTTCTTCGTGGCGGTGTTCCTCCTCTACGTCCTGACGTTCTCGTCCGCTCCGACCAGCGATGCCTATACGTGGGTCGCCACGATCGACAAGCTCGACTTCGATTACATGCTTCTCGCGGGGCACCCGCTGCCCCTGTACGTCGTGTTCGTGCTGAAGCGGCTGCTGGCCGCCCTCGGGGCGCCCGTCCCCACGCTCCTGATCATCCAGACGGTGAACGCCGGCCTCGCCGCGGCCGGCTCGGTGCTCTTCTATCGGCTGGTCCGCCTGCTGTCGGGTGAGACGGTTCTCGCCCTCGCGGGCGGCGCGCTGCTCGCCACCTCCTTCGGCTACTGGTACTTCGCGAACGGGGAGGTGCACCACTACGGGCTCGTGGTGATCCTGGCGATCTGCCTGCTCGTCGTCGAGCGCCGTCGCCACCCGGGACCCGCGCCGGGCTTCGCCGCCCTCATGGGAGCGCTGAACGCGGTGGCCATCGTCTTCCACCAGGACGCGGTCCTGTTCGGCTTCAGCGCCGTCGCGATGCTGCTGGTGGACCGTCCCTGGCGCGAGGGCGTCAAGGACGCCGCCGCCTACGTCGCCGGGGGCAGCGTCGCGACCGTGGTGCTCGCCGCCTGGGTCGGCGTCTTCATCCGGGGACTCGGCACCCCGCGCGAGCTCTTCGACTGGTACTTCTGGCCCACGTGGTCGTCCGGCGTCCACGTGTACGAGATCGGCGGGGTGATCGGGAGCACGCTCCGGAGCGTCAAGGCCCAGCTCACCGCGATCGCCTACGGCACGCAGGTGCTCCTGGACCTGGTGCGCGAGCCCTCCGTGCGGGCCGACGGGCGCGCCCGGTGGTTCGCGGGGCTCACCGTCGTCACCTACGGCATCATGGCCGGCCTGCTCGTCCGGCTCTGGACGGCCCGGCGCTCGATCCGTCAGCGCCTCCTCGTGCCGTTCATCGGGTGCGTGGTGTGGGTGGTCGCGTACAAGCTCTTCCTCAACTCATGGTTCCAGCCAGGGTCCCCGGAGTACCACATCGTCACGGTGCCGCCGCTGCTCCTGCTCTTGCTCCTCGGGCCGATCGCCGCCCGAGGAGAGGTGGCGGCGCCCCGGACACGATCTCTGCTGACGGGAAGCGTCCTGGCCTTGCTCGCGGTGCTCTTCGTCGTGAACTTCTGGGCGGCGATTTTGCCCTGGCGCGGGTTCGGCCAGATGAAGGACGCCCTCGCGACCCGCTTCCAGCGCGAGCTGCAGGCCGGCGATCTGTTCATCTCGACGGAGTCGGGCATCGACACGATCTTCCGGGGCCGCGGGCACTACGTGGGGGTCAAGGACGTCCTCAAGCAGAAGGGCAGGGCCGACGGCTTCCGGAGCCTCGACGTGCTCATCCGCGAGCAGCTCGAGCGCGGGGGCCGCATCTTCCTGTACAACTTCACGCCCAACCCGTTCACCTTGTACCGCATCAACCTGGTCGCGCCGAAGGGAGAGACCGATCCCGTGGTCTACGACGACTTCGACCGCTTCCTGGCCGGCCTGAGGGAACGGTACGTCTTCGTCCCGGTGGTGCCCTACTGGGAGGAGGCCAAGATCCCGCTGGTCCTGTACGGCCGGCGCTTCGAGACCATCTGGGAGGTCAAGCGCAGCCAGGGACCGCGCGGGGAGAACCCGCGGGCCGCGCCCCCGCGGCCCGAGCCCGACCGCGCCCGCCCCGCCGCGGGGGCGTGAACGCGATCGCTCCTCAGGAAAGGTTGTACGCCCGGGCGACGTTCTCGCCCAGGATGGCGCGGCGCGCCGAGTCCGGCATCGGCGCCACCATCTCACGCAGCTCCTCGAGGTAGTTGCCGGGATGGTCGGGATGCGGATAGTCGCTCGCCCAGAAGAACTTGTCCTCGCCGACCAGCTGCATCATGGCCGGGATCGTCCGCTCGTCCGGATCGGCAAAGATGAAGCACTGGCGCTTGAAGTAGTACGACGGCTTCTCGGTGAGTCGGACGGTGGCCCCGAGCGTGGTCCCGCCGAAGATGGCGTCGGCGCGGTCCAGGAAGTAGCCGATCCAGCCGGCCTGCGATTCCAGGACCACCACCCGGAGCCGCGGGAAACGGTCGAAGACCCCGAGCTGGAAGAGCGTGGCGAAGGCGTGCTGCACGCCGTGGCCGGCAAAGAGGTCGAAGTACCACACCGCCCAGCCGAACTTGTCGTAGCGGTGATGCACGTTCCAGGCGGGCGGCTCGAAGGTGGGATGGATCGCGAGCGGCACGTCGAGGTCCTGCGCGGCCGCGAAGACCGCGTCGTGCGCGGGGGCGCCGTGGGGGACGCGGGTGATCGTGAACGGGCACACGAAGGCCCCGCGGCAGCCGTCGCGCACCGCGCGCTCGAGCTCTCGGGCCGCCTCGGCGGGATCGCCCAGCGAGAGATGCGCGATGGGAAACAGCCGGCCCCCGGAGTGGCGGCAGAAATCGGCGATCCAGCGGTTGTACGCGCGGCAGTACGCGCCCGACAGCTCGGGGTCCATCAGCTCGGCTTCCCAGAGCAGCCCGATCGTCGGATAGAGGATCGCCTTGGCCATGCCTTCGCGATCGAGCAGCTGCACGCGCTCGGTCATGTCCATGGTGCCGAACGCGGCGCCGCGCAGATAGGTCTGCTCCGGCCCCGCCCGAATTCCCCGCATCTCTTCCGGACGGATCTCGCCGCTCATGGCCCGCTCGCGCAGCCGCCGCGCTTCGTCCACGCGCTTGCCCATGCCGCCCAGCGTGCCGAGCTGGCCGGGGCGGGGCAGGGTGGCGCGCCGGCCGTCGATCTCCAGATACTCGTAGCCGTCGTCGCCGACCCGGATCCGGATCGCGCGGCTGCGATAGCGCGCCTCGAGGTGCTTCTCCCACAGGTCGGGCGGCTCGAGGATGTGCCCGTCGCAATCGATGATCATCGCGTCGCGCTGCACGGCCTCTCAGGGCTTCGCCGGGGCACAGTCACAGCTGATTCCATCGCCGCTCACCGGATTCTTTGCTGCTCGCCTCCGTTCAGACGAGACTCGGACAGAACACGGACAGGTCGAGCCCTCCGTGCGCTCTCACCCCGCGTCATCTCACGAGCACCCGGTCGTCGTCCCGCAGGTGATGCACTTGAGGCAGGTGCCGTTGCGCACCATGGTGAACTGGCCGCAGTCGCCGCACGGGTCGCCCTCGTACCCCTTGAGCCGCGCCATCTCGGACGCGGAGAGGAGCTTCATCGGGGCCGCGGGCAGCCCGACCACCGGCCCGCTGCCGCCGCTCATGGGCACGATGGCGCGCGCCGTCGGCGGCGGGGCGATGGGCCGAGCCGCGGGGGCCGGCTCCGGGGCCGGGGTGGCCGCCACCGGGCCCTCGCCCGGCTTGCTGCCGATGGTGTCGGCGCGCAGGTCGTCCTCGGGCACGTGCGAGAGATCGGTGCGCCCGAGGTAGGTGATCGCCAGCTCGCGGAAGACGTAGTCGATCACCGAGGTGGACATCTTGATGCGGTCGTTGCCCTTCACCATGCCGTTGGGCTCGAAGCGGGTGAAGACGAAGGCGTCGACGAACCGCTCCAGCGGGACGCCGTACTGCAGCCCGAGCGAGATGGCGATGGCGAAGCAGTTCATGAGGGAGCGGAAGGCCGCCCCTTCCTTGTGCATGTCGAGGAAGATCTCGCCGACGGTGCCGTCCTGGTACTCACCGGTGCGGAGGTAGACCTTGTGGCCGCCCACCACCGCCTTCTGGGTGTAGCCCTTCCGCCGGTCGGGGAGCCGGTGCC
>JBGOVO010000096.1:0-11143 GCA_041478145.1 Methylomirabilia bacterium
CAAGTCCACCACCGGCCGCTGCATCCTGCGCCTGATCGAGCCCACCGCGGGCGAGGTGTGGTTCGAGGACAAGAACGTGACGACGCTCGACAAGCGCTCGCTGCGTCACCTCCGGCGGGACATGCAGATCATCTTCCAGGACCCCTACGCGTCGCTCAACCCGCGCATGACGGTGGGCTCGATCATCGGCGAGGCGCTCGTGATCCACAAGCTCGCCAAGACCAAGCGCGAGCGCGAGGAGCGGGTCGTGCACCTGCTCGAGACGGTGGGCCTCAGCGCCGACCACCTGCGTCGCTACCCCCACGAGTTCTCGGGCGGCCAGCGCCAGCGCATCGGCATCGCGCGCGCGCTCGCGGTGAGCCCCAAGCTGATCGTGGCCGACGAGCCCGTCTCCGCGCTGGACGTGTCCATCCAGGCCCAGGTCATCAACCTGCTGGAGGACCTGCAGAAGCAGTTCAACCTGACCTATCTCTTCATCGCCCACGACCTCTCGGTGGTCGAGCACATCTCGACTAGGGTGGCCGTGATGTACCTCGGGAAGATCGTGGAGATCGCCCCCGCCAAGGAGCTGTACACCAATCCCAAGCACCCCTACACGGAAGCGCTCCTCTCCGCGGTGCCGATCCCCGACCCCGCGGTCAAGCGCAAGCGCATCCTGCTCGAGGGCGACGTGCCGAGCCCGATCAAGCCGCCGTCGGGCTGCCGCTTCCACACCCGCTGCCCGGTCCGCGTGCCCTCCTGCTCCGAGAACGAGCAGGTGCTGAAGCAGATCTCGCCCGGCCACTGGGTCGCCTGCCAGGTGAGGGCCTAACTCACCCTCTCCCCTCTGGGGAGAGGGCAGGGTGAGGGGCCCGCGCCTCCGACATGATCGACTGGTCCGGCGTCTTTCACATTCTGGCGACGCCGTTCCGCGAGGACGGCGCGCTCGACACCGCGGGCCTCCCGCGCCTGGTCGAGTCCGCGCTGGCCACCGGGGTGAACGGCCTCACCATCCTGGGCATCGCGGGCGAGGCGCACCGGCTCACCGACGAGGAGCGCCGCCGCGTCGTGGAGAGCGTGGTGAAGGAGGCGCGCGGGCGCGTGCCGGTCGCGGTGGGCGTGTCGGCCTCCGGCACGCATCTGGCCACCGCCTTCGCGCGCATGGCGCGCGAGCATGGTGCCGACGCGCTCATGGTGGCACCGCCCACCGGCCTCAAGAACCTGGACGCGGTGCTCGACTACTACCGGACGGTCGACGCGGCCACCGGGCTGCCGATCGTGCTCCAGGACGAGCCGGTCACGACCCAGGTCACGATGCCGGCGCCCTTCATCGCGCAGGTGTGCGCCGAGATCCCGCGCATCCACGCGGTCAAGCTGGAGGAGCCGCCGACGCTCCCCAAGATCACGCGCCTGCGCGCGCTCTTCGGGAGCCGGGTGGCGATCTTCGGCGGGCTGGGCGGCGTGTATTTCTTCGAGGAGCTCTCGCGCGGCGCGGACGGGGCCATGACCGGCTTCCCCTACCCCGAGGCCCTGCGCGCCATCCGCGAGCACTTCGTGGCCGGCCGGCGCGACGAGGCGCGCGCGCTCTTCTATCGCTGGCTGCCCTTGATCCGCTACGAGAGCCAGCCCGGCGCCACGCCCGGCACCGCCGTCGGCATCCGCAAGGAGATCCTGCGCCGCCGCGGCTGGATCGCCTCGGCGCTGGTGCGGCCGCCCGCGCCCGTGCTGGACGCAGCCACCCACGCCGAGCTGAGCGAGCTCTTGGCCGCCGTCGCCTCCTGACCGCCGTGGCCACCGTCCGCGTCGACGGCGTCCGGCTCTTCTACGAGGAGACGGGCGCGCCCGACGCCCCGCCGCTCGTGCTGATCATGGGCTGGGGCGCCGATCACACCACGTGGGCGCTGCAGGCTCCGGCCTTCGCGGCCGAGCATCGCGTGATCGCCTTCGACAACCGGGGCGCCGGCCAGAGTGACGTCCCGGACGCGCCCTACACGATCCCCGGGATGGCCGAGGACGTGGTGGGGCTGATGGAGACCCTCGGCATCGCGCGCGCTCACATCTGCGGCGCCTCCATGGGCGGCATGATCGCCCAGGAGCTGGCGCTGCGGCATCCGGACCGCGTCCGCACGCTCCAGCTCCACTGCACGACCGCCAGCATCGACGCCTACGCCCGCTTCCTGATCGACACGCTGGTCGCGGTGAAGGCGCGCGGTGATCGTGAGGAGCACGTGCGGGCGGTCATGCCCTGGATCCTCTGCCGGAAGACCATGGTCGAGCGGCCGGACTTCATCCGCTTCTGGATCGACCGGGCGCTCGAGTATGCCTATCCGATCAGCCTCGAGGGCCTGTCGCGCCAGGCCGACGCGATCCGGGGCCACGACACGGTCGCGCGCCTGGGCGAGGTTCGGGTGCCGACCCTGATCACCACCGGCACCGAGGACATCCTGGTCCCGCCGGTCTCCTCGCGCGATCTGCACGCGCGAATCCCCGGGTCGGAGCTGGTCGCGATCCCGGACGCCGGCCACCTGCACTTCATCGAGCAGGCGGAGCGGTTCACCGCGGTCTGTCTGGAGTTCCTGAAGAAACACCGCGGGGCCTGACGGCCCGCGGACCCCTCCCCTAGCGCGAGGCGGCCCTGACGGCCGGGCCCGCCTCTTCCCAGATGTAGCTGTGGGGGTTCACCGGCTGGCCCTTGACCTGGATCTCGTAGTGGAGGTGCGGGCCGGAGGAGCGGCCGGTGTTGCCGGTCAGCGCCACCGTGTCGCCCCGCTGCACCTGCTGATCCACCGCGACGCTGACCTTCGACAAGTGGCCGTAGAGCGACTTGGTGTCGTTGCCGTGGTCGAGGATGAGGGTGATGCCGTACTCCGGGTGCTGGCCCGCGAAGACCACGACGCCGGGCGCGGGGGCCTTCACGGCGGTGCCGATCGCCGCGCCGATGTCGATGCCGCTGTGGAACTCCGAGTTGGGCGCCCACGGGGAGCGGCGCTGACCGAAGTCGGAGTTCACCGGCCCGCGCACGGGCCAGCGGGACGGGAGCGAGGCGAGCACGCGACTGGCCCGACCGAGGAAGCGCTCCAGCGACCGGATGGACTCGCCTTCTTCCCGGACGATGCCGAGCAGGCGGTCCATCTCCTCCTTCACCGGGGCCCGGTCGGCCTCCGGCGTCGTCCCGGCCGTGTTGCTGCCGCCCCCGATCCCGGTGCCACGCTTGGCGGGCAGCGCCTCGGGGCCGAAGGGCTCCCAGATCTTGGTGTGCAGATCGCGCCAGCTATCGACCTCGCCGCGGATCTCGCGCAAGCGCGACCGGGAGGCGTCGAGCAGCACCTGCTGGCTCTGCAGCCTCGAGCTGAGCGCGGTGAACGTGCTGCGCTGGTGGCGGAGGGAGACGTAGTCGGGATAGATGAACGCCAGCCCCACCAGCGTGACGGCGAGGCCGCCCACGACCGCGCCGACGACCCAGCCGGGGGCGGACAGCCGCAGGACGCGGCTGCCGTCGTCCCTGACCATCAACAGGTTGAACTGTTTCGGCTTGGCCATCGTCTCCGTCAGCGCTTGAGCGGCACGACCGCCAGGTCCCGCGTGGGGGTGATCTCCGCCACCGGAGCGGGCTTGGCCATGCGACAGTGTCCCTCGAACAGGACGCCCTCCTCGACCACCACCACGGGCGCCTCGACGTCTCCGTAGACCCGGGCCGTCCGCTTCAGCTCGATCCGCTCGGTGGCCCGCAGGTTGCCCGTGACCTCGCCGCTCACCAGCACGCGGCCGGCCCGGACGTCGGCCTCGACCACCGCGCGCTCACCGATGATCAGCGTATCCTCGGAGCTGATCTCGCCCCGGAACTTGCCGTTCAGCATCACGGTGCCGCGGAAGGTGTAGCGGCCCTCCATCTCCGATCCCTCGTCGATGTAGGCCGTCAGCTCGCTTCGCCGCGGGCCCTTACCCCCTCGCCTGAACATAAGACTCATCCCCTTGCGCTGGAACTGCCATCCTACCGGGCCCTGGCGGCCCCTACGGGGCCTCGAACACGACTGACTGCTCGGAGCGTGCTGGGAAGGGTGGGTGCTGGTTACGGGTTCGCCCGGTATGGCTCTTCTAACATGCCCCTTCGGAGGGTGTCAACCCCCGGCCTTCCACGAGGGCCGGTGCGCGCTATGTACCCGCCACAGAGGGATTCGTTGACACTCGCAAGAGCCGCACAGTATGATCGGAATGCCTGGGGGAAGACCATGGATGAGTTCTACCGGATCAAGCGCCTCCCGCCGTACGTCTTCGCGATCGTCAACGACCTGAAGTCCAAGGCCCGCGCCCGCGGCGAGGACATCATCGACCTCGGCATGGGCAACCCCGACCAGGAGACCCCCAAGCACATCGTCGACAAGCTGGTGGAGGCCGCGCGGAACCCCCGCAACCACCGCTACTCGGCCTCCAAGGGCATCACCCGCCTCCGGAAGGCCGTCACGACGTGGTACCGGACGCGCTACGGGGTGGAGCTGGATCCGGAGACCGAGGCCATCGTCACCATCGGCGCCAAGGAGGGCATGGCCCACCTGGCCCTGGCGGTGCTCCAGCCGGGCGACGGCGCCCTGGTCCCGAACCCGACCTACCCGATCCACTCCTACTCGGTGGTCATCGCGGACGGGGACCTGCGCTCGGTCCCCCTCGTCCCCGGCGACGACTTCTTCGCCCGCCTCCAGGAGACGGCCCGGCTCGCCTGGCCCAAGGCCAAGCTGCTGATCCTGTCCTTCCCCCACAACCCGACCACCCTCTGCGTGGACCGGGACTTCTTCGTCAAGGTGGTGGACTTCGCGCGGGAGCACCACCTGATGGTGGTCCACGACTTCGCCTACGCCGACTTCACCTTCGACGGCTACAAGGCGCCCTCGTTCCTCGAGGTGCCGGGCGCCAAGGACGTGGGGGTGGAGATCTTCTCGCTCTCGAAGTCGTACAACATGCCGGGCTGGCGGGTGGGCTTCGTGTGCGGCAACCCGAAGATGATCCACGCCCTGGCCCGCATCAAGTCCTATCTCGACTACGGCGCGTTCCAGCCCATCCAGATCGCCGCCATCATCGCGCTCGAAGGCGAGCAGGGCTGCGTGGGCGACATCGTCGAGCTGCACCGCAAGCGCCGCGACGTGCTCGTCAACGGCCTGAACAAGATCGGCTGGTGCGTCGACAAGCCCAAGGGCACCATGTTCGTGTGGGCGCCCATCCCGGAGGAGTTCCGCAGCATGGGCTCGCTCGAGTTCTCCAAGCTGCTCATCCAGGAGTGCAAGGTGGCGGTCTCCCCGGGCATCGGCTTCGGCGAGTACGGCGACGGCCACGTCCGCTTCGCCCTCGTCGAGAACGAGCAGCGCATCCGCCAGGCTCTGCGCGGCCTCAAGACCCTGACCGGCCGGTAGCGCGCCGAGCACGACCACGGACCGCGCCGGACGTCCGCCGCAACCCGCGGCCTCCAACGGACCCATGAAAGAAATCAAGATCGCCCTGCTCGGGCTCGGCACGGTCGGCTGCGGCGTGGTCAAGGTGCTCCAGAGCCACGGCGCCGAGATGTCCGAGCGCGCGGGCTGCCGGCTCGCGCTCGGGCGCGTGGCCGACGCGGACCTGACGCGGCCGCGCGAGGGCCTCGACCTCGCGCGCCTGCCGCTCACCAGCGACGCCAACCAGGCGATCGACGACCCCGCGGTGCAGATCGTCATCGAGCTGATCGGCGGCCTCGAGCCGGCGCGCACCTTCATCCTCAAGGCCCTGCAGGCGGGCAAGCACGTGGTGACCGCCAACAAGGCGCTCCTGGCCCACCACGGGCCCGAGCTGTTCGAGGAGGCGCGGCGCAACCGGGTGATGCTCGGCTTCGAGGCCGCGGTGGCGGGCGGCATCCCGCTCATCCGCGCCGTGAAGGACGGCCTGCCCGCCAACCGCATCCTGTCCGCCTTCGGCATCGTCAACGGGACCTGCAACTACATCCTGTCCAAGATGACCGACGAGGGGCGGGACTTCGGCGAGGTGCTGAAGGAGGCGCAGGCTCACGGCTACGCGGAGGCCGATCCCACCCTCGACATCGAGGGGCTCGACTCCGCCCACAAGCTGCAGATCCTGGCCACCCTGGCCTTCCGCACCGCGGTCGACCTGAAGGACATCTACACCGAGGGCATCACCGCGGTCACCCAGCAGGACGTGGTCAACGCGACCGAGCTCGGCTACCGCATCAAGCTGCTCGCGATCGCCAAGGCCTCCGAGGGGGCGCTGGAGGTGCGCGTGCACCCGACCATGATCCCGGCGGCGTCGCCCATGGCGGCGGTCTCCGGCGTCTTCAACGCCGTGTTCATCACCGGCGACAACGTGGGGAACCTCATGTTCTACGGCCGGGGGGCGGGGCAGCTCCCGACCGCCTCCGCGGTCTGGTCGGACACGCTCGAGATCGCCCGGCGCGTGGCGCACGGCATCCCCGCACTGGACACCGATCTGCCCTCGATCGGGCTCCACCCGCTCCCGCTGCGCCCGGTGGACGAGATCCGCTCGGCCTACTACCTGCGCGTGATGGCGATGGACCGGCCGGGCGTGCTCGCCCAGGTGGCGGGCATCCTGGGCCGCCACGACATCTCGCTGGTCTCCGTGCTGCAGAAGGAGCGCGCGCGCAACGAGGCGGTGCCGGTGGTCATGATGACGCACGAGGCGCGCGAGCGGGACATGCGCGCGGCGCTCGCCGCCATCGACAAGCTGCCGGTGGTGGCGGCCCGCACCACCATGATCCGGGTGGAGGCATGACCACCGCCGCCGGGCCGGGCGACGGCGGGCGCGCCCGGCCGGGACGCTGAGCGCCGCCCACATGCCGTCCGCCCGACGGCTGGGGAAGATCCTCCTCGGCCTGGCGGTGAGCGCGGGCCTCCTCGTCTACTTCTTCTGGGACGTGGACCTCCGCGTCATCGGGGACCGGCTGCGCCAGACGCTCTGGACCTTCCTCGCCCTCAGCGTGGCGCTCAACTTCGTCTCGCTGTGGATGCGGACCTGGCGCTGGCACTACCTGTTCCCGCCCGGCACGCGCCCGACGCATCTCTTCCGGGCGCTGATGATCGGCTACATGGGCAACAACCTGCTGCCGCTCCGGGCCGGGGAGCTGATACGGATCTACGTCGCCTCGCGCCGCGGCCAGCGGTTCTGGACGACGTTCGCCACGGTGGTCGTGGAGCGCGTGCTCGACGGGCTGGCGGTCGGGCTGATCGTGGCCGGGCTGCTCCTGGTGGTGCCGGTCCCCACCGAGCTGCGCTGGTCCATCGTCGCCTTCCTGGCCCTGGACCTTGTGGGGATCCTGATCCTCACCGCGATCGCCACGGCGCCCGGGGTCTGCCGCGTGCTCATCGAGACCCTCTTCCACCGGGTCGGCTGGCTCGAGCGGCGGCTGCTGGCGCTGCTCGAGACGATGACCGAGGGGGTCCGTGGCCTCCGGTCGGCCCGGCATGCCCTCCCGATCATCGCGTGCTCGGTGGCGGTCTGGCTGGCGTTCGCCCTGTCCGTCTGGACCGCGCTCCACTCGGCCCATCTCGACCTGCCCCTGGTCGCGGCCTGGACGGGTCTGGCCTTCCTGGGACTGGGGGTGAGCCTGCCGTCGAGCCCCGGCTTCGTGGGTGTGGTCCAGGCCGCGACGGTGCTGGCGCTGGCGCTCTTCTCCGTGCCCCGCACGGAGGCGCTGTCCTTCTCGCTGCTCTTCCACGCCTCGCAGTTCTTCCCGGTCACCGCCCTCGGGCTGCTCTTCCTGCTGGTCGAGCACGTCAGCCTGTCGGACGCCGTCCGCGTCGGCGGCGCCCAGATCGCGTCCTCAGAACGGTGAACCGAGGAACCGTGAGCTAGGAACCGGTGAAGGGGCGAAGGTCGGCGGCTATCGGCGCCGGCCCCACCGCCGGCGCTCGATCCAGTCCGTCACGCGGTCGGTGAAGTCGATCAGCAGGACGACCGCCCCCGCCACCACGACGAGCCACGCGAGGCCGCGCAGGCTCGTGCCCCCGGCCAGGATGAGCGCCGGCACCGTGGCGACCACCAGCAGAGCCAAGACCCCCATGCCGAACCGCATGACGGCAGCCTAGAGAGGAACCCCCTCGAACGCCAAGAAGAATGGATGGCCCGTGCGCGTAAACGCCTGGTCGGGCCTCCGCGTCGTACGGGGTGTCAGCAGCACCCCGGGGCTCGATTCACAAAATTCCTGCAAATCCAGGAGGATACCGATGGACAGGCACTCTGGTTGGATAGGGCGGACGCTGGCGGTGGCGGCGGCCGGGTTGACGGTCGGGCTGCTCTCGACGACCGTCTCGGCGCAGGAGATCAAGAACGACGTCCAGGAGCTGCGGCAGGACCGGCGCGAGATCCGCCAGGACAACCGCGAGATCCGCGGGGACCGGCGCGAGCTGCGCGGCGACACGCGTGAGATCCGCGGAGACCGGCGCGAGCTGCAGGGCGACCGGCGCGAGCTGCGCGATGCGTACAAGTCGGGTAATCCGAATGCGATCAAGGACGCCAGGCAGGAGCTGCGGGGGGACCGCCACGAGCTGCGGGGGGATCTCAAGGACCGGCGCGCGGACCGGCGCGATCTGCACCAGGACAAGCGCGACCGGCGCCAGGACGTGCGCGACCTCCGGCAGGATCGGCACGATCTCCGCAAGGACGTCGCGGCGCGGCACGCTCAGTAGGAAGCGGCCCAGGGATCCGGGAGCGGCTCGGGCCGCTCCCGGATGCCGCGCCGCCGAGCGGAGGCGCCCCAGCGCGCCTCCCCGGGGAGTGGGACGTTTGGTGGTGGACGCGCGCGTGTGGGAAGATCGGGGCGAGAGGCGCCCGTGGAGTCGAGCGATGAACAATTGTGCCGCGCGGTGGCCGAGCGGAAACCGGGAGCCTTCGATCTCCTGGTGGAGCGGTACCAGGAGCGGGCCTACCGGATCGCCTGGTCCGTGCTGCGCGACCGCGAAGAAGCCAAGGACTGCTCGCAGGAAGCATTCCTGCGGCTCCACGAATCCGCCGGCTCGTTCGCGGGGCAGTCGAAGTTCTCGACGTGGTTCTACCGGATCCTGGTCAACTGCTGCCTCGATCACCAGCGGCGGCAGCGGGGCTGGCGGCGCCTCGTGGGCTGGCGCGACCGGCGCGCCGAGGCGCCCGACGAGCCCGATCCGGTCGAGCAGGCGCCCGCTCCCTTCACGGACCCCGTGGAGCGCCTGGACACGGAGCGGCGCATGAGCCGGGTGTGGGCGCTGGTGGACGAGCTGTCGCCCCAGCAGCGCGCGGCGGTGACGCTCTCGTGCCGGGAGGGGCTGGCGACCAAGGACATCGCCGCCGTCCTGAGCCTGTCGGAGTCCACGGTGCGGGTGCACCTGCACCGCGCGCTCTCCACGCTCAGACGGCGGCTCGGAGACGAGGCATGAAGGACGTACACGTCGAGGAGCTGCTGATCGATCACGCGCGCGGCGATCTCGAAGCCGCGGAGCGTGGGCGCGTGGACGCGCACCTGGCCGCGTGCGCGGCGTGTCGCGCCGCCCGCGAGCGGTTCGCCGGGCTGATGGCGGAGCTGGCTCGCACCGCGCCGCCCGCGCCGCCGATCCACTGGGGCGCCTATCGCGCCGAGCTGCAGCGACGGCTCGAGGGCGGCCGCTCGCGGGACGGCGCGCGCTGGTCGTGGCTCCAGCCCGCGCCCGCTCTCGTGGCGGCGGCCCTGGTGGGGGTGCTGGTCGTCGCGGGGCTTCCCGGCGGGCTGCGCGGGCCGGGCCCGACCGATCCGCTCGCGCTGGACAGCAGCATCCTGGCGAGCCGGCTGGACATGATCGCGCGGCTCGACGTGGTGCAGCAGCTCGATCTGCTCGAGGACTTCAACGTCATCGGCGAGCTGGACGAGCTGCCGGAGCCGAGCAAGAGCTGAGTGGTGCGCATGTCGGGTTGGCCCGCGAGCCTCGCGCTGCTGGCGCTGACGGGGGCGACGGTGGCGACCGCGGCGGAGCGCGGCGCGCCCCCCAGGCGCGCGGGCGCGACGGAGGCGGTGGACGCGGAGATGCTGAGAGATCTGGATCTGCTGAGCAGTCCCGACTACGGGCGCGACCGCGAAGTGGCCCGCCGCATGGGCTTCTTCGAGCGGATGCGCCTGCTCGATTTCCAGCGCGCTCAGGAGGCGTCGAACGCCCCGATGGATGGGGGCGTACCGGCCTCTGCGCCGGCGGCCCGGCCGCGCCGGCTCCTCCACCCGCGCCGACGCCCATGCCGACGCCCATGCCAACGAAGGACGCGAAGTGACATGGGCCGCCTGATCGCGCTCGGCCTGGGCCTGGTGATGCTCCTGGCCGCGTCCGCGACGGCGCAGGCCCCGCCGCCACCGCCCCCGCCCGGCTCGCCGATCCAGGGGCTCGACCGGCTCTCACCGGAGGAGCGCGCCATCGCCGAGCGCAACCTCGAGCGCTGGCGCAGCATGACGCCCGAGCAGCAGCAGCGCGCCATGGAGAACTACCGCCACTGGCGGAGCCTGTCGCCCGAGGAGCGCCAGAACGCGCGCCAGAACCTCCAGCGCTTCCGCCAGATGCCGCCGGGCGAGCGCGCGCGGATCATGCAGGACTTCCAGCGCTGGAACCAGCTCCCCGAGGACCGCAAGCGCGAGCTGGAGCGTGCCTACGAGCGCTATCAGCAGCTCCCGCCCGATCGGCAGAAGCAGATCCAGCAGCGCTTCGAGCGCTACCAGGCCCTCACCCCGGAGCAGCGCCACCGGGTGGACCGCAACCTGGAGCGCTGGCGCTCCATGACCCCGGAAGAGCGCCAGAACGCGCGCGAGCAGATCCGGCAGCGGCGCCAGTCCGCGCCCCGCGAGCTCCGGCCGCGCGACGACGGGCCCGGGCGACGGCCCCGCTGAGGCGCGCGGCTTTACACTGCGCGCGACCGTCGTGTACGATGGCCCTCTCATGGGCCTGCTGATCGTGCAGAAATACGGCGGCTCTTCGGTCGCCGATCCCGAGAGAATCAAGAACGTCGCCCGCCGCGTGGCGGAGTCCGCCCGCCTCGGCCACCGCATGGTCGTGGTCGTCTCCGCGATGGGCAAGACCACCGACGGCCTCCTCGCGCTCGCCGCCGCGATCACCAAGACTCCCGATCCGCGCGAGATCAGGCCGCCGCGCGACGACGGCGGCGGCCCCGGCCGCCGCCCGCGCTG
>JBGOVO010000172.1:0-7720 GCA_041478145.1 Methylomirabilia bacterium
CACCCGGGCCCTGATCCGCGCCATCCCCCGCGTCGACCGCGCGGTGGCCATGGAGCCCATCCCCGGCTCGGTGCCCTCGCCCCTGGCGCCCCCCCGCGGCTGCCGCTTCGCCCCGCGCTGTCCGCTCGTGCGGGGGGAGTGTGCGGCTCGGGTCCCGGTGCGGACAATCGGGCCGGTGCGGACAATCGGGGACGAGCACGCGGTGGCCTGCGTCGCCGTGGGGCAGTAGGCCGTGGGCGCATTGCTCTCGATCGAGCGCCTGCGGATGCACTTCCCCCTGCGCTCGCTCATCCCGTGGCGGGCGCCTCGCTTCGTCCACGCGGTGGACGGCGTCTCGCTTCACATCGCCGCGGGGGAGACGCTCGGCCTCGTCGGCGAGTCCGGCTGCGGCAAGTCCACGCTGGCGCGCTGCGTGCTGCGCCTCATCGAGCCGACGGGGGGGCGCATCCTCTTCGAGGACGTCGACCTCACCGCGCTCGGCCACGAGGAGCTCCGGCGTCGCCGGCGCGACGTCCAGATGGTCTTCCAGGACCCCACGGCCTCGCTCAACCCGCGCCTCAGCGTGGCGGCCACGGTGGACGAGCCGCTCGCGCTGCATACCCCGCTCACCGGCCGGGCCCGGCGGACGCGGGTGGACGAGGTCCTGGAGGAGGTCGGGCTGGGCGCCGGGCTGCGGGATCGCTATCCGCACCAGCTCTCGGGCGGCCAGCGCCAGCGGGTGAACATCGCCCGGGCCATCGCGACGCGCCCGCGCGTCGTGGTGCTCGACGAGCCGACGTCGGCGCTCGACGTCTCGCTGCGCGCCCGCGTGATCCTGCTCCTCGGCGAGCTCAAGCGGCGGCTCGGCATGACGTATCTCTTCATCTCCCACGACCTGTCGACGGTGCGCTACCTCTGCGATCGCGTGGCCGTGATGTACCTCGGAGTGATCGTGGAGGAGGCGCCCGCGGTCGAGCTGTTCGCCCATCCGGCCCATCCGTACACCCGCGCGCTCCTCTCCTGCATCCCCATCCCGGATCCCGACGTCGTGCAGGAGCGCCTCACGCTGGCCGGTGAGGTGCCGAGCCCGATCGACATCCCGCCGGGGTGCCGGCTGCGCGGCCGCTGTCCGCTCGCCCAGCCGGTCTGCGCCGAGCCCGTGCCCGTACGCGAGATCGCCCCCGGGCACACGGTGGCGTGCCACCTCGTCTGACCCCGGGCGCGCCGTGCACCCTTTCATGACCAAGGAGATGGAGCGATGGCCACCGTGAGCTACTACGCGAAGTACCTGGACCGGAGCTACACCACCTCGATCTGGTCGGAGCTGGTCGACCCGTGACGACCCTGAGCGGGCGCGTGGCCCTGGTGACGGGCGCCTCGCACGGGACGGGCGTGGACGTGGCGCAGGCCCTCGCCGGCGCCGGGGCGCGCGTGGCGGTGCACTACCGATCGGACCGCGCGGCCGGCGAGGCGGTGGCCGGGGCGATCCGGGCCGCGGGCGGCGCCGCGGAGGCCTTCGGCGCCGACGTGGCGCGAAGCGGCGACGTGAGACGGCTGGTGGCCGAGGTGCAGGCGCGCCTGGGCCCGCCCGACATCGTCGTGAACAATGCGGGGCCGTTCAACGACACCCCGTTCTCCGCGCTCGCCGAGGCGGACTGGGACTACGTGCTGGGCGCCAACCTGAAGGCGGTGTATCTCATCGCCCAGCTCGTCGGCGCCACGATGCGGCGCGCCGGCTGGGGGCGCATCGTCAACATCGGGGCGACCTCCGGGCTGGTGCGCACGCACGGGGTCTACGGCCTCGCCAAGGGGGCGCTGCTCCACCTGACGCAGTCCCTCGCGCTGGAGCTGGCCCCCGCGGTGACCGTCAACGCGCTCGTGCCCAGCCAGATCGCCAGCGCCCGGACGGACCGCATGAGCACCTACAAGGCGGCGGCCATCGCGGGCACGCCGCTCGGGCGCCTGGTGACGCAGGCCGAGATCGCGGGCCTGGTCGTGCGGCTCTGCTCGCCGGAGTTCGACTTCGTGACCGGGCAAGCCATCGTGATGGACGGCGGGCGCACGATCCCGCGGTTTCCGCCGCTGAACGTCGCACCGGAGTGAGGGCGCCACCCCCTTGACCCGATTCGTCATACGTTATAGTGTCGGCGCGCCCGAGGTCGCCGGCCACCCCAGAATCGGCAAGCGCAGGCCGAGGAGATCCACATGAGCACGCCCGCCCATCGCATCCGATCAGTATCGCGTCGCACCTTCATCAAGACCGCCACGGTCGGCGCGTCGATCGTCGCAGCGCCGTTCGTCTGGCGAAAGGCGGGCGCGCAGGCCAAGCGCATCGTGATCCGGGATTCGGGAGGACCCTTCACGCCGGCCTTCGAGCAGGCGTTCTACAAGCCGTTCCGGGAGGCCACCGGGATCGAGGCGGTGGGGGTGGCGTCCGCGCATGAGCCGACGAGCCAGGTCAAGAGCATGGTCGAGACCAAGACCTACACGTGGGACATGGCCCAGCTCAGCCAGGCCGCCGCCGAGCAACTGGTCAACGAAGGGGGCTATCTCGAGAAGCACGAGCTGGAGAAGCATCCGGACGTCGCCGAGATCCCGGCGGAGTACATGACGCCGTACTGCGTGGGCGACGACGTGTACTCCACGATCCTCGCGTATCGCACGGATGCCTTCAAGGGTCGGAAGGCCCCGGTCACGTGGAAGGACCTCCTGGACCTCAAGGGGATCCCCGGACGCCGGTCGCTGCGCAAGCATCCGTTCGACACCGTGGAGGAGGCGCTGCTCGCCGACGGGGTGGCGAAGGACAAGCTCTATCCGTGCGACATCGACCGTGCGTTCAAGGTTCTCGATCGCGTCAAGAAGGACGTCGTCGTCTGGTGGACCGGCGGGGCGCAGGCGTCGCAGATGCTCAAGACGGGCGAGATCGACCTCATCCCGACGTGGGCCGCGCGCGCGCAGACCGTGATCGACGAGGGTGGGCCGGTGACGATCTCCTGGGAGCAGAACCTGTGGGCCATGGAAGGCTGGTGCATCCTCAAGGGCGGCCCCAAGGCGGATCTCTGCCGGGAGTTCATCAAGTTCGCGTCGAACGCCAAGCGGATGGCCGCCTTCGCCCCGTTCATTCCGAACGGGCCGACCAATCCCAACGCGTACAAGTACATCGATCCCAAGCGGGCTCCCGTCTTGACCACGTTTCCCGACAACCGCAACCGGGGCATCAAGCTGGACCATGCGTTCTGGGCCGGCGTGAAAGACAAGGTCACCGAGCGCTTCAACGCCTGGCTCATCGCCTGAGTCGGATCGAGAGCGTCGACCACGTACAAGCTGCAAGTCCGACGACTGCGGAAGACTTACGGGTCCGTGGTCGCGCTCGCGGGGGCCGACCTCGAGCTGCGCGAGGGCGAGTTCCTCACGCTCCTCGGGCCGTCGGGCTCCGGCAAGACCACGCTGTTGATGATGGTCGCGGGGTTGATCCAGCCCGATAGCGGCGAGGTCTGGATCGACGGGCGTCTCGCCACGTATGCGCCGCCGTTCAAGCGGGACGTCGGCATGGTCTTCCAGAACTACGCGCTGTTCCCGCACCTCTCGGTGGGCGAGAACATCGCGTTCCCCCTGCGCATGCGGAGGCTGCCCGAGGCCACGATCCAGCAGGAGGTGCGGCGCATCCTCGAGGTGGTGCGCCTGCCCGATGTCGGCGGGCGCTGGCCGCGTGCCCTGTCCGGGGGCCAGCAGCAGCGCATCGCGCTCGCCCGGTGCATGGTCTACAAGCCCTCGATCATCCTGATGGACGAGCCCCTGGGAGCGCTGGACAAGAAGCTGCGCGACCAGATGCAGCTCGAGATCAAACAACTGCACGCCGAGCTCCGCATCACCGTCCTCTACGTGACGCACGATCAGGAAGAGGCGATGATCATGTCGGACCGCATCGGCCTGATGAACGACGGCCACCTCGAGCAGATCGGGACGCCGGACGAGCTCTACTTCCACCCCCGGACGCGCTTCGCGGCCGAGTTCCTCGGAGAGTCCAACGTCCTGGCCTGCGAGGTCGTCGGCGTCGAGGCGTCGAGCGTGGTCGTGACGGCCGCGGGCGTCAGGCTGCGAGCGCCGCAGGACGAGCGCCTGCGCGACGTCCGCCGCGTCGCGCTCATGGTGCGCCCGGAGCGCATGGCGATCCAGGAGGCGCAGGCCGACGGCCCCGGAGCGGAGCCGCCCAACCGGCTGGAAGGGCGCCTCCGCCAGGTGATCCGCGTCAGCGGCATCACGAAGTACTACGTCGCGCTGGATGACGGACAGATGATCGTCGCCTCCACGCTCACCGGTGACGCCAAGACCGTGGCGACGCCGGGCGCACGCGTCGGCCTGACGTGGCCACCGGGCGCCGGCATTCTGCTCCCGGAGGCGGCGACGACCGGGCGATGAGCCGCGCCGGCGTGGCGGGCGAGGGGGGGGCCGGAGCTCCGCGCGGGCCGTCGGGGTGGTGGAAGGGCTGGCCCCTGCTCCCCGCGCTCGCGTTCCTGCTCGTGCTCTTCGTCTACCCCGTGGGGCAGCTCCTGTGGCTGAGCGTGGTCGACCGCGGCGGAGCCCTCACCGGCCAGCACTACGCGCGCCTCTTCGCCTCGTCCCTCTACGTCGACGTGCTCCTGATCACCCTGAAGATCTCCGCGTGGGCGACGGCGTTCGCCTTGCTCGGCGGCTATCCGGTCGCGTACCTCCTGGCCACCAGCGATGCGCGGTGGCGGAGCCGTCTGACCTTCTGGGTGCTCCTGCCGTTCTGGACGAG
The DNA here is from genome assembly GCA_041478145.1 of Methylomirabilia bacterium. Taxonomy (GTDB): domain Bacteria; phylum Methylomirabilota; class Methylomirabilia; order Rokubacteriales; family CSP1-6; genus CAMLFJ01. The sequence continues at coordinate 4,760 of JBGOVO010000172.1, forward strand.
CTTTCTCGTCCGCGCGTTCGCCTGGATGGTGCTCCTCGGCCGCAACGGCGCGCTCAACAAGCTGCTGGTGGCGACGGGGCTCACGGCCGCGCCGGTGGCCGTGATCTTCAACCTGACCGGGGTGCTCATCGGCATGACGCACGCCCTCATGCCGCTGGGTATCCTGACGATGGTGGCGGTGATGGAGCACATCGACGTCAATCTCCCGAAGGCCGCCGCCACCCTCGGGGCCCGGGGCGGACAGACCTTCTGGCGGATCTACTTCCCCCTCTCGCTGCCCGGCGCCGCGGCCGCGGGGCTCCTCGTCTTCATCAGTGCGGTGGGCTTCTTCATCATCCCGGCCCTGCTCGGCGGCCGGCGCGAGACGATGATCACGCAGGTCATCATCGAGCAGGTGCAGGACCTCATGAACTGGGCGTTCGCGGGGGCGATCTCCCTGCTGCTCCTCGGCGCCGCGCTCGTCGTCTTCTACCTGTACGACCGGGCCCTCGGCATGTCGACGCTCGCCAGCGGGACGCCGGCGCTCGACCGGCGCGGCGGCGGCCGCGAGAATCCGGTCGCGCGGCTCTCCGCCTGGGTGGGACGCCGGCTGATCGCGACCCTCGGATGGCTCTGCGATCGCGCGGCCGCGGTGACCGAGCGCCTGGTGCCGGCGCGGCCCGATCGGCCGGCCCGGCCGTGGGCGCGGGGTGTGCTCGTGACCGCCTGCGTCCTGATCCTGGCCTTTCTCGCCTTGCCCGCGTTCTTCATGGTGCCGGTCTCGTTCACGACCGAGGGGTTCATCGACTGGCCGCCGAAGGGCTTCTCGTTGAAGTGGTACCGCGCCTATCTCGAGTCCCCGCAGTGGATGGCGGCGACCATCCGCTCGGTGGGGGTGGGGGTCGTGTCGGCGACGCTCGCGATGCTGATCGGCGTGCCCGCCGCGTTCGCGCTGGCCCGGCGCGAGTTCGCGGGGAAGACGGGCGCCCTGGCGCTCATCCTGTCGCCCCTCGTCATCCCGCGTATGATCATCGCCGTGGCCCTCTTCTACCTGTATGCGCGCGTCGGCCTGGTGGGGAGCTCGCTCGGGCTCGTCCTGGGTCACGCGGTGCTGGCGATCCCGTTCGTGGTCGTGACGGTGATGGCGGTGCTCAAGAACTACGACGAGCGGCTCGACCAGGCCGCGTCGAGCCTCGGCGCGAACCGCGCCCGCACCCTGTACCACGTGACGCTCCCCCTGATCCGCGGGGGCCTCGTGGCCGCGTTCCTGTTCGCGTTCGTCACCTCGTTCGACGAGCTGACCATCGCGCTCTTCGTCACGGGCGGGCTCACCACGACCTTGCCGAAGCAGATGTGGGACGACGCCCTGCTGAAGGTCAGCCCGACCCTCGCCGCGGTGTCGACCGTGCTCATCGTGTTCGTGGCCGTCACCATCTCGCTGGCCGAGCGGCTCCGCCGGGGCGCCGTTCGGGCATGAACCGCTCATGAGGAGGAGCACCACATGAACCTGACCAGGGATCAGCTCATCGGACTCTATCCGGCTCTGCCGACTCCCACCGACCCGAGCGGCACCGTCGACCGCAAGGCGACCGCGCGGCTGGTCGAGTTCCTCTGCGCCGCCGGCGTGAACGGGCTGGTGCCCGTGGGGGGCACCGGCGAGTATGCCGCGCTCCTGCCCGCGGAGCGCCGGACGATGGTGGAGGCGACGGTGGACGCGGCGGCCGGCCGGGTGCCCGTGGTGGCGGGCGTCCTCTCGCCCGGCTTCAAGGAGTCCGTCCAGGCCGCGAAGGACTTCGCGGCGGCGGGCGCCGTCGGTGTCATGCTCGTCACGCCGTACTACGTGACCCCGACGCAGGAGGGGATCCGCGAGTACTTCCGGGCGTTCGCCCAGGCGGTGCCGGTGCCGGTGATGCTCTACGAGATCCCGTACCGCACCGGCATCGCGATGAAGGCCGAGACCATCGCCCAGATGGCCGACGATGGCTCGATCATCGGGATGAAGGCGTGCAATCCCGACTTCAACCAGTTCGCGCGGGTGATCGGACTGGCGGGCGACCGCATCAGCGTGATGAGCGGCGAGGAGCCGTTCTTCGCGACGCACGTGGCCATGGGCGCGCGCGGCGGCGTGCTCGCGACCGCGAACGTGTTCCCCAAGATCTGGCAGGAGATCTTCGCGCTGGCGAGCGCCGGCAACCTGAAGGGGGCGCTGGCGCGCCAGCAGCAGCTCCTCCCGCTCCTGGACGCGGCCTTCGCGGAGACGAACCCCGGTCCGCTCAAGGAGGCGATGGCCATGGTGGGCCTGCCCGTCGGCCACGTCCTGCGCCCCCTCCAGCGTCCCCGGCCCGAGACGATGGAGAAGCTGCAGGCGGCCGTGCGGGCGCTGCAGTCGGCGTGACGCACGAGGTCCTGCTCACCACGCCGCGGCTCTTCGCCTTCGAGGCGATGATCCGCGAGCACCTCGCCGAGCACGGGTGCGAGGTGCTCGAGCACCGCGCGCACGACATGCAGATGAAGGAGGAGACGCTGCTCACGCTGGTGCCGGAGGCCGCGGGGCTGATCACCGCGCTCGAGCCGGTGACGGCCCGGGTGCTCGCCGCGGCGCCGCGCCTCCGCGTGATTTGCGCGACGGGCGTCGGGTACGACCACATCGACGTGGAGGCGGCGACCGCACGGGGGGTGACCGTCTGCACCTCGGCGGGGAGCAATCACCAGGCGGTCGCCGAGCTCACGCTGGCGAGCGGATGATGGAGCTCGATCTCCAGAACGTGACGCAGGCGCTCGCGGGCGCCGCGCCGGTCGGTCGGGTGAACTAGCCGGGCGCGCGGCATCCCGCTAGTCGAACAGCGCCAGGTCCACCGCATCTCCCATCGCGTTGTACCCCTGATCGCTCGGGTGGAGGTGATCGCCGCAGTCGTAGATCGGCAGCATCCGCGCCGGGTGGGCCGGATCGCGTAACGCCCGGTCGAAGTCGACCACCCCATC
>JBGOVO010000409.1:0-3357 GCA_041478145.1 Methylomirabilia bacterium
CCCTGCGCTTCCGGCGAGACGACGATCTGCCAGGCGCGCTGATCCCCACCGTCTACTTCGAGTACCTGCGACGGAAGCGGCCGGACGAGCTGCCGCGGGTGTTCGAGCACAACCGGCACGACATCCTCTCGCTGGCCGCGCTCACCGGCTGGGTCGCGGACGCGGTGACCCGCGCGCCCGTCCCCGAGGTCGGCCCGGAGGCGCTGGCCGGGCTCGGCCGGCTGCTGGAGCTGACCGAGCCGGAGCGGAGCCTGGCCTGCTATCGCATGGCGCTCGACCGCGGGCTGCCCGCGCCCTTCCGCGAGCGGCTGCTCCTGCGCCTGGCCCGTGGCGAGAAGCGGCGGGCGCGCTGGGACGAAGCGCGCGCGCTCTGGGAGGCGGCCGCCCGCGGGCCCCAGGGCTTCGATCCGCGGCCGTGGGAAGAGATCGCCAAGGTCCACGAGCATCGCCGGCGTGACCTCCCGGCGGCCCGGCTGGTCGTGGAACAGGCCCTCGATCTCGCGCGGCGGCACCGGGCGTCCGAGCGGGTGCTGGCCGCCTTCGAGCACCGGCTGGACCGGCTGGTCCGCCGGCTCGAGCGGACCGTGGGTCTCAGCGGCGCTCGGCAGCCAGCCTGACGCCCAGCGCGATCAGCACCGCTCCGCTCACTCCTTCGAGCCGCGCCCGCCAGAGTCGGCTCTCCACCAGCGGACGGATCCGCCCCAGGCCGAACGACAGCAGCGACAGCCAGACCACGCCGACGCCGACGTGGAAGCCGCCCAGGAGCAGCGACCGCTCGAGCACCGGATCGCCCGCGCGGATGAACTGGGGCAGGAAGGCCAGGTAGAAGATCGCCACCTTCGGGTTCAGCACGTTGGTGCCGAGCCCCTCCAGAAAGGACCGCAACCGCCGCGACCGCCGCACCCCGCCCGCGGCGCGCGCGTCCGCGTCGGCCGGCGGCCCATCGTCGGAGCGCCGCCAGCGCCGCACCGACTGGATGCCGAGGACGATGAGGTAGGCGGCGCCGCCCAGCTTGAGCGCCTCGAAGGCCTCGGCCGAGCGCACGAGGATGAGCGAGACGCCGATGGCCGAGAGCATCGCGTGGACGAAGCAGCCGGTGGCGATGCCGCCGGTGGTGGCGAGGCCGGCCGCCCGGCCCCGCGTCAGCACGTTGCGGACCACCAGCAGCGTGTCGGCGCCCGGCGTGACCGCCAGCATCGTGGCCACCGCCACGAAGGCCCAGAGCTGCGAGTCCCAGAGCCGCGGATCCATGCCGGCATTGTAGCGCCCCCGCCCGGCGCGGCCGCGGCCGGCTTGCCCTGGCGGGTCCGCAGCTTCTGGTAGGCCGCGTTGGCCGTGATGCGGTAGACCCAGCTACCGAAGGCGGACTCGCCCTTGGGTGATGAGGCGCAGGATGGTGGTCTTGCCGCAGCCGGAGGGGCCCAGCAGGGCGAGGATCTCACCCTCGGCGACGCGCAGCGACAGGCCGTCCACCGCGGGCGGCTCCGCCGGCGCGAAGCGCTTGCTGACCCGATCGAGCACCAGCAGGTCCACGGCTAGCGCCGGCTCGACACCTCGGGATTGACGGGCGTCGGCGGCGTCCGCCCCTCCAGCACGGCCAGGCAGTTCTCCACCGCCAGCGTCGCCATCTTGAGCCGGGTCTCGAGCGAGCCGCTGGCGATATGCGGCGCCAGCACCACGTTGGGTAGCCCGATCAGCCCGGGGTGCACTCGCGGCTCCTCCTCGAAGACGTCGAGGCCCGCGCCGGCGATCCGCCCCTCCTTGAGGGCGTCGACCAGGGCGGCCTCGTCCACGACGGGGCCCCGCGCCGCGTTCATCAGCAAGGCCGTCCTCTTCATGATACGGAGAGAGTCGGCGTTGATCAGGTGGCGGGTCTCGGGGATCAGCGGGGTGTGCAGGGTCACGAAGTCGGACTCGCGCAGCAGGTTGGCCAGGTCGGTGCGCGTGGCGTGGAGCTCACGCTCGGCCACCGGCTCCGCGGCCACCGCGTCCTGGTAGAGCACGCGCATGCCGAAGCCGAGGGCGCGCCGGGCCATCGCCCGCCCGATGCGGCCGAAGCCGACCACGCCCAGGGTCTTGCCGTGGATGTCGCCGCCCAGCAACAGCATGTACTCCCACTGCTGGAAGCGGCCCTCGCGGACGTAGCGGTCGGCCTCCACCACCCGGCGCGCGGTGGCCATGAGGAGCGTCCAGGCGAAGTCCGCGGTGGTGTCCGTCAGCACGTCGGGCGTGTTGGTGACGACCACGCCGCGCCGGGTGCAGGCGCCGACATCGACGTTGTTGTAGCCGACCGCGACGTTGGAGACCACGCGCAGATCCGGGCAGGCGTCGAGCAGAGGCTGGTCGATGATCTCGCTGATCACGCAGATGAGCCCCTGCTTGCCGGCGAGCCGCTTGAGCAGCTCCGGGCGAGGCATGGCCGCGTCCACACTGTGGGCGTCGACCTCGGCTCGGCTTCGGGCGAGTGCGACGGCCGGCTCGGGTAGCAGTCGTGAGATCAGAACCCCCGGTTTGCCTGAGCGCGTGGTCATGAGCCTGCTTTCTCCAGGAGAGTTTTACCGAGCCAAGTAGCTTATTTGCCGCGCCTTTTTTGATTTGACATCGCGGAGATCGCCGACTATATTAGCACTCGCCTTGGTTGAGTGCTAAGGCTCCCAGGCGCGGGATCCGCCGCAAGGCCCAACATCTTACTATCGGGAGGCGAGTTGGCTATGAAGATTCGTCCGTTGCACGACCGAATCCTGGTCAAGCGGGAGGAGGAGAAAGAGGTCAAGAAGGGCGGGATCATCATCCCGGACACCGCGAAGGAAAAGCCCCAGGAGGGCAAGGTCGTCGCGGTGGGGGGTGGGAAGGTGAACGAGGACGGCAAGAAGATCCCCCTCGACGTGAAGGCCGGCGACAAGATCCTCTTCGGCAAGTACTCCGGCTCCGAGGTCAAGCTGGACGACGAGGAGTACCTGATCCTGCGGGAAGAGGACGTGCTCGCCATTATCGAGTAGGCCTGGGGAGTAGGCCTGGGGAGTAGCCCTGGCGAGTAGGCGGGGGATCGAGCGCAACCTAAACGAACCCGACCGGCCCATACGGGCGCGGTCAATTCCATCGAATCGGAGGAGAACGAGCATGCCGAAGCAGGTCTTGTTCAGTGACGAGGGCCGGGCGGCCCTGCTGCGCGGGGTCAACATCATGGCGTCGGCCGTCAAGGCGACCATGGGCCCGAAGGGCCGCAACGTGGTGATCGACAAGAAGTTCGGCAGCCCGACCATCACGAAGGACGGGGTGACGGTCGCCAAGGAGATCGAGCTCAAGGACAACTACGAGGACATGGGCGCGCAGATGGTCAAGGAAGTGGCGTCCAAG
>JBGOVO010000197.1:0-7268 GCA_041478145.1 Methylomirabilia bacterium
CGCGGACCTCGAGGCGGGTGGCGCTCTTGAGGGGCCCGGACAGCGTGGTGGGGATGGACTTGATCGTGCGCAGGTTCTGGGTGATGTCCTCGCCGGTGCGCCCGTCGCCCCGCGTGGCACCCCGGACGAAGCGGCCGCGCTCGTAGAGCAGCGCCACGCCGAGGCCGTCGATCTTGGGCTCGCAGACGTACGCGAAGGTGACCCCCGGGAGAGCCCGCTTCAGGCGCGCCTCGAACTCGTGGAGATCCTCCGGGGCCATCGCGTTGTCGAGCGAGAGCATGGCCACCTGGTGCTCGACCGGGGCGAACAGCTCGGCGCGGCGGCCCCCCGGGCGCTGGGTGGGGCTGTCCGGCGTCACCAGCTCGGGATGCGCCTCCTCCAGCGCGATCAGCTCGTGCCAGAGGCGGTCGTACTCGGCGTCGGTGATCTCGGGGCGATTCTCGGTGTAGTAGAGGTAGTTGTGCCGGTTGAGCTGCTCGCGCAGCCCCTCGATCCGCGCGGCGGGGTCGGCCTTGGAGGGCATGGCGCCCCTCAGGATAACAACCGACCTCGACCCGCGCCACCCGCGCCCACCTCCCTCTCCCCTCCGGGGAGAGGGCAGGGTGAGGGGCCACACGCCCTACTGAGACGGCGGCGCTCCCGGCGCCAGCCGCGGCGCCAGGCGCATGGACTGCTCCAGCTCCGGCGTCACCCGGCGCATCTGGTCGGTGATGCGCGCGGCGTCCAGCGCGGTGCCCACCGTGCGGGGCGTGATCAGGAGCAGCAGCTCGGTCTTCTCGATCTTGTGCTCGACCGATCCGAAAAGGTAGCCGAGGATCGGGATGCGGCTGAGCCACGGAATGCCGGCGCGGATGCGGGTGCGCTTGTTCTGGATGAGGCCGCCCAGCACCAGCGTCTGGTTGTTCAGCAGCACCACCGAGGTCTCGGCCTCGCGCTTGGTGAAGCGCGGCGAGTTGATGGGCGGCGGCTCGTTCTCACCGACCTCGTTGACCTCCTGCTTGACATCGAGGGCCACCGTGCCCTGCTCGCCGATGCGCGGGGTGACGGTGAGAATGATGCCGGCGTCCCGATACTCCACGGTCTGGGTGATCGCGTTGCCGGTGATGCCGCCGGTGGCCACCGGCACCTGCTGGGAGGTGACGATGGGGACCGACGTGGACACGTTGATCACCGCCTTGCGGTTCTCCGCGGTCATGATGGACGGGTTCGAGAGCACGTTGACGCGATTCTCGCTGGCCAGCGCGTTCAGCGCGGCGAGGAACTTGTCCGCCGCGAAGGTGAAGACGTTGAAGCCGAGCGGGACCGCGCCGCCCAGCGGGATCAGCGATGGCGAGGGGCGGCCGGGCAGCGTGCCGGAGGGCGAGGAGCTCACGTCGAAGCGCCCGGAGCGCACCGCCCACTCGATGCCGAGCTTGGTGTCGTCGGTGAGCGTGACCTCCGCGGCCAGGACCTCGATCAGGACCTGACGCGGCATCTTGTCGAGCTTCTTGATCGTCTCCTCGATCTCCTTCCAGAGGCGCGGATAGGTGGTCACGATGATGGCGTTCGTGACCTCGTCGGCGACGAAGCGGATCTCGGCGGCGGGCGGCGCGCCCTCGCCGGAGACGCCGGGGAACTGGGTGAGCCCGCCCGGCGAACGCGCCGCCGCCACGACCGGAGGTGCCAGCGGCAGCGGCGTCGGCGCCGGGGTGCCGGGGATGGAGCCGGGGTAGGGGCTCGAGATGCTGCTGGATCCGCGTAGCGGTGACTGGGTGCCGGTGATGGCCGGCCCGCGGTCGCCGCGTCCGTAGATGGCGTCGAGCGTGGTCGCCAGGTCTCGGGCCTTCGTGTTTTCCGCGAAGTAGATGAAGACCCGCTGGCCGCCGTAGAGATCCACGTCGAGCTTCTCGATCACGCGGCGGATGGTCTCCATGTCTTGCCTGCGCGCGTGGACGACGAGCGAGTTGGAGCGGCGCTCCGCCACGATGAGCGGGCGATCCGCGGCCGGCGTGCCCGCGCCCGGCGGGGGCGGTGGGCCCGCGGGCGGGGCCGGTGGAGCCAGGGGCGTGGGCGGCGCCGGAGCGCCCGGCGCGGCGCCTATGCGCCCGCTCGCGAAGAGCTGGGCGAGGAGCTGGGCCAGCTCCTGGGCGTCGGCGTGCCGGAGCGGGATGATCTGCAGCTCGTTCAGCGCGACCTCCACGTCCACCAGCTTGAGCACCTCGAGGAGACGGCGGACGTTGGCGGCGGTGTCGGTGAGGATGAGCAGGTTCGTCTCGCGGTGCGCGGCGAGGGCGCCCTGCGCGGGCACGAACGGGCGGAGCAGCGCGACCGCGTCCTGGACGTTGATGAACTGCAGAGGCACGACCTGCGTCACCATCTCGTCGGGCGGCAGGGCGGCGCCCACCTCGCGGCCGACGATCGTCTTCACCGGGGTCTGCGGCGCGCCCTCGCGGGGGATGATCCGGTAGAGGCTGCCGGAGCGCACCGCGGCCAGCCCGTTGACGTCGAGGATGGTGAGCAGCACCGCGAAGACCTCGTCGCTCGAGATTTTCCCCACCGTCTGCACCGTGATCTTCCGGCCGCGCGCGGTGGGCGCGAGCACGTAGTTGAAGCCCACGATCTCCGCCGCGGCCTGGATGACGATCTCCACGTCGGCGTTGTCGAAGTTGAGGACCAGCTGTCGGCTGGCCGGACGCGCCGCCGGCGGCGTCGATGTGAGTGTCTCGGCCGCCGCCGAGGCCGGGGCGGTGGCGGGCGAGACGCCCGACTCGGGCGGTGTGGGCGCGGCCGCAGCCCGGTCTGGTCCGGTAGGCAGCGGTGCCGGGGCCGTCGCGGGCGGGAGCGGCGGCGCCAGTGCGCGTGGGGCCGGAGCCGGCTCGGTGGCGACCTCGATCCGCGGCCGGCCCGGGCCGCCGGACGGGCCGCCCGCCGTCGGCGTCCCGGGCGGCGGCGCGGCGGACGCGCAGCCTGCCACGAGCGCGACGACCAGGAGCCAGGACGCGGCGCGGCCCGAGGCGCTCATCGCCGCTCGGCCCGCGATCCGGGCTCGGGTGGCCGGGGTGCGGCCACCGGCACCGCGGGCGACGACATCGCGGGGGCCGCGGGGATTGGACCCGGCTGAGCAGTCGAGCCAGGCGCCATGACGGCCGGTGCCGGCGCGGGCGGAGCCGGCGCGGCGGCTGGCGCTGTCGGCTTCGGCTTCGACGGATCGTGCAGGAGCACCTCGATGAGCCCGTCACCGCGGCCGATCACGACACGGTCTGCGGCGATCGACTCCACCCGGCCGCCGCCCACGGCGTCGCCGACCGCGTAGCCGAAGGTGTGCTTGATCAGCGGATCTTCCAGGTACGCGCGGCTCTTCGGTCCATCCACCACCACGCCGTGGAGCACCGGCCTGGGGCTGGCGGCGACGACCGGCCCGGTCGGGGCTTCCGACCGGCTCGGGCTGAAGAGGTTCTTCGCCGCGATGACTCCGTAGCCCGCCGCCGACGGCGGCGCGGTGACCGTCGCCGCCACCGCCGACACCGGGGCCGGTCGCGCGGCGCGCGGGGCGGGCGGCGGGGGGAGCGGGTGCGCCGCCAGCAGCTCCCGGACGAGCCCGGCCGCGAGCAGGCAGCCCACCAGCCCGAGCGCCATACTAGGGATGCGGAGCCGCCTCGACACGGCTAGCTCCCCACGCCCGGGAGGAGATAGCCGGCCACGGTCAGCGTGGTCAGCAGCTCGCGCGGCTGCCCGGGCGCGACCAGGCGAATCTTCACGTCCTTCACCGCCAGCAGCCGATCCGTGCGCTCCAGGCGGGCCAGGGCGGTGACGGTGTCGCGGATGCTCCCGACGAGGGTCAGCTCGATGCCGATCTCCTGCAGGCCCTGGTGATCCGCCGGCGGCAGGACTCGCTCGCTCCGGACCTCGACGGTGCCGGCCGGGAGCAGGTCCTTGAGCAGCTTCTGCAGCTCGGAGGCGGCGAGCGGCGGGGTCGGACCGCGGAGCAGGCGGGCCGACTCGGTCTCGATCCGCTCGTTGACGGCGGCCAGCTCCTCGGTGAGACGCGGCCGTTGGCTCACCAGCAGCCGGCGCCGCTCGAGCGTGGCCTCGCGCGCGGGCACGAAAGCCTCCGCGTGGCGCGCGCGCACCAGGATCGGCTCGACGAGGAATAGATAGCCGCCGACCGCGACCGCCACCACGGCGCCGGTCCCGATGATCACGCGCTCGCGCAGGCTGAGCGTGGCCATCCTAGCGCGTCCTCACCGCGGGCCCCCTCACCTCCAGCCCCCTCACCCTGCCCTCTCCCCCGGAGGGGGCGAGGGAAGAGCTTGGGGCGAGGGAAGAGCTAGGCCCTCTCCCCTCTGGGGAGAGGGTAGGGTGAGGGGATTCCGGCCGAGGGGATTCCGGCCGAGGGGATTCAAGCCGTGGCGCCTCCCAGGCGGCGCGGATGCGGAACTGCTCCTTGCTCTGCGTCTTGGTCACCGGCGAGGTGAACTCCACGCGCTCGAGCCGGCTCGACGCTTCCAGCAGCGGGATGAGCGCGCTGGCCCCATCGGCCTGGCCGGTGAGCTCGATGCCCTGGCGGTCCATGGCGAGGGCCTGCAGCCAGGCGCTCGCGGGCAGCGTCTCGGTCAGCTCGCGCAGCACGGGCAGGGCCGGTACGCCGCCCTCCTCGGCGGACGCCAGCGCGGCCAGCACGCGCCGCTTCCGCGCCAGCTCCTCGGCCAGGCCGTCGACCGCCTTCGCCTCCGGCTCGAGCCGGCGGATCTCCTCGGTCACGCGCCCGAGATACCGCTCCATCCGGACGACGTGGACGAGCGCCACGCTCAGGCCCAGGAGTGCGACGACTGCGAGCATGGCCGCGGTCACGAGCTGCCCGCGCGACGGAGCCCAGGGCCGCGCCGGTGCCGGCAGCAGGTTCAGCGCCGGGCTCCGGGTCTCTGCCGCGACGGCGAGCGCGAGCAAGCCCGGGCCCTGGTTGGCCGCGGGCAGCGCCGCGACGAGGGGCAGCGCGGAGGCGGCGAACGGCGGCGGCGCAACGGGGACGTTCAGCGCGGCGGTCAGGTCGGCCCGCCAGGCCGCCGCGTCATCGCCGGAGAGCCACACGTCGTCGCTGTCGCTCCAGCGCACGACCGCCAGGCTTCGCCGGATCTCGCGCGCGAGATCGGCCGGGTCCGTCGCGGCCACCTGGCGGCTCGTGAGCAGCGTGCGGCCGTCGAGGAAGAGCAGATCGGCCACGCTGTCGTGCCGGTGCGCCCACACCGCGTGGCGGGCCGGGAGCGCGGGCGGCAGGAGCGCGGTGAGCCCGTGGCAGGCCACGGTCAGGGCGGCGGGCCGGCGCTTCGCGCCCGCCGCGAGCGCCAGCGGGCGCTCCACCGCGCGCGCCTCGGCCGCCACCACCAGCACGCGCCGCGGCTCCTCCGGGCGGCCCGGCAGCTCGACCCAGTCGAAGCGCGTCTGCTCCGGCGGGAACGGCACGTGCCGCTCGAGATCGAAGCCGATCATCCGCGCCAGGTCGCCGCCCGCCGCGCGCGGCAGCTCGACGGCTTTCACCACCGCGAGGCGGCGATCGAGGCCGAGGCGGAGGCGGCGGCCGCCGAGCCCGCGCGAGCGCAGCTCCGCGGCGAGCGTCGCCGCCGGATCCTCCGCCTCCTCGACGACGATATGCTCCAGGCGATCGCGGCCGGTGAGCGCGACCACGGTGAGCCGGCCGTCGCGGAGGAAGACCCCGATCCGCGGCGGCATCATGCCTCGGGCTCCGGGCGCCAGGAGAGGATGGTCACTTCGAGCGGCGCGTTCCGCCGGCCGCGCTGGACGACGGCCCCCACGCGGCTCCGCACCGCGCCGGCCACCCGCCCCTCGGCTTCGATGCGGAACACGCTGCTGCCCACCGCGAGCCCGCGGCCCGCGAAGCGGCCCGGCACGCTTGGGTACGGGGCGCGCACGCGCGTCTGGACGACGTCAGCGATCTCGGCGTCGGAGAGGCCGAGCGCTTTCAGGACGAGCGGGGAGGCCGTGTTGAGGTTGACCGTGCTCATCGCGGCCGCGGTGACCAGCTCGCCCAGCCCCGGGCGGTCTCCGGCGCCCGCGTAGAGCTCTGGCGTGACGCCGCGGATCTGGAGCAGCTCCGCCGCGTCCTGGATATTGCCGTTGCGCGCGCGATAGGGCACCGGCAGCGCCAGGTAGAAGTCGCTCTCGGCGCCGTGGAGGCGGTGCAGCTCGTCGGCGTCGCGCCAGTCCTGGAGCGAGTCCGTGATGATGTCGCGCTGGGTCCGGTCCACCCCGAGCGCCTCCAGCAGCCGACCGAGGCGGTCCGCGCCGCCGATGTTGATCGCGAGCCGCGCGCTCTCGTCGGCGAGCCGGTAGGAGAACTCGCCGGGCCCGAGTGCCACGCGCACGCGAGGCAGGGCGGGCAGCCGGGTCGGCGTCGTCTGCCCGGGCAGGACGCGATAGAAGACGATCTGCCCGGCCTCGTCGAGCGCGGCCACCTGCGAAGGGGTCGCGATCTCGCGGATGGCCTGCTGCACCGCGGCCTCGGCCAGGTGGCGGGCCAGCACGCCGTCGCGGTAGGAGCGGACCATCGAGGCCTCGAGCCGGGCGGAGAAGGCGAGCTCGGTCACCACCACCGCCAGCAGGGTCAGGACCAGGAACACGGCCAGGAGAACGAAGCCGCGCTCGCGGGTCATGGTGTGGTCGCGCGGATGGGCACGGTGAGGATCTGCTCCGCGCCCGCGGTCGCGCCCGCGCGGCTGACGAGGGTGATCTCCACCGCGTGCGGGATCGTCTCCTCGCGGCCCATGTCCCACTCGTCCTGCCAGGCGCCGGGTTGCTCGCCCAGGTAGCGGAAGCGCACCGCGGTCGTCTCCGGGTCCACGAGCACGGGCGCCAGGCGGTCCAGCGCGAGGAGGTTGGGCAGGACTTGCTGGCGAAGCGTCAGGCCCGGTGCTTCGCTGGAGAGGCTGATCGCGGTGAACGCGATCGGCACGGCTCCGGGGAACGGGGGCGCGAGCGTGGCGAACGTCACCTGGTCGGGGCGGCCGTCGAAGAGGATGCGCACCTCGCGCTGCTCCGCCGCGACGAAGCGGTAGGGGAAGGCGCCGTCGAGCGCGCGCTCGAGCAGGACGAGGACGCCGCGGGCGTGGTCGAGCCGGGCCGCGCGCGCCTCGCCCTTGCTCCACGCGGCCAGGCCCACGCGCAGCCCGCCGAAAACGATCACCAGGACGGCTGCGGCGATGCTCAGCGCGAGGACCACCTCGATCAGGGTGAAGCCGCGTCCGCGCCGCCCCCTCGCCACCCGCCCCCTCGCC
>JBGOVO010000323.1:0-4657 GCA_041478145.1 Methylomirabilia bacterium
GGCCTCTTCGCGCGTGAGATTCGGCAGGACGACGCCATAACCCCACCCGCAGCAGAGCTGATTGCCGGCACGGAGACGCGGGCGCCGCTTGAGGACGTCCACTGTCCGGAGCACGTAGTCGCGCACCTGGCGGACGGGATTCTTGACCGTCAGCGGGCCGTCAGGCCGGCGGAGCTGGATCTCGTCGGCCGTAATCGCCGCGATGCGGTTGAGCCGCCAGTCCTTGACCTCCAATATGACCAGCCCCAGGTCTGGTCCGACAATGATGAAGTCTGGGTAACGGCCGTCCATGGGGATGTCGTAGTAGACGAGGTAGTCCTCGGGGAGGTGATCGCGCAGGGCGACGAAGACCTTGCGCTCTCCTGGCATCACGCGTCCGTCGTGTGAGGGGAGCGTCTCGGGGACCGTGAACGCCATAGGAGCATCCTACTCTGGGAGCTCCGCGAACCCCGCAAGCCATGGCGCCGTCGTCCTGGTCACTACGCAGTAAGCACACACGCCCCAGATGGTTTTTGTGCACTGAGCCTCTGCTAGGATACCGGCGTGCGCGCCTTCGTGGCGGTCACGGAACAAGACAAATGAGTGAGGCGGACCTCGACACCCGTGTTCGGGCCCAGGCCTTCCAGTTCCTGACCGAACAGACCCGCCTGCACGGCGAGGTGGTGCCGCGCAATCTCCTCGAACGGGGATTCGATTTCGAGGGCCGGAGGGTGCCCCTGATTGGCCCGCAGGGCATCTTCAAGCCAGCCTTGCTCGCGGATATGCCGATCAGTATCACCACGGTGCCCGTCAAGGAAGGTGAGGCGCGCCCGTATGACGACGGTGTCGGGCCGGACGGCTTCCTGCGCTACCGCTACCGCGGCACGGATCCCGGCCACCGCGACAATCAGGGGTTGCGTCTCGCCATGGGGCGCGGGGTCCCACTCATCTATCTATATGGGGTGACGCCGGGCCGCTACATGCCCGTGTGGCCCGTGTACATCGTGCGGGATCACGCGGCGGAGCTGTCCTTCTCGGTGGCGGTCGATGCGCCCTACATGCCGGTGCTGTCCAACTTCAAGCAGGACCCTAACAGCCTCGAGGCCAGGCGCGCGTACGTTACCGTGCTCACCCAGCGGCGGCTGCATCAGCAGGGCTTTCGTGAGCGGGTCCTGCGCGCTTACCAGGAGCAGTGCGCGATCTGCCGTCTCCGCCACGATGAGCTGCTCGACGCGGCCCACATACTCCCGGATGGCCACCCGAAAGGAGAGCCGATCGTACCCAACGGGCTGGCCCTTTGCGCACTCCATCACGCCGCGTTCGACCGGAACATCCTCGGCATCAGGCCCGACTTTGTCGTCGAGGTGCGGATGGACATCTTGAACGAGAAGGATGGCCCCATGCTGCAGCATGGCCTCCAAGGTTTCCAGGGCAAGACCATTCTCCGCCCGAGTTCGCGGATACTCTGGCCGCGCTCGGACTTCCTGGCGGAGCGCTACGAAGAATTCCGACGGGCAAGCTAGAGGATGGGCCGCTGAGCGCGGCCAGGGTTACCGTGCGTGGGCCAGGGCGCGTCGGGCTGTCTTCGGCACCGCGATAGACACGAAGTAGCTGCTCGGATACAGATAGTCCTGGCCTGACTCATCCACCACCCGAATCAAGCCGTGCCTGCTTGCCCGCGCGTCGTTGAGTCGCCGATGGACCACGCGGCATAGCCTCGATTCTTCACGCAGAGGATGTATCGCGACCGAGCTTGACGCCCAGGCCGGTCAGTCCTGGTCGAGGATTTGAATGATGTACGCTTCATCTAGATCCGCGAAATAGATAGTACATCGTCTACTGATAGAGCATGACGCGCAGCCGAGGGGAGCACCAAATGTAGGGATGCAAGACCTGACTCCGGTCTAGGCCTCCGCGTACTCGACGAGGCGGCAGAGGGCGTTGACGAGCTGCATCTCCTCGATCGACTGGCAGCGGGCTTCCAGGAGGCGCGGGGAGCAGACCAGGACCGCGAGGCACTGGGCGCGGGAGATGGCCACGTTGAGGCGGTTGCGGGAGAAGAGGAAGGAGAGGCTGCGGGGGACGTCCTCGCCGCTGGAGGTCGCCATCGTGAAGAAGACGATGGGGGCCTCCTGGCCCTGGAACTTGTCGACCGTCCCGACACGCACGCCCTGCGGCAGGCCTGAGCGGAGCCGGAGGACCTGGGCGTTGTAGGGCGCCACGACCATGAAGTCGTCGTGACGCAGAGGCCGGGTGGTGCCGTCGGCGTCGGTGAAGGTGCCTCCGCGCATGCCGGCGATCATCGTCGCGACGCGGCCCACTTCCTCGTCGGAGTAGGAGCGGTTGCCCTCGTGGTAGACCGGCTCGAATCGGATGCCGGTACCGAAGGACGTGGTCCGGCGCGCCGCCGACTCGTCGGAGTGCAGCCGGCCCGCGTAGACGATCTCCGAGATGAAGGCGGACACGCCCGGATGCATCCGGAAGCTGCGCTCCAGGAACACGCCACGGTCTTCCTGGATCGTCGGCGCGTCTCCGAGGAGATGCTCGAGGACGGAGGCGCCCGTGCCCTGCGGATGCACGCCCTGGGAGACCTGGGCGAGCTGGAGCGGATCGCCCAGGAGTATCAGGTTGCGCGCGGCCGTGCCCATCGCCAGCGTGTCCGCGAGCGAGATCTGGCCGGCCTCGTCGATCACCAGGTAGTCCAGCTTGCTGTCCAGGCTCGGGCGCGAGAAGAGCCAGGCCGTCCCGGCGAGGAGCTGGACGTCGGGGCCTGCATTCTCGAACGGGGCATTGTCCGAGTCGCTCTTGATGAACTCGCTGTTGTACTCGGAATCCGGGTTCCCGGATGACTTCTTGAGCCCCTTGAAGCGTACGCCGGCAGCCCGGGCGACCTTCTCGATCTCGGCGAGCAGGTTGTGGATGGCCTTGTGGCTCTGGGCCGCGATGCCGATGCGCCGTCCGCTGGCGAGCAGGTGCACGACGATCCGGGCGCCGGTCCACGTCTTTCCGGTGCCCGGCGGGCCCTGGAGGAACAGGTAGCTCGCGTCCAGCCCGAGGGCGAGCGCCTTCATCTCCTCGAGGTCGGTGGTCTGAACCGTCCCGCCGGGCGCGAGGCCGCGGATGGTCGGTCGCTCCCGGGCGAGGATCGCCCGCAGCGCCGGATAGCGACCATCGCCGGCTCGGATCGATTCGGCGAGGCGCAGCACGGCCGCGCGCTGGGTCCGGTCCTCGATCGGGCCGCCGGCGACGACGGCCTCCGGGAGCGGGCGCGAGCCGAATCGCGGCCCCCGCTGCAGGCGCAGCCTTCCGTTCGTGTCGTCGATCTCGACGATCTCGCCCGCGCTCCTTCCGGTTGCCGGGTCGTGGACCGTCTCTCCGGGGCGGAGCTTGTGATCCTGGATCGGGAAGATGAGGCTGTGGATCAGCGACTTTTTCCGTGGCTCGGGGGCCGTGCTGCGATCGACCTCGAGGTAGGCGATCGCCTCCGTATCTTCCAGCAGCTCCTCGGGCGACTTGCCGAGACGATCGAAGTAGGCCCACCAGGCGGGGCGGGCCTCGCGCCGGTGGTACTCGAGCAGCTCACCCGCGAGCCAGCGCGGCGTCCCCGGCTCGGCCCCGTCGACCAGCTCCTGGCGGAGCCGCTGGCGGGCGTCCAGGGCATCGGAGGTCTCGGGCGAGAGCGGCTGCGGCTCCACCGCCTCCGGCCAGGGCAGGTCCGCCGGACGGACCTGGTGCAGCCACTCGAGCAGGCCCAGCGTGGAGCGACAGTCCTCCAGGTTGTAGGCCGCGATCTCGTCGAGCAGCGTCTGGCTCCTCTGATGAAGCCAGCGCTCGTAGTGGAGGATGGCCTGCGTTCCCGACTGCACGGCGCCGCTCCGAGTGAAGCCGAAGAGAGCCTCGACATCCTTGAGCGAATAGCTCGGCACTCCGGCACGCAGCGCCCGGCGGACGATCGTATGGAGATCCACGAAGACCTGGCGCCGGAGGAGATCGTCCACCTGAGCTTCGCGCGTGGAGTACTCGGCCATGAGCCGCTTGAGCGTGCTCGGCTCCGCGCCGCTGAAGTGGTAGACGTGGAGGTCGGGATACTGCTCGAGCCGCGAGTGGATGAGGTCGACCACGGCCTCGAACGCCCGGCGCTCGCCCTCGCGGTCGTGCGCCCAGAACGCCTGATACCGAGGCTCGGCGCCGTCGAGCAAGAGGACCCCGAAGAGGTATTCGAGCCCGCGCGCGGGCTCGAAGAAGGGATGCCCCTCGAGATCGAAGATGACATCGCCGGCGGACCGCGGGGGCACAGCCGCGAAGCCACGACCGGGCTCGATGTCGAGGGGCCGCCACTCCAGGGCGCCCGAGCGCTGCCGGATGAGCTGAAGCCCGGCCTGATCGCGCAGGCCCTCGAACGTCGAAGGAGCGATCTTGGACACCGCCGTGCCCGGGGGCGTCTCGGCCAGCGCGGTCAGCGTGTTGATCCCCCCGGCAAACAGCCGCTTCACCTGACCCCGGTGGATATTGGCCACGCGGACCACGTGGTCCTCCTCCTCGAGCCGGTCCTCGCACGGCTTGCGGAAGTCGCAGAACGAGCAGTGGTGGCAGGGATAGGGGCCGGTCGCGGGCCGGGCGTCCACCGCGGCGCCGAAGCGCTCGCGCACCCGCCGAAAGTAGGCGGTCACGTCGGCCA
>JBGOVO010000454.1:0-2782 GCA_041478145.1 Methylomirabilia bacterium
CGCCACTGGGGGAGTGCGGGGGCCCGCTCCTGGGTTGTCCGCCACTGGGGGAGTGCGGGGGCCATTTCTGGGCCCCCGCAGATGAAGAGACTCTCCCGGATGCCAAGCCGCCCACCGCCGAAGGGAATCTCCCGGTCACCCGCGCCATCCCCACCGCCGCCAGGCCCAGCGCGTCGGCCACGTGGGAGGGCCGCGGCACCTCCTTGAGACCGAGCACGGTCTGCACAGCGCGCTGGACCTGGGCCTTCCCCGCCGCGCCGTTGCCGGTCATGGCGCGCTTGACCTCCGCGGGGGCCAGGGCGATGACGTCCACCCCGAGCTGGCGCGCGGCGAGATAGATCACCCCCCGGGCATGGCCCATGAGCACGGCGGTCCGGGGGAACTTGTACTCGGTGTAGAGGTCCTCGACGACGAGCAGGCCCGGGCTCTGCGCCTCGATGATCCGGTGCACCGCGCGATGCAGAGCGTTGAGCCGGGCTTCGAGGGGCTGGCCCGGCGCGGTGCTGATGACGCCGGCGTCCCGGACGACCACCCCGCCGGCGCCGACTTCCAGCACGCCGAACCCGGTGGCCACGAGGCCCGGGTCGACACCCATGACGCGCAGGGCGCTAGGCCGCGGTGATGGCGTCGATGACCTCGTCGGCGATGTCGTAGTTGGAGTAAACGGACTGGACGTCGTCCTGCTCCTCGAGGGCCTCGATCAGCCGCAGCACCGCCGCGGCCTCCTTGCCCTCCACCTTCACCGTGGATTGCGGCACCATGTCCACCCGCGCCTCGACCACCGGCATCCCCTGCCGCTCGAGCGCCTGGCGGACCGCCTCCATTTCATCAGGATTCGCGGTGACCTCGAACACTTTTTCTACCTGCTTCACGTCGGTCGCCCCCGAGTCGAGCGCCTTCTCGAGGAGGTCGTCCTCCTTGACCTTCTGCGCGTCGACCTCGATCATCCCGCGCCGGTCGAACATCCAGGCCACGCAGCCGGACGTCCCCATCCGGCCTTCGTTCTTCTCGAAGATGTGGCGGATCTCGGGGCCGGTGCGGTTCTTGTTGTCGGTCAGCGTCCGCACCATGACCGCCACCCCACCCGCGCCGTAACCCTCGTAGGCGATCTCCTCGTACGACTCCCCGGGCAGCTCGCCGGTTCCCTTCTGGATGGCGCGCTTGATGTTGTCGGCGGGCATGTTGGCCGCTCGGGCCGACTCCGTGGCCGCCTTCAGGCGCAGGTTACCCTTGGGGTCGCCGCCGCCGTTCTTGGCCGCGACCGTGATCTCCCGCAGGATCTTGGAGAAGAGCTTCCCCCTCTGCACATCCGTCTTCCCCTTCTTCCGCTTGATCTGCGACCACCGTGAGTGTCCAGACATGACGGTCTCCTACGTGCTGAGTCTCAGAGATGATTTCAGCGTCTTGACGCGATCGAGGCGCCGGGTGCGTCGATCGAGGGCCGCCGTCCAGCGCCGCTGCTCGGCCGGCGTCTCCGGCGTGAAGGGCGGGCACGGCTGCGGCCGGAGCTTGGCGCTCGGGTCGGAACCCAGGTGGACGAAGGTGAGGTACGCGGTGCAGGCGTGCCGCATCTCCCCGGTCCAGGGCACCTCGCTCAGCACCTTCACGCCGATCTCCAGGGACGACGTCCCCACGTGGTTGAGGCCCGCCCGGAACGTCACCACTTCGTTGCCCGAGATGGGCGCGTAGAAGTCGAGCGCGTCCAGGCACGCGGTCATGACCAGGCCGCGGCAGTACCGCATGGAGAGGATACCGCCCGCCTCGTCGATGTCGAGCAGGAGCTTGCCCGCGAACATGGTGTCGCCGAAGAGCGCGTCCTCGGGCAGCACCGACCGGCACGACTCGAACCGCCAGCGGAGCTGCTCCGGCGCGTCGTCCTCGATCTCGCTCATCCGCTCCGCCCGCCGGGCGAAGCGCTCGAGCCGGCGGGCGCGCCGCTCGCCCGCCGCCGCGTGCAGCACCGCCTCCGAGGGCCCACGGGGCACCACCGTCTGGGGCACCGGGACCGGCTTGACGTGCTCGTCCACCTTCACGAACACGAGGTGCGAAGACAGCGTGAGCGCCCGCTCCCCGGTGGCCGGCTTCTCCGCGTACACCTTCACGCCGACTTCGAGGGAGCAGCGGCCGACGTACTCCACCTCGGCCCGCAGCACCGCCACCTCTCCCACCTTGACCGGGTGCAGGAAGTCGATGTCGTCCATCGCGCCCAGGATGACGTTGCCGCGGGCGACGCGGGAGGCCGCGATGGTGCCGCAGGTGGCGATCCACTGCATCATGCGGCCGCCATGGATCTGGCCGGGCGCCCCCGCGTGCTCGGGGAACACCCAGTTCACCATCTCGGTGGCCGTGTCGGAGATCGAGAGCATGGTCAGCGCCAGGTGCCGCGTAAGTCTCGCATTTTTCTACCACGGCGGGCATTCCAAGTCCAGCCGACACACCCCCGCGGAGGCGTTGACAATCGCCCAGCCCGGCCCTAGGGTTGGGGCCACGTCAGACAGCCAGCGGACGTCTCGCTCGAGAGGCACCGGCGCCGGGAGGGCCCACATGGAATTCGAATACTCGAAGAAGACCAAGATGTACATGGAGCAGCTCACCGACTTCATGAACAAGCACGTGGTGCCGAACGAGCAGCTCTTCGTCGACCAGCTCAACTCGGGGCCCACCCGCTGGCAGATCCCTCCGGTCATGGAAGAGCTCAAGGCCAAGGCGCGCGAGCGCGGCCTCTGGAACCTGTTCCTGCCCGAGAGCGAGCGCGGCGCCGGCCTCACCAACCTCGAGTACG
>JBGOVO010000455.1:0-2702 GCA_041478145.1 Methylomirabilia bacterium
CTCCCCGCAACCGTGTCTTCTGCGCGTTGCCGAAGCATGAGCCTCCCATCTCGTGGCTCGCTTGAGTGCCGGCGCGGGTCGCGAGTCAGCGTGTTGCGGGGAGGGTGCCCGCCCTCCCGGACCCGCCTGCGGTGAAGTGCTAACGCTGGGATTCGCGGTCGATGGCGGGGCCGGCGAGGAGAGAGATGAGGGCGACGAGGCCGGAGAGCGCCGCGAACACGGCCCACGCCACCGCGTAGGAGTCGAACCCCTCGAGGAGCAGGCCGAAGATCGGCGGCCCCACGAGCAGGCCCAGCACGATGGAGGCGAAGGCCACGCCGCTCAGCAGTCCGGCCTGACGGGGGCCACCCGCTTCGGCGCTGATCACGAAGAAGATGCCGACCCAGCCGTAGGCGCCCACCCCGGTGGCGAAGGCGAGCAGCGCCGCGGCACCGGGCGCGGAGGCGGGCCAGACCGCGTAGACGCTGAAGATGGCCGCGCCGACGGCGCCGATGAAGGCGAGCCATAGCGACCGCCGCCCGGTGAGCCAGCGGTCGCTCGCGGCGCCGAGCGCGAGCCGTGACACCGCGCCGCCCGCCTGGGAGGCCGCGACCAGCAGCCCGGCGCCGATCTTGTCGAAGCCGAGCGCCTGGATGGTGAAGAGCGGCAGATAGCTCAGCACCGCAGCCTGCACCATCCCGAGCACGAAGCCGGTCGCGAAGAAGATGACGAGGGCCGGCCGCCGCGCCCACCACCAGCTCGATCCCGCGTCGCCGCCGCCGCGCCCGACACCGGACGCAGCGGGGCCGCGCCGGTCGCCGCCGAACGCGGCGAGCGGCCGCCAGCCGAGCACTACCGGCAGCGCCACGATCACCGCGCAGGCGCCGACCGCGTAGCGCCAGCCCAGCGTGCCCGCGATGGCGGGCAGGGCGAGGGCCGAGACCAGACCGCCCAGCGTGAGGCCCATCTGCTTGACGCCCATTGCGATGCCGCGCTCGCGCATCGGGAACACGTCCATGATGGCCTTGCCCAGCGCCGGGTTCACGACGCTCCAGCCGGAGCCCGCGATGAAGAGACAGAAGAGAAAGGCGAGGAAGCCGGGCGCGAGCGCGGCCGCGAGCAGCCCGATCGCGCCCACCGAGAGGCCGCCGAGGAAGGCGGGGCGCACCCCGAGCCGATCGGCGAGGCGCCCGCCCGGCAGCGAGAAGAGGAGCCCGGCGAGATAGATGGACGGGATGATGAAGGCCACCTGGAAGCGGGTGAGGCCCAGGCCCTCCACGAGGCTCGGCGAGAGCGGCGAGATCCCCAGCATCCCGAAGGCGCCGGCGCCGTATGATGTCGTCAGAATCGCCAGGAGCCGCCAGCGGACGTCGGCCCCCCGCCCGGCTCGATCCGCGGCCCGATCAGGGAGAGGAGCGTCCATGAAGATCCATCGTCTGTTCGTCGATCAGAAGGGCGAGTCGCACTTCGAGGACATGGAGATCCCGTACACGGAGTCGGGCCGGGCCGGCCGGCTGTCGGCGCGGCTTCCCGCGACGGGCATCATCTTCCGGGAAGTCCCGCCCGACTACGACCTGGACTGGCACCCGGCGCCGCGGCGGCAGTACATCATCAATCTCGACGCGGGGGTCCAGATCACCGCGAGCGACGGGCAGTCGCGCCGGATCGGCGCCGGGGAAGTCATCCTCGTGGAGGACACCTGGGGCAAGGGCCACCTGTCCAAGGCGCTGGACGGCAAGCTCCGCCACTGCATCTTCGTCCCCATCGAATAGCCGGCCGGGACGCCGGTCGTCCTAGGTCTGGTTCGCGAGGACGAGGGTGCCGGCGGCGGAGAGCATGCCGCCCATGCCGTTGACGAGCGAGCAGCGGACGTTGGGCACCTGGCGTGCCCCGCCCTCGCCGCGGAGCTGGCGCGTGGCCTCGATGATCGGGAAGATGCCGTACATGCCGGAGTGAGTATAGGAGAGCCCGCCCCCGTTCGTATTGATGGGCAGCGTGCCCCCCGGCGTGGAGCGGCCCTCCGCGAAGAAGTGCACGCCCTCGCCGGCCTTCGCCACCCCGAGCGACTCGAGCATGATCGGCGGGCCCGAGGTGAAGGCGTCGTAGAGCATGACGTGGTTGAAGTCCTTGGCGGTCACCCCGGCCATGGAGAAGGCGCGCTCGCCGGCGAGGCGCGTGGCCGCGCTCGCGGTGAGATCGCCCATCTGCGTGACCATCACGTGCTCGGTGGCCTCCCCGAAGCCGCGCACGTAGACGGGCGCCTTCGCGCAGTCCTTCGCCCGATCCGCGCGCGTCAGCACGACCGCCCCGCCCGCGTCGGTCACGAGGCAGATGTTGAGCAGGTTGAACGGGTAGGAGACGGGCCGGGAGGCGAGCACGTCGGCCACCGTGATCGGCTCGCGGAAGCGCGCCTTCGGGTTAAGGGCGGCCCACTTCCGGGTGGAGACGGCCACCTGGGCCCACTGCTCGAGCGTGGTGCCGTGCTCGTGCATGTGGCGGGTGGTGATCATCCCGAAGTAGGTGCTGGCCCCGCCGAAGCCGTAGGGGAACTCGAACTGCCCGCTCAGCGCGGTGTCGCGGCTCCGGGTGACGCCGATGCCCGAGCGCCCGCTCTCCCCGTGCGAGACCACCGCCACGTCGCAGAGGCCGTGGTGGAGCGCGGCCACCGCGTGCCCCACCATGATGATGAAGGAGCAGCCGCCCACCGTGGTGCCGTCCACGTA
>JBGOVO010000095.1:0-11225 GCA_041478145.1 Methylomirabilia bacterium
CCTGGCCTTCGGCGGCATCACCTACCTGAACGGCTGGCCGGATCGGCCGCCGCTCCGCGACGGCGTCATGGCCGGCGATTACTCGACGGCGCTCTTCAACGTGCTGGGCATGGTGGCCGTGCTGCTGCGGCGTGACGTCGACGGCCAGGGGCAGGTGGTGGACACCGCCATGTTCGAGGCCGCGCTGCGGCTGACCGGCGACCTGCTGGCGGTGCGCAGCGCGCTCGGCATCCGTCGCGAGCGTGCCGGCGGCGACTCGCCGCTCTATCCGGCCAGCGTCACCGTCGAGGCCGCCGACGGCCGCTTCGTGGCGGCGTCGGCCCCGTCCTGGCGGGATGTCTCGGTCGCGCTCACGCGACTGGGCCGGCGGCCGCCCCCGGATCGCGACGGGGTCCGAGAGGACTTGGCCAAGCTGGTGGGCACGCTACCCGCGGTCGAAGCGGTGTCCACGCTGCGGGGAGCCGGGCTCGCCGCGAGCGCCGTCAACTCCGTGGCCGATCTGATCCACGAGCCGCATCTCTGGAGCCGCGGCGATCTGGTGCGGCTCGCCCATCCGAAGATGGGAGAGATCGTCACGCAGGGCATCGTGCCGGCGCTCTCGCGCACTCCTGGCCGGGTCGCCGGCTGGTCCCCGCATCCGGGATCCGACAACGAGGCCGTCCTCGGAGGGCTCCTGGGCTACACGGCGGCCCGGATACGGGAGCTCGGATGACAAGCTAGGACGCCCGGGTGGACCTCGCTTGCGTGCGGTAGCGGGGCGGAACGGTGTCCAGCCGATCGGTCAGGTGCACGACGCCCTCCGCGTCGGTCCAGCGGTAGACGGTCGTGTTCCCCGGCGGCTCTGGCTTGGTGGAAGCGGAAGGTTGCGCCGGCGCGGGCTGGAGCGCGGGAGGGGCCCACGGGGGAGGGGCCCACGGGGGAGGGGCCCACGGGGGAGGGGCCGACGGGGGCGGAGCCGATGGCGGATTGGGGATCCAGATCCACTGGTAGGGAGTCGTGAAGCCGTCGCCGCGCAGCTCGTAGCGGCCGGTCGGGTACTGAACGACACTCGGCATGGGTGGCGGGGGCGATGCGGTGCCGTAAGGCGAGGTCCCGTAGCCGGGGCCCGGGTCATAGGCCGCCGGCGGATAGTAGTACGGGTCCGGCCCGTACCAGATCGGCGGGGCGAAGACGACGACGGGGCCCTGGTGCCCGAACCGGTGATGGAAGTGGGAGCGCGGTCCAGCGGAGCCGGGTGCGAAGTGGTGGCCGGCCCCGTGGCCCCCGCCGGGAGCGCGCTGGGCGAGTGCACCCGTCGGCATGAGCGCGGCAGCGGCGGCCAGCACCACGAGCAACACCCTGATCATTGGCGTCCTGTCCCCATCGTGCCTCCGCCCGTCGCGGATGGGCGGAGTGTGCGCGCTGTTTCCGGCGCCGTCAACGTCGCTCCGGCGATAAGGTGTGGCGGAAGAGGTGCGGGTGGGTGATGCACCCGCGGTAGCTCACGAAGAGCGGGTGCTCGGGCCCGAGGCCACGCCGGGTTGCCCGGTAGCGCCATATGCGCCTGGTAGTCACGGATCAGCGTGGTGGTGAAGGCGCGGAGGCCGGGGGCGCGCCCCTCACCCTGCCCTCTCCCCCGAGGGGAGAGGGTTCGGGAGGCGGGGCCGCGGGTCACGCGGACCCGGTGTTCGCCCGCGTAAGGGGGCGGATCGAGGGTATGATCCGCGCCAGACTGAGGTCCCCCAGGAGGCCGTCCATGCTCACGACCGGTCAGACCGAGGCCCGGAAGCTCCACGCCAGCCTGTCCCACCCGATCATCGACGCCGACGGTCACTGGGTCGAGTACCTGCCGCACATGCGCGAGGAGTTCCGGCGCATCGGCGGCGACACCGCCGTCGAGGCCCTGGACTTCGCCAGCCGGCGTATCCCCGCCTCGCTCGGGATGTCCGTGGCGGAGCGGAGCCGGCGCCGGATCGGCCAGGAGGCCTTCTGGTTCCTGCCGACCAAGAACACGCTCGACCGGGCGACCGCGATGCTGCCGCGCCTCATGTACGAGCGGCTCGACGATCTGGGCCTCGACTTCGCCGTCATCTATCCCACCAACGGTCTCGGCTACCACCGCGTGCCGGACGCCCGGCTTCGCCGCGCGCTCTGCCGTGCCTACAATGTGTTCACGGCCGACCAGTTCCGTGAGCTCAACGACCGGATCATCCCGGCCGCGATCATTCCCGTGCACACGCCGGAGGAGGCGATCGAGGAGCTCGAGTTCGCGTCGAAGCAGCTCGGCCTCCGGGTCGTCATGATGGGCGGCCTCGTCCGCCGCCCGGTGCCCGCGCTGGCCGAGGAGCACCCCGAGGCTTCGAAGCTCATCGAGTGGTACGACGTGCTCGGCATCGATAGCCCCTACGACTACGACCCGGTGTGGCAGAAGTGCCGCGAGCTGCGCATCGCGCCGAGCTTTCACAACGGGGCGCGCTCGATCCTCCTGCGCAACTCGCCGTCGAACTTCTGCTACAACCACATCGGCCACTTTGCCTCCGCCGGCCACGCCCTCTGCAAGGCGCTCTTCTTCGGCGGTATCACCCGGCGCTTCCCGGACCTGAACTTTGCCTTCCTGGAGGGCGGGGTGGGCTGGGCCTCCATGCTCCTGGCCGACCTCATCGGCCACTGGGAAAAGCGCAACCCCGAGGGGATCGAGAACACGAAGCCGGGCAACCTCGATCGGGCCCGGCTGCTGGAGCTGGCCACGACGTACGGGCGAGAGGCGGTGGTGGAGCTGGTCCGCCGCGGGGAGGGGCTGGACGACAATGGGGACGGCACCGGCGGCGTCGCGGACCTGGACGACTACTCGCGATGCGGGATCCGGAGCAAGAGGGACCTCCTCGACCTCTTCGCGCCGCGTTTCTACTTCGGCTGCGAGGCCGACGATCCGACCAACGCGTGGGCGTTCAACCGCAAGATGAGCCCGATGGGCGCCCGCCTCAACACGCTCTTCAGCTCCGATATCGGCCACTTCGACGTCCCCGACATGGCCGGGGTCGTGCCGGAGGCGTACGAGATGGTCGAGCACGGGCTCATCACCGACGACGACTTCCGCGACTTCATGTTCGAGAACGCGGTGCGCTTCTGGGGCGAGGTGAACCCGGACTTCTTCAAGGGCACGGTCGTGGAGAAGGCCGCGGCCGAGGTGCTCGCCCGGACCGCCCCCCGGACGGCCAGATGATCACCGCCACCGTCCGCTACCAGCTACCGCCCCACGTCGACCACGCCGCCTGCCGCGAGCACTTTCACAAGATCGCGCCCGGGTTTCAGCACGTGAAGGGACTGATCAGCAAGCACTTCATCTGGAGCGAGAGCGGCTGGGCGGGCGGCGTCTATCAGTGGGAGACTCGCGAGGACGCCCGGATCTTCTACGGCGGAGCGTGGCTCGACGGCATCGTCGAGCGCTATGGCATGCGCCCGCAGATCGAGCTCTACGAGGTCTTCGCGCTGACCGATAACGTGAGCGGCCGCGTCGAGCTCTTCCAGGAGGATGCCCATGCCCGCGTCGGCAAGTAAGACGCTTCCCGTCACCCGACGCTACGCGGACCCGGACTCGAAGGCGGCCCGGCTCCACCGCCAGGCCCGGTCCGTGATGCCCGGCGGCAACTCCCGCACGTCGGTGTTCATGGCGCCCTATCCCCCCTACGCGGCGGAGGGACAGGACTGCTGGCTGGTCGATGTCGACGGCGACCGCCGGCTCGACCTGCTCAACAACTACACCTCGCTGATCCACGGCCACGCGCACCCGGCCATCACGCAGGCGGCCTCGGCCCGGCTCGCCCGCGGCAGCTCCTTCCCGCTGCCCACCCCCGAAGAGGTGGAGCTGGCGGCGCTCCTGGTCGAGCGCCTGCCGGCGCTCGACCAGGTACGCTTCACCAATTCCGGGACCGAGGCGGTGATGATGGCGATCAAGGGCGCCCGCGGCTTCACCGGGCGGTCGAAGATCGCCAAGTTCGAGGGGGCCTATCACGGCTCCTACGATTACGCGGAGGTGAGCCTGAGCTCCACGCCCGAGAACTGGGGCTCGCTCGCCGAGCCGGCCAGCGTGGCCTACGCGCAGGGGACGCCGCCCTCCGTCCTCACCGACGTCGTGGTGCTGCCGTTCAATCACCCGGCGATGGCGGTGCGCCGGATCGAGCAGCACGCTCGCGAGCTGGCCGCCGTCATCGTGGACCCCGTGCCCAACCGGGCCGGGCTCATGCCGGCGAGCCGCGAGCTGCTCGAGAGCCTGCGCGCGGTGACGGCCGCCCACGGCATCGTGCTGATCTTCGACGAGGTGATCTCCTTCCGCATCGGGTATCACGGCGCCCAGGGCTACTTCGGCGTCAACCCGGATCTCACCTCGCTCGGCAAGATCATCGGCGGGGGCTTCCCGGTGGGGGCCGTCGGCGGGCGGGCCGACGTGATGGCGGTGTTCGACCCGAGCGGGGGCACGCCCAGGGTGCCGCACGCCGGCACGTTCAACGCCAACCCCGTCACCATGGCCGCGGGGCTGGCCGCGATGCGGCTGATGGACCGGCCGGCCTTCGACCGCCTCGCCGAGCTCGGGGCCAAGGTTCGGGACAGCGTCGCCGCGTGTTTCAAGGACGCCGGGATCCCCGGGTCCGTCACGGGGGTGGGGTCTCTGTTCAGGGTGCATCCGAGCGACCGGGCGCGGGTGGACTATCGCAGCAGCCGGCACGACACGGCCGAGGCGGCGCGCCTGGACCGCATCGTGCGCTTCCTCCTGGACCACGGTGTGCTGATCTCGACGACGGGCCTCGGCTGCCTGTCGACGCCCATCGGCGACGCCGAGGTGGAGGGGTTTCTCGGTGTCATGGCCGCTGCGCTCCGCGCCGAGCGCGAGCGCGGTGCCTGAACCCAAGGGCGCCGACCGTCTCTTTCGGGAGGGCTCCAGGATGAGAGACGCCGGGCTCGTTGGCGTTGGCGTCGTCCTTGGCTGGCTGGCGAGCAAGACCTGGAGCGACCCCGGTTGCCAGCTGGGTCTGGTCGTCTTTCTGATCGCCACGGCGGCCATGACTCTGGGCTTCCTCCTCGCCGTCGTCGGTCACGGACGGGGTCCTGGTCCTGGCGCCGGGGATCCTGACGAAGATGACAAGTAGGATCAGCGCCTGCGCATGGCGGACGCCCTTTGACATCACCACATGGCCAGCCTAGACTCCCG
The DNA here is from genome assembly GCA_041478145.1 of Methylomirabilia bacterium. Taxonomy (GTDB): domain Bacteria; phylum Methylomirabilota; class Methylomirabilia; order Rokubacteriales; family CSP1-6; genus CAMLFJ01. The sequence goes on from JBGOVO010000095.1 coordinate 5,186, forward strand.
GCAGTCACGAGCCCGCACGTCCAGCGCGCGTATCTCGGCGTCGCCTGAGCGCCCGTGCCCCCGCCTTAGCAGCCCGTGGTTGAGGGAGAATGCGGTTCAGCCACGGGCTGCTAGACCAACAAAGCCTCTTCCAGCCGCTGGGGCAGCGAATTGTCTCCGCCTTGCGCCTCGAGATAGCCCGCGGCCGAGCCGTATTCCCGGCGGAGCAGCGCAAGAAAACGCGCCAGGGATTCAGCCGAGGCCTCCCAGTGGAAATCAGGCAGCTCTTTGGCTTCCGGCGGGATGGCGGGGTCGTTTCTCGTGCGGTCCCGGATTTCCGGCATGAACGGGGCTGAGAGAGTGTAGTCGTGGATGATGTCCTCGTCCATCACGCCCGCAGCCGCCAGGAGCATGGCCGCGAGCACGCCGGTCCTGTCCTTGCCCACCCTGCAGTGGAATACCAGCGGGTGATTGTTCCGGTCGGCAATCAGCTCCAGCGAGTCCACCAGCCTTTTGCCGAATTCCGGGTGGCGAATGCGGTACAGATAAAGCTCTCCCATATCGGTCGCATCGCGGAAAAGCTCCGTTTCTTGCTTCAGGTAGTCAACCGAATCAGGTCTGAAGGGTACGTTGTGATACCGCGCGCCCATTTCACCGAGGAAGCTGATTTCCCGCTGTCTGTTCGGCTCTCTCGGAGTTCCAAGGTCTATGACCGCCCTGGGGCGGATGTCCTCTTTGAGCCTGGCAATATCCGGTCGGTTCATGGAATGCAACGTTGCACTTCTGAAAAGCCGCCTCCACGACACGGCGCGCCCGTCCCGCGTCTTGTATCCGCCGAGGTCCCTGAAATTGGGCGCGGATTCAAAATTGATGTGTCTTGGATGCGATTGGTTCATCGGGCTGTTAGTGCATGACGAGGCCGCCGTCGACACTGAGAGCCTGGCCCGTCATGTAGCCGGCTCGGCTTGAGGCGAGGAAGCCGATCACGCTGGCCACGTCTTCCGGCCGCTCCATCCGGCCCAGGGGAACGCTGGCCAGACGCCGGCGGGTGAACTCCGCCGCCGGCACGCCGGTCAACGCGCCGAGCTCGGTGGACACGCTCGTCCACATGTCGGTCTCCACGAAGCCCGGGCAGACACAGTTCACCCGGATGCCGTCGGCGGCGTGGGCGAGGGCCAGGCTCTTGGTGATGCTGATCACCGCCGCCTTGCTCGCGTTGTAGGGCAGGTTGTTGGCGCTGCCGATCTTGCCGGCCATCGAGGCCAGGCTGACGATCACCCCGCTCTTCTGCGCGATCATGGTCGGCAGCACGGCCTGGCTCGCGAAGAAGACCGCCTTGGCGTTGATGGTCAGCACCGCGTCCCAGTGGTCCTCCGTGACCTGCAGCGTCGAGGCGGCCCGGTAGATCCCCGCGTTGTTCACCAGGATGTCGAGGCGACCGAAGGCGGCGCGGGTCCGCTCGACCATGGCGGCGAGGTCGGCCCGTCGGGTGACGTCGGTCGGCACGGCGAGGGCGCGCCGTCCGAGCGCGGTCACCTCCGCGGCGGTGCGCTCGGCCCCCGGCTTGTCGAGCTCCGCGACGACGACGTCGGCGCCCATCCGGCCCAGCTCGAGCGCGGTGGCGCGGCCGATCCCGCGGCCGGCGCCGGTGACGATGGCGATCTGTCCGTGCAGTTCCATTTCGGTCTCCTTCCCTGACGGCTGGGACGCTCGGTCGGCGCTCACGCGCGGCTGTTCAGCACGTAGTAGGGCTCGACGTCGTTCGGCGTGAGCCAGGCGTTGTACCACGCCTGGTAGTAGGGCTTGAGTCGCCGCAGCATCAGGGCGTGGCGCCGCTGCTTGGGGGAGATGGCGCGCGCGGCCTTCCGGACCTCGCGGTAGAGGGCGTCCACGTCGAGCGTGGTCATGCGCCGGTCCTCCATCACGACGCGGCCGCCGACGATCGCCGTATCCACGTCCTGTCCCATCGCGCGGTGGATGAAGGCCTCCGCGATGGGCAGCTCCGCGGTGAGCCAGGGATCGTGGAGGACCCGGTCGAGGTTGACGAGGATCATGTCCGCCTTCATCCCGGGTCGGAGCGCGCCGATCTGGCCGGCGAACCCGACCGCCCGCGCGCCGTTGAGGGTCCCCATGGCCAGGACCTCGGCGGCGGTGAGGGCCGGCGTGCGCAGGTCGTAGTCGGGGACCCGGTGGAGCTTGTGCAGCATGCGCAGCTCCATCACCGCGTCCTCGTCGTCGTTGATCGTCTTGTCGTCGAGCCCGAGCGCGACGTTCACTCCGCGCCGATGCATGGCGTAGATCGGCGCCAGCCCGTTGCGCATTCCGAGGTTGCAGCTCGGGTGGGTGGTGACCGACGCGCGCCGCGTGGCGAGCCGGTCGATGTCCTCCTCGGTCACCCAGATCGCGTGACCGAGCACGAGGTTCTCGTCGACCAGCCCCAGCTCGTCGAGCCACGCCACCGCGCTCTTGCCGTACTTGCGGAACGAGAACGCCTTCTGGATCGGCGTCTGCACGCAGTGCATGTGGATCGGCAGCTTGCCCAGCCGATCCGCGGTCGCCTTGGCCCGGAGCAGGAAGGGCTCCGTGCACGCCTGGGCCCAGCTCGGCGAGAGGAGGACGCGGGTGTCATCGGACGCGAAGCGCCCGTGCAGATGCGCGAAGAGCGCGAAGTATTCCTCTTCCATCCGCTCGCTGTCGAGGTGGACCAGGGGCTCGGCGAACGCCTTGAGATCCGGCGGCAGCGTGCCGAGGAAGGCCTGGCCGTCCAGCACGAGCTTGTCGACGTTCCGCACGCCCGGGGCGAACGCCAGACGGATCCCGCACCGGAGATAGGTGCGGATGGCCGTCTCGGAGCGGGCGCGCGCGTGCGGGCCGTCCGTGTCGAAGCCCATGTGGTGAATCGTCGTGCAGCCGCTGCGCAGGTGTCGCCAGGCGCCGAGGGCGGCGGTGAGCTCCGGGTCGAACACCGGCATGAAGGCCCAATCGAGCAGGTTGTTCTCGAGGTAGTCGTTGAGCACGCCTTTCTGGATAGGGCTGAGCGCGCGGCCGTGGCTATGCGCGTCGATCAGGCCCGGCATCAGCAGCTGTTTGCCGTTGCCCACGACGCGCGCGCTCGGGTGGCGGCGGCGGAGGCTGCGCCACTCGCCGACGGCGGCGATCCGGGAGCCCGAGACGAGCACCGCGGCGTCGCCGCGGATGCCCGCATCCGCCGCGGCCGGGTCCGTGATCACGTGTCGTCCACGCACCAACAGGTCCATGCGGTCACCTCCGCGTCGGTATTTGAGCACAGGTTCAGACCTCCGCGCATGTCCGGAGCTCGCTTGACATCCTGTGGCGCCGCGGTTATAAATTCGAAACGCGGTTTCTAAGTTTTCTCCTTTGAGGGCCCCTGCCCAGTGGCGCGCGAGGTCGCGGGAATCGTTCGGGCCATGCAGGTCCTGGAGTCACTGGCCATCAGTCCCGACGGCATCAGCGTCAGGGACCTGAGCCGCGCCATTGGCTGCGGGAAGGGGACCATCTCGAAGATGCTGGGCACGCTGGAGCGCCGCCACTACGTCCGACAGGACGCGGCGAGCGGCCGCTTCGTGCTGACGTGGCGGCTGCTCGCCCTGGCCTTCGGCCATGCCGACCAGGCGGGGATGCCGCGGGTCTTCCTGCCCGTGCTGCAGGAGCTGGCCGACGAGACCGACGAGCTCGTCCAGCTCGCCGTGGTCGACGGCGACCAGGTGCTGTTCGTGGCCAAGGCCGAGGGCCGCGGGCAGAGCATCCGCCTCCTGCCGCTCGTCGGCGTCTGGGTCCCCCTGCACGCGACCGCGGCGGGCAAGCTCTGGCTCGCCACGCTGCCGGCCAAGGAGCTGTCCCGCGTGCTCGGCCGTCGTCTCCCGGCCGTCGCCCCCGGGACCATCACCGCGATGAGCGAGCTCCGCAAGGAGCTCGAGCGCATCCGCGCCGCGGGCTACGCCCTGGCCGACGAGGAGCTGGCCGAGGGCGGTCGGGCCATCGCGGCGCCGATCAGGCGAGAGGGCGCGATGGTGGGCGCCGTCGCGCTCTCCGGTCCGGCCTACCGGCTCTCGCTCGATCGGCTGCACGCGCTCGCTCCCCGACTGATGGAGGCCGGGGAGCGGCTCGCGTCGATCTGGCCGCCCCACGTCAACGCGAAGGACTTCACCGCGTGAGCCGCTTCGAGTACCACCAGCCCGAGAGCCTGCAGGACGCGGTCGCCCTGGCCGCGCGCTTCGGTGCGGAGGCGAGCTTCCTGGCCGGCGGCACCGACCTGCTCGTCCAGATCGAGCGCGGGCGGATCGCCCCGCGCCACGTGGTCGGTCTCCACCGGGTTCCCGGCCTCGCTGGCATCGAGGTCAACGGACGGATCACGCTCGGCGCTCGCGTCACCCATCGCTCGATCGAGCGGACGCCGGCGCTGGCCGGCGCGCTCCGCTGTCTCGTCGAGGGCGCCGAGGTGATCGGGGGCCACCAGGTGCGCAACGTCGCCACGGTGGGCGGCAATCTCGTGAACGGCTCGCCGGCCGCGGACCTGGTGCCGTGCCTGCTCGCCCTCGACGGGGCGGTGACGCTGCTCGGACCCGCCGGCGAGCGGGAGCTGCCCGTCGAGCGCTTTCTCCTCGGACCCAACCGGACGGCGCGGCGGGCCGACGAGCTGCTGACCCGGGTGAGCCTGCCCGCGCTGCCGCCGCGCGCGGCCACCGCCTTCCTGAAGGCGGGCCGGCGGCGCGCGATGGAGATCTCGGTGGCGTGCGTGGCCGCGCGGCTCACGCTGGACGCGAGCCTGGAGCGCTGCCTGGAGGCGCGCATCGCCCTCGGCGCCGTCGCCCCCACCGCGGTCCGGGCGCACGAGGCGGAGCGCGCGCTCGAAGGCCAGCCGGTCGGTCCGGAGACGTTCGAGCGGGCCGCGGCGGCGGCGCGGGCGGCGTGTCGTCCCATCGACGACGTGCGGGCTTCGGCTGCGTTCCGGCAGCATCTGGTCGGCGTGCTGGTCCGGCGCGCCCTCGCCCGCTGCGTCGAGCGCGCGCGGCTGGCTGCCTAGACGGGGGAGCCGATGGCTAAGATCGCGATCACCCTCGAGATCAACGGCGAGAGCCACGAGGCGCTCGTCGAGGCCGACCGCACGCTGCTCGACGTGCTGCGCTCGGAGCTCGGTCTCACCGGGACGAAGACCAACTGCCTCGACGCGGAGTGCGGGGTCTGCACGGTGCTGATCGACGGCCTCGCGGTGAACTCGTGCCTGTACCTGGCGGTGGCGGCCCAGGGCCGCGCGATCACGACTATTGAAGGGCTGGCGCCGGCTGGCTCGGGGCTGGCGCCGGCTGGCGAGGGGCGGACGCCCGCCGGCACGATGCACCCCTTGCAGCAGGCCTTCATCGACCACGGCGCGGTGCAGTGTGGTTACTGTATCCCGGGCATGATCCTCTCGGCCAAGGCCTACCTCGACGAGCATCCACAGCCGAGCGAAGCCCAGATCCGCGAGGCGCTGGCCGGCAACCTGTGCCGGTGCACGGGGTACCAGAAGATCGTCGACGCGGTGCTGGCCGCGTCGGACCGCATGGCGGCCGGGACGGTGGCGTCGTGAGCGGCGCCACGCGGGTCGTCGGCCACTCGCTGCCGCGCCTCGACGCGCCGGGCAAGGTGACGGGCAGCGCCGTCTACGCCGCGGACTTCGCCCTGCCCGGCATGCTGTACGGCAAGGTCTTCCGGAGCACCGAGCCGCACGCCCGCCTCGTCCGGCTCGACACCGCCCGCGCGGCGGGCATGGCCGGGGTGCGCGCGGTCATCACCGCGAGCGACGCCCCCGACGTGCGCTACGGGGCCGCGGTGAAGGACGAGCCGGTCTTCGCCTCGGACATCGTGCGCTACGTCGGCCAGCCCGTGGCCGCCGTCGCCGCGGTCACGCTCGAGGCGGCGGAGGCGGCGCTGGCCGCCATCGAGGCGGTCTACGAGCCCCTCGCGCCCGTGCTCGACCTGGCCGCGGCGCTCGCCCCGGGCGCCCCGCTGGTCCACGAGGCGTGGCAGTCCTACACCGCGATCCCGATCCTCCAGCGCGACG